>NZ_JBEZMM010000076.1:0-27047 GCF_040652715.1 Streptomyces sp. NPDC048196 | reverse complement strand
CGGCGGGCGGCGGGCGGCGGGCGGCGGGCGGCGGGCGGCGGGCGGCGGGCGGCGGGCGAAACGGGAATCGCCGCCGCCTGTCACCCTTTGGATGACATGGAAGTTGTCAACGAGTCGACGACATGCTACAACTGAGGTCAGGTGACGCGCATTGGCAGGCACTGCCGCCCGAAGCCACTGGAGGTGTTTCACGATGTTGATGCGCACCGACCCGTGCCACCCGCTCGACCGGTTCACCCAGGCGCTGCTGGGCGTTTCCGGCACCTGGTCGAGGCCCGCCCCCATACCGATGGACGCCTACCGCACGGGCGCGGAGTTCGTGATCGCGCTCGATCTGCCGGGCGTCTCCCCCGACGCGATCGACATCGACGTCCGGCGGAACGTGCTGACCGTCAAGGCCGAACGCCGACCGGCCGCCGAGGCGGACGACGTGCGGATGCACCTGAGCGAACGCCCGCTGGGCGTCTTCTCCCGGCAGATCGTCCTGGGCGACACCCTCGACACCGAGCACGTCACGGCCTCCTACGACGCCGGTGTGCTGACCCTGCGCATCCCGGTCGCCGAACGCACCGAGCCCCGCAAGATCACCATCGGTGGGGGCGCGGGACAGCGACAGCCCACCGACTGAACAACCGGGCGACGTCCCCCGGCGCGCACGGCACGCCCACGGCACGCACGGCACGCACGCCGCGATCGGTTCGGGCGGTTCGATCGGCCTTGCCCCCACCGCGTCCGTGGCCGGCCCCGGCGGCTGGTCATGTGACCGACCAAGAATTCCCGCTGACCAGTGGACGAGTTGACGAGAAAGGCGACCGCGTAACCGATGTACACCCAGCCTGAAACGGGTCGGCCCGCACCGGGCATGACGTTCGACCAGATGCTGGAACGGGTCCGGTACGAAGGGGCGTACCCCACCCGGGAGCGAGCGGAGGAAGTCGTACGCGCCGTGCTGGCGGCACTGGGGCGGCAGCTCACCGGTGACGAACGCGTCGAGCTCGCGGCCCGATTGCCCGTCGAGGCGGCCCTGGCGTTCACCGCCGAGATTCCCTGTACCCACGGCGAACGCCTCACCGGCTGGGGATTCGTGAAGGACCTCGCCGCCCGCACCGGCGGCACCGCGGCCACCACCCGCTGGGACACCGGCGCGGTCCTCAACACCGTCGCCCAGCTCGCCGGCCCCGAGCTCCTCACCCGCGTACTCGCCCAGCTCCCCTCCGGATACGCACTCCTCTTCGGCCGCGCCGAACTCACCCAGGCAGCTTGAACCTCCAGGCAGCTTGAACGCCCGGGCAGCTTGGACCTCGGGCGGCGTGGCGCCATGGGCTGAGCGCGGTGGGCGGAACGCGGTGGGCTGGTGTGGCGGCTCGGGGGGAGAGGCCCGCAGAGTGTGGGGACCCGTAGGGGGTGGGAGACCCGGAGGAGGTGGGGAGGCCCGTAGGGGGTGGTCGAACAGATCCCGTAGGGGTCGGACGCGCCCCTTGCAGGCCACAACGCGGGGGCGGGGGGACGGTATTCCCGCGCAAGGCCGGAGACGCCCGGGTGATCCGGCCGGCCTCCGAAGCCACCCGGTTCCCGGGCGAACTCTCTCTCCCCCCGCACCGGGTCCCCACCACCGGCCTCTCGCCCGCCCCGTGTCACCCACCACCGGCCTCTCGCCCAACCCGGGTCCCCACCATCGGCCCCTCGCCCGCCCCGGGTCCCGCCCCGTCAGCCTGTCACCCGACCCGGGCCCCCGCAGCGTCAACTTCGCGCCCGACCGGTGTCCCCCACCGGTGGCGTCTTGGCCGGTCCGGGCGCCCCGTCGTTGGCGCATGACGTGGCGCCAGACCGGAAAGGACGCATGACTTTTGTTCTGCCGGGTAGGCGGCCGCTGCGGCGCCCGAGCGTGTCGGGCGCGCAGGAGGGCGTGATGACCACCGTCGTGAATGACACCGCAACCGAGCAGCACACCGAACTGACCGCGGATCTGCCGGAGGTGCCGTGCCCGAGTGCGGTGGCCCCCAGTGACGCGCGCGAATTCTCCAAGCTGTTCTTCGCGCGACTCCAGGAATACGAAGAAGGCACGCACGAGTACCAATACGTCCGCAACACGCTCATCGAGATGAACATGTCGATGGTGCGCTATGTGGCCCGCCGTTACCGCAGCCGTGGTGACGACATGGAGGACATCATCCAGGTCGGCACCATCGGGCTGATCAAGGCGATCGACCGTTTCGACCTCGCCCGTGGGGTCGAATTCTCCACCTTCGCCGTTCCCTACATCCTCGGGGAGATCAAGCGTTTCTTCCGCGACACCGGGTGGGCCGTGCATGTCCCCCGCCGTCTCCAGGAGCTGCGCAGCGAACTGGCCAAGGCGAAGGAGCAGTTGCACAACGAGCTCGACCGGGAACCCACCGTTCGCGAACTCTCCGGACATCTGGACCTGTCGGAGGAAGAGATCATCGAGGGCCTGGTGGCCGCCAATGGCTACACCGCCGGCTCCCTCGATACCCCCACCGACCCCGATCCCGCCGACCAGCGCCGCCCGCTGGCCGATGTCCTCGGGGAGGAGGATCCGGGCATGGAGACGGTCGAGGACCTCCACACCCTGGCACCTCTGCTGCAGACGCTCGACGACCGCGAACGCCGTCTCATCGAGCTCCGGTTCGGACAGGAATTGACCCAGTCGGAGATCGGCGCGGAACTCGGCGTCTCCCAGATGCATGTCTCGCGGCTGCTGTCCCGCATTCTTTCCCGGCTGCGCACCGGCATGCTC
This sequence comes from Streptomyces sp. NPDC048196, assembly GCF_040652715.1. NCBI lineage: Bacteria > Bacillati > Actinomycetota > Actinomycetes > Kitasatosporales > Streptomycetaceae > Streptomyces > Streptomyces sp. NPDC048196. The sequence continues at coordinate 24,292 of NZ_JBEZMM010000076.1, read as the reverse complement.
ACCGACCGCTGACGCCGGGCGGCGGTTTCCTCCTCCCGGCACCTCCGAACCCCCGGACCCACCGGGGAACCTCCAGGCCCTCGAAATCCTCCACCGCCATGGATAGGGGCGGTGGAGGCGGGTACCCGGTGGAGCGTCGGCCCGGTGCGGACTACGCACGCCGGGCCGCCGAACCGGAATTCGCCACCACTGAGGAGGAGTGGACATGAGCACGGTGAAGGAGACGGTAGACGTCGAGGTCCCGGTCCGCACCGTCTACAACCAGTGGACGCAGTTCGAGGAGTTCCCGCAATTCATGGAGGGCGTCGAGGAGATCAGGCAACTCGACGACCGCCACAACCACTGGACCACCAAGATCGGTGGCGTCCGGCGGGAATTCGACACCGAGATCATCGACCAGCTCCCGGACGAGCGGATCGCCTGGCGGACCACCGGCGGCGACACCCGGCAGCGGGGTGTGGTCAGCTTCCAGCGCCTGGACGACAGCCACACCCGGGTGCAGCTCGTGATGGAGGTCGAGCCGACCGGTACTGCAGAGAAGACCGCGGACATGGTCGGGCTGATCGACCATCGCACCAAGGGCGATCTGCAACGCTTCAAGAAGTACATCGAGCAGCGTGAGCGGGAGACCGGTGCCTGGCGCGGCCGTATCCGGCCGGGCGGCTCCAGCCCCGTCGGTTGACGCGGCACGAAGCGAACATTCCCGGAGGGGCGGCAGCGACCGCCCCTCCGGCGTTTCTGCGTTCCGGCGTCCGGCGTTTCTGCGTTCCGGCCATTCGGCCCTCCGGCCCTCCGGAGCTCTGACACCCCAACACCCCGGCACCCCGGCACCCCGGCACCCCGGCACCCCAATACCCCAGCACCCCAACGCCCAGCGCTCCAGCACCCCGCCACTCCGCCACTCCACGGCCCGCTCCTCCGCGCCCCGCCCCTCCGCGCCTCGTCGCTCCCCTCCCCCGCTCCCGTCCCCCGAAAAGTGCCCGGATATCGGGCATCGTCTGCTGTTTTCCGACAAACACTGCTCCGCCGCGGGACATCCGTTGACGTCAGGGCGTCGGCGGTGTGATGGTACGGCCGCCATGCAGGGCATGGACATGCCCATCCCCACTGGGCAATCCGCCGCCCGAACGGGCACGGCGCACCCCCCATGCCTCCGGCCAACCCCTCACCCACCCCCTCAAGGAGCCCTGGTGTTACGAAGATTCGCGGTGACCGGCGCCTCCCTCGCCGTCACCCTCGCAGCCGCGCTGCTCACCGCAGCCCCCGTCTCCGCCGCACCCATCGCATCCGTCACCCCCGCCATACCCGCCACACTTCTCTCATCCGCCGCACCCGCCCCGGCAGCACGTGCCACCACCGCCCCTGCCTCCCCCGTCGCCGCCTCCGTGCCCGTGCCCGCCCTTGGGGCTCTCGCCGCCGACGACGCGCCCGATGTCGACGTCGCCAAGGTCCAGGCGCATCTGAGCGAGCTCAACGCCATCGCGAACCGCAACGGCGGCACCCGTAAATCCAGCGGTCAGGGCTACCGGGACTCCGTCGCCTACGTCAAGGGCCGTCTGCAGGCGGCCGGTTACGCCGTCACCGAGCAGCCCTGCACCTCCGGCTGCGCCAGTGGGGCCGGGCCCAACCTGATCGCCGAGTGGCCCCAGGGGGACACGTCGGCGGTGTACATGTTCGGCTCGCACCTCGACAGCGTCGGGGCCGGGCCCGGCATCAACGACAACGGCTCCGGTTCGGCGGCCCTCCTGGAGACCGCCCTCACCCTCGCGGAGCGCCACCCCGCGATGGCGGCCCGGGCCCGGTTCGCCTGGTGGACGGACGAGGAGCAGGGCCTCAACGGCTCGGACTTCTACGTCGGTTCGCTCTCCTCCGCCGAGCGGTCCCGGATCAAGGCGTACTACAACTTCGACATGATCGCCTCGCCCAACGGCGGCTACTTCATCAACCACCTCACCTCCACCGCCGCCCAGCCGATGAAGGCGTACTGGGACTCGCTCGGTCTCCAGCCCGAGGAGAACACCGAAGGCGCCGGCCGGTCCGACGACTACTCCTTCGAGCAGGCCGGCATCCCGACCTCCGGGTACGCGATGGGCGCCGGCGCCCGGAAGACTTCGGCGCAGGCGGCGAAGTGGGGCGGCACCGCCAACCGCGCCTATGACTCCTGCTACCACCAGTCATGTGACACCACCGCCAACATCAACGCCACCGGACTCGACCGCAGTGTCGACGGCATCGCGTCCACGCTGTGGAAGCTCGCCGTCGCCCGCTCCACCCCCGCGAACGACTTCTCGCTGATCGCCACCCCCGCCGCCGGCAGCGTCGCCCCGGGCGAGTCCCTCACCACGACGATCGCCACACAGACCACCAGCGGCTCCGCCCAGACGGTGGCGCTCTCCGCGTCCGGCGCCCCGGCGGGTGTGACCGTCTCGTTCAGCCCCGGCTCGGTGACCAGCGGTGCGAGCTCCACGATGACCGTGGCCGCCGCGGCGTCCACCGCGCCCGGCACCTATCCCGTCACGGTCACCGGCACCGGGTCCGGGTCCGGGTCCGGGTCCGGGTCCGGGTCCGGGACGGTCACCCACACCACGTCCTTCTCGTTGACGGTCAAGGGTGCCGGAGGGTGCACCGCCGGGCAGTTGCTCGCCAACGGCGGCTTCGAGAACGGGACTTCGCCCTGGACCGGTGACACCGGCACGATCGGCGCCCACACGGGGCAGTCCGCCCACGGCGGCAGCCGGTTCGCCTGGCTCGGTGGCTACGGCTACACCGCGACCGACACCCTCAGCCAGTCGCTGACCGTGCCCGCCGGATGCAGCCGGGCGACGCTGACGTACTGGCTGCACATCGACACCGCGGAGACCGACCGCACCGCCTATGACACCTTCCGGGTCAAGGTCGGTGACAAGGTCCTGACGAGCTCGTCCAACACCGACGCGGCCCCCGGCTACGCCCAGCACACACTGGACCTCAGCCCCTACGCCGGGCAGCGGATCACGCTCACCTTCACCGCCACCGAGGACACCAGCCTCCAGACCAGCTTCGTTCTCGACGACACGTCACTGCAGGTCTCCTGAATCTGCAGGTCTCCTGAGAGTCTGCAGGTCTCCCGAAGGCCGCCGGGCCTCCCGGCCTCCGGGCCTCCGGGCCTCCGGGCCTCCGGGCCCCCGGGCCCCCGGGCCTCCCGGAAGGAACACCACCCGCCCCGCCCGCTGCGCATGTCAGCGGGCGGGGCGGGGAAGCAGGGCGCCGGCCCGCTTCACGGTGCGGATGACCGGTGCCGTCTCGATCGAGCGGATCGCGTCCAGTGCGGCGATCCGCCCGGTCAGATACCGCGCGAGGTCCACCGAGTTCCGGCAGTTCACGGCCGCGAGCAGATTCGTCGGCCCGGTGGTCAGCGCCACCAGGGACACCTCGGGGTGCTCGGCCATCGCCGTGGCCACCGCGGTGAGCCGGGACGGCCGTACGGACATCCACAGGCGCGCCTCGGCGTGGAAGCCGAGGGCGGCGGGCGGGATGTCGACGAGGAAGGTGAGCACGCCGGCCCGGCGCAGCGCGGCCACCCGCCGGCGCGCGGTCGACTCGGACCATCCGGTGGCGGCCGCGAGTTCGGGATAGCCGGCCCGTCCGTCCCGCGCCAGCACGTCGAACAGCGGCCGGTCGGCCGGCCCGACCGGGACCCCGGTCTCCCCGGTCGCGTCGTCGGCGCCGTCCTCAAGCGGTCCGGGCGGGGCCAGCAGCGCCGTCTGTTCGCGGGTGAGGTGTGCGGGGCCGGCCCAGGTGTTGGGCAATGCGTAGTGGTCCAGCAGGAGATGGGCGGAAACGGAGGTGACCCGGGCGGTCCGGGGCAGCTTGTGCAGGAGGAGGGCCTCGCTCTCGTCGGCGGTGGGCGTCTGTGCGCTGCACGAGATCTCGGTTCCGCCGGAGAGCAGGTGGACGTACGAGGTGTCGGTGCGGGCGGCGAGCGCCGTGGCGATGGGCCCCGCCGCGTCCGGTGTGCACTGCAGCCGGATCGTCCAGGCGTGGTGGCCGAGCCGGGCACCGTTGAGCGTGCCGGCCACGCGGAGGGTCCCGGCGGAGCGCAGCCGGCGGTAGCGGCGGGCGACGGTGCTCTCGGACACCCCGAGCGCCTGCCCGATGAGCCGGAACGGCGCCCGCCCGTCGATCTGCAGCGCATGCACCAGCCCGTGGTCCACGTCGTCCAGCGTGCCGGTTCCCGTCTTCATGGGGGACGAGTGTGCCAGCTTCCGCCGGCAGGGCGGCCGCGGTGACCGGCCCTCGCCCTCCCGCTTGGACCCGGTACGGTCACGGCATGGATGTCGCCCGGTTGACCACGCCTTCGTTCCTCGTGCTCGGCATCATCGACAAGCTGGGTGAGGCCAGTCCGTACGACGTGAAGGTCGAGGCCGCGCGCACGGTGGCGCCGTTCTGGTCGATGCCGCATGCGCAGGTGTACGCGCAGTGCGACCGGCTGGTGGAGGCGGGGCTGCTGTCGGAGGTGCGGCAGTCGGGCGGGCGGAACCGGCGGCTGATGCGGCTGACCGAGGCGGGCCGGAAGGCGCTGGCGGACTGGCTGGCCGACCCGGCCTTCGTGCCCGTCGAGGCGCGGGAACGCGGCATTCTGAAGCTGTGGTTCGGGGCGCGGCCGGAGGTGCTCGCACCGGTGCAGCTCACCGAGCACCACCGCACGCTCGCGGATTACGAGGAACTCGCCGGGAGCGTCGGCGAGTTGCTGACCCGCGGGCAGCGTGAGGCACTGGAGTTCGGTATCCGGTATGAGCGGATGATGGTGGATTTCTGGCAGTGGGTGGCGCAGCGCGGGGAGTGAGGCCGCCGCACGACCGTTGACCACGGCGACGGATCGCCCTTACCTTCTCGATAGTCCAGACAGGACTATTGGCGCCGCGGGCCGCGGGGTGGCGGGGTGGCGGCAGGCCGGAGCGAGGGAGTCGCCGTGAACCGTCCGAGGAGGGTCGCCTGGCGCCGCGTGGCCACCATCGCCGTCGTGGCCGTCTGCGTGAGCTATGCGCCGGTCGCGATGACCGAACTGTGGCCGTACGCGCAGCGCGGGGCACCGGCGTTCGGCGAATGGGCGCTGGCGCGGGCGGTGTCACCGCACTATGTCGCCGAGGCCGTCGCGGACCGGCTCGGCCCGTACGGGCGCAGTCTGGTGGCGCTGATCGTCCACTCGGTGCTGGGCGGTGCGCTGATGCTGCTCGGCCCGGTCCAGCTGCTCTCGGCGGTGCGGCGGCGAATCCGGCTGCACCGGGCGGTGGGCGTGGTGTTCGCGCTGACCGTGTACGCGTCGATGGCGGGTGCCGCGGCCTATCTGGTGCGCACCGCGCCCCGGGACGCGTTCAGCGGACCGGCGTTCTGGATCGTGCTCACCACCATCCTGGTGGGCACGGTGCTCAGCGTGACGTTCGGCATCTTCGCCGCCGTCGGGCGCTTCCCCGACCTGCACCAGCGGTGGCTGCTGCTGTGCTACGGCTTCCTGATGACCGCGCCGCTGCTGCGCCTCGAATGGGGTGTGCTGCCGTGGCTGCTTCCCGGGCTGTCGATGGCGGACATCAACCGGGTCGCGGTGATGCACCTCGGGTCGGTGGTGGCGTTCGGCGCGCTGCTCGCCTCGCGGGCGATGGACCGGCGGGGGACGGTTTCCGGGGTGCGGGGGACGTGGGTGCCGACGCCGGTGCTCGCCGCGGTGCAGCTCGCCGGCGCGGCCGCGCTGGCCTGGATCGTCCGGTCGTACCTGGGCCGGGGCGCCGAAGGGCTGCGCCTGCTGGTCGCGTACCTGGTCCCGTACGCCGTGACCTACGCCGTGCTGCTCGTCCGCCAGCGGCGCGCGGGGCGGGACGGCCGGAGCTGGGCGCGCGAGGAGTGGCGTCTGCATCTGGCCGCCCTGTGCCTGGCGCCGGTGCTCTCGGTGGGCGCGGCGCTGCTGTTCGAGCGGTACCTGGGGCTGGACCGGGGCACGGCGCTGTCCGCGGGGGTGGCCATCGGCTGCGGCATGCTGGCGTTCGCGGCGACCACGGCGGTCAGTCTGCGGATCATGGTCGCGCGGGAGCTGGTCAAGCGGGAGGGCCCGGCCGCGCCCCGTCCCCCCGCACCGGTCCCCGTCACCCGCGTGGCCAACCCGTAAGCATTTCAAGGTCGTTGAGGGACGAGCCGGAGAGGGAGACGGAGCGCAGATGCCTGAGGAATCGGACGCGTCCGGCACCGCCGAAGCCACTCGGGCCGCGGAGGCGGTGCGGTCCGGTGACGGCACGTCAGCCGTGGCGGGCGAGGGCCGTGCGCTGACCGTGGGCGTGACGATGCTCGCGTACACCGTCGGCGTGCTCAGCGTCCTGGTCGGGGCGCTGCTCGCGGTGGCCGGTCTCACCGGGCAGGTGTTCAGCGCCTGGAAGTCGGCCGGGCCGCTGAGCCCTGCGCTGGTCGGCGCGGCGATGGCCGGTGTGGCGCCGGGGCTGTTCGGCGTCGGCCGGGCGCGGGTCTGGGAGGAGGTCCGCACGCTGGTCCTGCCGCTCGCCGTGGTGCTCGTCGGTCTGTTCGCCGTGAGCCTGCTCAATGCGGGCAGGCTGCAGGCGGCCGCGGGCGGTCCGGTGGTTCTGGTGCTGTTCAGCCTCGGCTGGGTCGCCGTGCTCGGGGTGCTCGCCGTGTGTGCGCTCGCCGCTCTCGTCCGGCAGTACCTGAAGCCCGCCCGGCCGCCGGCGGCCCGCCGCGCCCCGCTGCCGGGGTGGTCGAAGCCGTTCCTGGCCGTGCTCGGCTCGGCGTGGTTCGGCATCGGTACGGGTCTGCTGGTCGAGCCGCGGTTCTGGGCGGACTTCGTGCCGTGGGCGGTGAACCGGCCCGACGCCCAGGCGCTCGGCGTCTGGGGGGCCGCCCTCGGCGTCGGCGTCCTCGGGGCACTGGCCGAGGACGATCTGACGCGGACCCGCCCGGCGCTGCTCGCCCTCCCCGGTATCGCGCTCGCCCTGGCCGTCGTCCTCGGGGTGCGTGCCTCCGAGGTCGACTGGTCGTCGGGTGGCGCGCTGTCCCTGGTCACCATGGTCGCGGGGTTGCTGGTGGCGGGCACCGTCGGCCACCGTCTGCTGGCCCGCGGCCCGGCACCCCGGCCGTGAGCGGGACCGCGGGTGGGGCGTACGCGGTCGCCGCGGCCCCCTGACCGGCGGCACCTACACTGACCCGGTCGGGACGGGAACGACGTCCCACCAGGGGGACGGAGACGGCAGTGGTCGGACGCGGCAAGGGTGACGGCGGCGCGGTGGACGACCCGTCCGCCGAGGTGCTGAGCGAGGCGGCCGCGGTGTTCGGACTGCTGGCCGCTCCCCCGCGGCTGCACATCGTGTGGGCGCTGACGCAGGGCGAACGCGATGTGAGCGGGCTCGCGGAGCGGATCGGCGGGGCGCTGCCGGCGGTCAGCCAGCATCTGACGAAGCTGAAGCTCGCCGGTCTGGTGCGCTCGCGCCGGGAGGGCCGCCGGGTCGTGTACTTCGTCGACGATCCCGATGTCGTGGCGGTGGTGCGCCTGTTGTTCGACCGGCTGGATGCCCGGCGCGGCGGACGGTCCACGGGCGCCCCGGCGGACCTGCGGTCCTTCGGCGCCTGAGGCCACGTGTCCGGGACCACCGCGACACCGGGCGGCGGCCCCCCTCCCGTGCGGGCAGCCGGCGTACGCGCCCGGCCGTGCTGCGGCCGCGTGCCGTGCTCCGCCACATCACGGCCTTCGGCCTCCTCAACGCCGCCGCGGACCTGGCCACTTTCGGGGTGCTGGCGCTCGCCGTGAACCTCACGGGCGGCGCCGGCCGCCCGGCGGTGTTCCACGCCGGCTGGTTCACCGAGAACCTGCTGACCCAGGCCATGATGATGCTGCTGCTGCGCACCGGCCGGCCCGCCCCCGGCCGCCGCGCGATCGGCCCGGTCCACCTCGCCGTCACCGCCCTCGCCGTCGTCGGCCTCCTGCTCCCCCTGTCCCCCTGGCCGCCCTCCTGGACATGTCCGCCGCGCCACCGCTGTACTACGCCCTCCTCGCCGCGGTCCTCGCCCTCTACGCCGTCACCCTCACCGCGGCGGGACGGCGCTACGCGTGCGCCCCGTCGTGAGTATCCGGCCCTGCTTCGCCCGCGGCGCGGGACGGTGTCGGCCGGGGGATGCAGAGGAGGGCGAGGGTGGCGGCCGTCAGGTACGCGGTGGCGCCGATGGCCATGCTGATCCGCAGGCCGGTGGTGAAGCCGGCGGTGCCGGCCAGCAGGGAGCCGCCCAGCGCGACGCCCGCGGCGCTGCCGACCTGGCGGGTGGTGTTGAACAGGGCGGAGGCGGTACCGGCGTGGGTGTCGGGGGCGGCCGACATCACGGTGGCCGTTGATCCGGTGAGGGCGAAGGACGTGCCGAAGCCCGCCGCCATCATCGGCGCCACCAGCAAGGCGTAGTCCGGGTCCGGTCCCGCGGCGGCCCAGCCGGCCAGCCCTGCCGATCCCAGGAGCATGCCGGTCACCACGAGCGGCCGGTGTCCGGTGCGGCGTGCCAGTCGTCCGGACAGGACGGAGGCGAACATCGTCATGGCCACGGCCGGGAAGAGGGCGAGCCCGGTGCGCAGTGCGGTCAGACCGCGGTGGTGCTGGAAGGAGAGGCTGGCGGTGAAGATCATGCCGTAGAAGGCGAAGTTGAACAGCAGGCCGATGGCCGCGGCCCCGCTCATCGGGCGGGAGCGCAGCAGTCGCAGGGGCAACACGGGGGTACGGGCGAGGCGTTCGCGCAGCACGAATCCGGCGGCTGCCAGCAGGCACAGGCCGGCCCCGGCGAGGATCAGGGGGTCCGTCCAGCCGCGTCGTCCCGCCTCGTTGAGGACGGCGGTCAGCAGGGCCACCGTCGCGATCAGCGCGCACTGCGCCGGCCAGTCGAGGGGACGGTCCGTACTCCGCGCGGACACCGCCACATGACGCAGTGTCAGCAGCAGGCAGAGGCATCCGACGGGCAGGTTGATGAAGAACACCCAGCGCCAGCCCACGGTGGTCACCAGCAGACCGCCGAGGAGCGGGCCGGCGGAGGCGGCGATGCCGGCCATGGAGCCCCAGAGGCCGAAGGCCCGGGAGCGGGCGGCGGGTGAGGGGTAGGCCTGTTGGAGGAGCGCGAGGGAGCCGGGCACGATCAGCGCCGCGCCGAGTCCTTCGCACAGCCGGGCGGCGACCAGGAACCCGGCGCTCCGGGCCAGCCCGCAGCCGGCCGAGGCGACGGTGAACACCACCACCCCGGTGCAGAAGATCCGGCGGTTGCCCAGCCGGTCCCCCAGCGCGCCGCCGGTGAGCAGCAGACCGGCGAAGACCAGGGTGTAGCCGTCCGTGATCCACTGGATGCTGGTGAGCGAGGCGGACAGCTCCCGCCCCACCACCGGGACGGCGACGTTGATCACGGTCACGTCCAGGATGACCATGAAGTAGCCCGCACAGACCGCGAGAAGCGGGGCCAGGGACCGGGCCGGACCCGCGGGCCGATCCGGTCGATCGGCCTGAGGCCCACCGGCACGCACCATGGCGACACGGTATTCCCGGGACGCACGCCGCCCACGGCTTGAGCGGTCCGGCGGCGCGCCGGAATACCAACTGGTGCAACTCCTGCACTTGCTGGTTGAGTTGGTACACCAGCGAGTGTAATCTTCCTGCAGCGAAGCGCTGCGTCCTGCGAACGGCTACAACTCGACGCGCTGCCGGGCGAGTTGAAGTGGGAGCGCAGGCAACCGCCCCGCCGGAGAAAGGAGTCCCCCATGTCCGTCCATACACCCGCCCGTCGCGGCGGGCAGCCCGACAAGCGCCGGGCCATTGCGCAGGCCGCGCGCGTGGTGTTCGGGCGTGAGGGGTACGCCCGGGCCGGGGTCGATGTGATCGCCGCCGAGGCGGGCGTCTCCAAGCGCACCATCTACAACCACTTCGCGGACAAGGAGCAGTTGTTTCTCGCGGTGGCCCTCGAAGGCGCCGACGCGGTCACCGACGCCGTGCGGGTCCTGATGGAGCGGCATCTGCGGAAGATCGTGGATCTGGAGGAGGACCTGACCGCCTTCTGCCTGGACCGGGCGCAGGCGGTGACCGAATTCCCCGAGCACTTCGCGCTGGTCCGCTCGATCCACGCGGAGGTGACCCGGCTGCCCGCCGCCGTGTTGGAGAAATGGATGGCGCACGGCCCGCCCTCCGCCCACCAGCGCCTCGCGCCGTATCTGCAGCGGATCGCCGACCGCGGGCTGCTCGTCCTCGACGACGCGGAGCGGGCGGCGAACCGGCTCAACACGCTCACCATGAACGACGTGCTGATCCGCTCGTTCTACGGCGCCCTCCCCCTCCCGGAGCCGACCGTCCGGGACATCGTCACCGACGGCGTACGCGACTTCCTGTGCCTCTACGCCCCGCCGAAGACTCCCCCGCAGTCCCGAGAACCGTCCTGACCGGACGTTCCTTCCCGAGGAGTACCCATGACGTTCTTGTCACCCGACTATCCCGAGATCCGCTACCCGCACGACGAGGGTGAGATCAGCGCGACGTTCCGGCCGGCCGACACTCCGCCGGACTACACCGCGCCCGGCGGCAACACCTACCACTACCTGTCGACCCGGCTGACGACGGACGGGCTCTTCGGGCTCTACCAGAACCGCATGGGGCCGGCGGTGGGCGGCACCAGCCCGCACTTCCACAAAACGATGTCCGAGTCGTTCTACGTGCTGTCGGGGGAGATACACGTCTTCGACGGCGAGCGCTGGTTCGACGCGTCGCAGGGCGATTACCTCTACATTCCTCCGGGCGGGGTGCACTCGTTCGGGAACATCTCCGGTGAACCGGCCGAATTCCTGATGCTGTTCGCTCCCGGCGCGGCGCGCGAGGGGTATTTCGAGGGCCTCGCCGAGGTGGCGGGCATGACCGACCAGGAACGCGCCGACTTCTTCCTCCGGCACGACAGCTTCTTCACCGACATGACCAAGGGGCCGGCGGCGGATTCCTGGGAGGACCGGGCCGCCCTCCGCAAGTCGTTCCAGACCCGCTGAGAAAACCGCCCTGACGGGACGGAGTACGCCGCCGCCGGAGAGATCTTCCTCACGAGCACCGCGGTTCCGGGCAACCGACCGCGCGTCAAACGCCTCCTTACACGGCAGGGAACGAATTCGTGAAGGAATGGGGGAGCCGTGCGGCGGCGTTCACTTCTCGCGGCGACATCGGCCGCGCTCGTACTGACCGTCTCCGCCGGTCTCGGCCTGACCGGCTGCGGTTCGCAGCGCATGGCGGCGCTGCACGCCAACTGCACCACCAAGGGCCTGCGGTGGAAGCTCACCGTGCTCAAGAAGCCGGCGCACAGCACGCACCGTGACGCCCGTCTGACGATCGTCAACAAGACGTCCCGTCCATGCGTCTTCGGCGGCTATCCGTTCTTCGAGGTGCACGTCGGCAAGGGGCCGCTGGCCGACGGCAAGGGGCGCGGTTCGGTCCCGCCGCCCATCGACCTGCGGGCCGGCGGCACGGTGACGACGGGCCTGCGCTACAAGGATTCCGAGCCCGGCAACCCGTCCGGCGAATGCTGGGTCAGCAACGTGCAGGCGACGGTGGCGGCACCGCACGACCCCGCCCTGCGGATCATAACCGCCCGGGACGAGTCCGGCCGGCGCTCTCTTCTGTGCGTCTGCGACACCACGGTGTGGATGAGCCCGCCGAAGGAAGCGGCCGAGTAGCGCGGGATCTTGCAGGGCCCCGGGCCTCGTGCGGGGCCGGGCCCGGCTGGTTCAATGGCCGCCGAGGTGAGGAATATGGTGTCGGCCGACCGGCTGCTGGCGTTCGCGGTGATGTCGCTGTTGGTGATCGTGATTCCGGGGCCCAGCGTGCTCTTCGTGATCGGCCGGGCCCTGGCGCACGGCCGCCGTACCGCGCTGGCCACGGTCCTGGGCAATGTGCTCGGCTCGTACCTGCTGGTGGCCGCCGTGGCGTTCGGGCTCGGGGCGCTGGTCGAACGGTCCGCCGCGGTCTTCCTGGCCGTGAAGCTGGCCGGGGCGGCCTACCTCGTCCTTCTCGGCGTGCAGGCGTTCCGTCACCGCAAGGACATGAAGCTCACCGCCGTGCAGCCGGCCGGGCCGCGGGCCCGCGGCGATCTGCGGACGGTCGCCGACGGCGTGCTCGTCGGCTGCACCAACCCCAAGGGGATCGTCTTCTTCGCGGCCGTACTCCCCCAGTTCGTGGACCACGCGGCGGGCGGGCTGCCCGCCCAGATGCTCGTGCTGGGCCTGGTGCCGATCGGTATCGGCCTGATCACGGACACGGTGTGGGGGCTCACCGCCTCGGCGGCCCGCGCCTGGTTCGCCCGGTCCGAGCGCCGGCTGTCGCTGATCGGCGGCGCCGGGGGCTTCGCGATGATCGGCCTCGGGGTGACGGTGGCGGCGACCGGACGCGCGGACTGACCGGCGCCCGGTGCCGCAGACCGCCCGCTCAGCGGTCCGCCGCGAGATCGGCCTCCACGGCCGGGGGCGCCACCGGCGGCCAGGCCGGCCAGCCGTGGACCGGCGGCACCGCGATCGCCCGCCACCAGGGATAGCCGGCCGGCGGCGCGGCCGGCTCGAACGGCTCGCCCGGCCTGGGGTGGACGGTGGTCACCCCGGCCTTCCGGCCGGCGCTCAGCGTCCATTCGGCCGGCTCGGCCCACGGGTGCGGGGCGAGGTTGAAGGTGCCCCAGTGGATCGGCAGCAGGACGCCGGCCGGAGCGCCGCCCTGGAGGTCCAGATGGGATTGGACCCCCTGGTCGGGACGCATGTGAATGTCGGGCCAGAACTCGCTGTAGGCGCCGATCTGGATCATCGTCGCGTCGAACGGGCCGTGCGCCGCGCCGATCTCCGCGAAGCCGGGGAAGTAGCCGGTGTCGCCGCTGTGGAAGATGCGGTGTCCGGGGCCGGCGACGACCCAGGAGGCCCAGAGGGTGTGCTGCGGACCGCGCAGGCCGCGGCCGCAGAAGTGCTGGGCCGGGGTGGCGGTGAGGGTGAGGTCGCCGACGCGGGTGGCCTCGTGCCAGTCCAGCTCGGTGATCCGCTCCGCGGGCACGCCCCAGAATTCCAGGTCGGCACCGACGCCCAGCGGGACGACGAAGACCGCGCCGGTGCGGATCAGCGCCTGGATCGTGGACATGTCGAGGTGGTCGTAGTGGTCGTGGGAGATCACCACGGCGTCGACCGGGTCCAGCTCGGCCAGCTCGACCGGCATCGGATGCATCCGCTTCGGGCCCGCCCAGGTGAACGGCGAACAGCGCTCCCCCCACACCGGGTCGAAGAGCACCCGCCGGCCGTCGATCTCCGCCAGTACGGTCGAATGCCCCAGCCACGTCAGCCGCAGCCCGGACGCGGGCGGAACGGCGAGATCCGCCGTCGGGCGGACCACCGGAATCCGGCCGACCGGGGCCCGGCGCAGCCGCCCCTCGCGGTTCAGCTGGGTGCGCGCCATCGGCAGCGCGGAGCCGTCGAGCAGCTGCCGGGTCTGCACCGGGTTGCGGAACTGGCCGTCCACGAACTGCGGCGACCTGCGTATCCGGGCCAGCCGCTCGCCCGTGGGCCGGGCGCCGAAGCTCGCGGGACGCAGCGCGGACAGTCGGGTACGGCGGGATCGGGAACCGGGCACGGCACCTCCATGGTCGGGGCGGTCGCGAAGTGAACGGGCCACGGGACCGGTGGGTTCCGCCGGCGCCCCCGCCCACTTCGCACCTCCCCCTCAACGCCCCGACCGCCCCTCACATTCCGTGACCGGCCACCTCCGCGACGTCGAATATCAGTACGACATGATCCTCCACCGCCCGGTACCCGACTCTCCGGTAGAGCGCATTACTGGTGGCGTTGGCGAGATCGGCGAACAACACCACCTCCCGGGCCCCGAAGGCCCGTGCGGCGGCCGACACCGCTGCGGTGACCGCCCCGCCGAAACCGCGTCCGCGCAGCTCCGGCGGGGTGTGCACGGGGGCGACCCGGGCCATCCCGGCCAGCGTCCGCGTGACACAGGCCATCGAGGCCGGGTGGCCCCGGTACTCCCACAGCAGACAGCGGCCGTCCGCGATCCGCTCGTCGAGCGCACGCGCGTCGCGCGGCGGCGGACCGCCGGTCTCGGCGGCGAAGGCCGCGAACCGGTCGAGCAGCAGGTCCCGGTCCGCGGGCGTGGCGGGGCGGGCGGCGCCGGGCGGCGCGGGGCGCGGAGGCGTCAGTTCCGCGAGCCGGTAGAGGCGGTGCCGTGCGCCGGTACGGGCCGTGCCGCCGCCGCGTCGTTGCCAGGCGGCGGCGAAGGCCTCGGCGGCGGGCCGAGCGCCGTTCACCCCGGCCGGCCGGGGCCGCTCGCGCGCCAGTACGTCGGCCAGCGCGGCAGCCGCGTCGTCCGGCATCGGTGAGAGCACGACCGGCCGCGGCGGGGTCCACAGGAACGCGGCCGCGGCCTCCCGCCCTCCGTCCGGCCGCCACCATCCGTACACCGGGGCATCGTCCCCGTACGCGTCGGGGCCGATCGTGCGCAGGGCGGAGGCCGCCGAGAGCAACACCGTGTGGCCGACCGGCCGGCCGCGCAGGAACTCCCCCGCGGCCGCCTCGAACGCGTCCGGGTCCCGGGTCGTGGTCCACGTCATGCCTCAGCGTGGCGCGCGGGCACCCGGCGGCGCAGCCGGTTTTCGGTGCACCGCCGGAGCGTCTTGCGCGTCGTTTCCCCCCTCGTGCCACCGCTGTCCCTGACATCCCGATTTCGGGCGGGGCTGCGTCTAGACTCCCGGCAGCGGGCGCACCTGGTCCGCAAAACGGTCTCACCAGCAAGGCATTCGTCTCACCAGCAAGGGATGCAGGGACGCTTGTGACATTCCAGCAGGTATCCGAGCCGTATGACGCATATGACGTACTCGTGGTGGGCGGGTCGGGGGTGGACACCATCGTGCCGGTCGGCGCGCTGCCCGTGCCGCCGGCCGATTCCCATCCGGTCGCGCCCATCAGGGAATGGGCCGGCCATACCGGAACCGGTGTCGCGCTGGGCTGCGCGGCGCTAGGACTGACCACCGGATTCGTGGACTTCATCGGTGACGACCCTCCCGGGGCCCTGGTCCGCGAGCGGCTGGCCGGCACCGGTGTGGACTTCCGCCCGCTGGTCTCACCGCACGGCACCCGGCGCGCGGTCAACCTCGTCGCCCCCGACGGCCGCCGGATGTCCTTCTACGACGGGCGTGACCCGCTCGATCTGCGGATGCCGCCGGAGCACTATCTGCCGGTGCTGCGCCGGGCCCGGCACGTGCATCTGTCGATCACCCACTTCGCCCGCTTCCTCTACGACGACATCGAGGCGCTCGGCCTTCCGGTCTCCACCGATCTGCACGACTGGGACGGTCTGACGGACCACCACCGGGAGTTCGCCTTCCGCTCGGACCTGGTGTTCCTGAGCACGGCGGGGGCGGGCGAGCGGATCGGGCAGGTGATGCGGGAGATCCTGCGGCAGGGGCGGGCCCAGGCGGTCGTGGCGACGGCCGGTGCGGGCGGCGCGTATCTGCTCACGCCCGACGACCGGAGTCCGCGGCCGGTGCCGGCCGCGGTGCCGCCGGGCCCCGTCGTGGACAGCAACGGGGCCGGCGACGCCTTCGTCTGCGGCTTCCTGCACGGCCTGCTGGCAGGCCGTCAACTGGCGGACTGCGCACGCCTGGGCGCGGTCGCGGGGGCGTACGCGTGCACCGCGGCGGGCACCCACACCGCCCTCATCGGGCCGGAGGGACTGCGCGGTGTCGTCCCCGAGCCCGCGACGGCGGCCGAGCCGGCCGGTCAGTCCTTGCGGCCGACCCCGCCGTAGAAGACGGTGTTGTTCAGTTCCTCGGCGTCGGGTACCGGTCCGTCCGGCCGCCACAGCGGGACGCGGACCACGCCCGGGTCGAGGAGGGTGAACGGCCCGAAGAGCGGCTCGATGCCGGCCTTGGAGCGCAGGTTGAGGCTGGCGGTGGCACTCTTGTAGACGTCCTCCACGCCCGCCCGGGCGACCTCGTCGGTCCGGCCGCCCGGGTAGCCCTCGTAGGGTTCGTCGGTGGCGTGCGTCAGGACGAGGTGGCTGCCGGCGGGCAGCGCCTCGGCGAGGGTGGCGATCACGCCGGCCGGGTCCTCGGCGTCCCGGAGGAAGTGCAGGACGGCGACGAGCAGCAGCGCCACGGGTTCGTCGAAGTCGATCAGCTCACGGACCACGGGATGGTCCAGGACCGCCTTGGGGTCGCGGACGTCGCCGAGCACGAAGCCGGTCCGTGCCGCGTTGGTGAGCCGGGCCCCGGCGTGGGTGGCGACGATCGGGTCGTTGTCGACGTAGACGACCCGGCAGTCGGGCGCGGCCTCGCGGGCCACCTCGTGGGTGTTGGGCGAGGTCGGGATGCCGGTGCCGAGGTCGATGAGCTGGCGGACGCCGGCGTCGACGACGGTGCGTACCGCGCGCCGCAGGAAGGCGCGGTTGGCGCGGGCGCTGAGCCGTACCTGGGGGTGGACCTCGATGACGCGCTCGGCGGCCACCCGGTCGACCTCGTAGTTGTCCCAGCCGCCGAGGTAGTAGTCGTACATCCGGGCCGGGTGCGGCCGGCTGGTGTCGATCTCCTCGGCGGTGAAGCCGGTGTGCTCGGGGCCGGGCGGGTACGGGCCGAAGTCCGGGACCTCGGAGTCCGGAACGTCGAAGTCCGGGCGTTCCGGCGGGAGTTGCTGCCCGCTCATGCGGTCCTCCGCTCGGTGCACCGGCCGGCCGGTGCCGCAGTGAGCAGGAAGTCGGCGTGGCCGGCCTTGGCGCCCTCGATGAAGCTGACCATTTCGCGGTGGGTGTAGATCAGCGCCGGGCCGTCCGGGTCGGTGGACTGGCGCAGGGCGATCCGGCCGTCCCCCAGCCGCATGGCCTCGACGCACTCGCCACCGTTTCCGCCGCTCCACGGTTTGTGCCAGCCCTCTGTGCCGAGTTCTTTGGCGGGCATGCCGTTGTAGATGCGTATGCGATCCATGGGGGGTTCAGATCTCCTTGCGAAAGCCACCCAGAATGGCCTCGGTGGTGTGTGCCGGCGCGGCCTGCGCACACATCCGGTCCAGGGCCTCCAGGTACTGCGAAACGTCGTTGCGCTGGTCGAAGTACACGGCTCCGACGAGGCTTTCCGTGTAGGCGATGTCCGGGAGTTCCGGGATCGGGAAACGGAAGATGTGGAAGGGTCCGTACATGGCGGGGTGCGGGCCGGCGGCGAAGGGCATCACCTGCAGCCGGACGTTCGGCAGCGCGGTGGCCTCCATGAGCCGGGTGATCTGGTCGCGCATCACCTTGGGCCCGCCGATCGGACGCCGCAGGACGGTCTCGTCCATGACCACCCAGAGCATCGGCGCGTTGTCGCGGGTCAGCAGGGACTGCCGTTCCCTGCGCAGGGCGACGATGCGGTCGATCTCCGCACCGGAGGCGTGCGGCATCCCGGCACGGAGCACGGCGGTGGCGTAGTCCTCGGTCTGCAGCAGTCCGGGGACGTAGTGCGGTTGGTAGGCGCGGATGAGGTTGGCCTCGCCCTCCAGGCTGACGAAGGCGCTGAACCACTCGGGGAGGACGTCCCGGAAGCGGTGCCACCAGCCGGGCTTGTTGGCCTCGCGGGCCAGGCCCAGGAAGCCTTCGATCTCCTCCTCGTCGGTGACGCCGTAGGTCGCCAACAGCTTTTCGACGTAGGGGAGTTTGAGCCCGACCTCGGCCTTCTCCATCCGCCGGACGGTGGCGTGGGTCACGTCGAGCGCCGTCGCGGCCTGCTCGTAGGAGAGTCCCGCCTTCTCGCGCAGGTCCTGCAGTCGCTTGCCGAGCACCACCCGCAGGACGGTCGGTGCGCCTGCCGACCGTGGGTCCGCCACGTCCGATCGCCTCCAACTGACTTCAGTGTTCAGCAGTGTGTCATGCCGTCATCAGGACGAACAGACTGCACTGACGATTCTGCAAATTGCAGAGTGATCCTTGCCATTGGTGACCGACATCGCACATAGTTACGGAGTGGCTTCCTCCAACAACGCTCCCTCGTTAGGGCGCTGCGGCGGCTTCGTCGCCCAGCACCCGCAGGACGCGTTCCACTTGCCGGCGCGACGCACGTCCGTCCCCGAGGCGCGCAGACGCGTCCAGACGCTGCTCGCCGAGTGGGGCGCGGCTCAACAAGTCCGCGACGACGTGGAGTTGGTGGTCTCCGAGCTGTTCACCAATGCCGTGCGGCACACCGGCAGCGAGAAGGTCGGCTGTGAAATCGCCCTCATCGGCGCGCACATACGCATAGAGATCACGGACGAGGGCGACCCCGGGGGTTCGGCGCCGCAGATCCAGCCGGGCAGTCCGGACCAGGAGTGCGGCCGGGGACTGTTCCTGGTCGGCGCGCTCTCCGAGAGCTGGGGCTCGCGCCCGGACGACAGCGGGCAGGGCCGTGTGGTCTGGGCGGACCTGCCGTACTCCAGCGCTCCGGCACACTGAGGCCCCGTTCCGCCGTCGGCGGACGGGGCCTTCGTCAATGGTTCAGAGCGGCAGCAGGTCGGGCCGTTTGGGCTCGACGTGGTCGCCGGAGGACTCACCACGCAGCCGGCGCCCGATCCACGGCACCAGGTGTTCCCGCGCCCAGTGGATGTTGTTCCGCCGCGCCTCGGCGGCCGATCGCTCCGCCTCCGGCGGCCAGGGCTGGTCCGGATCGGCAGGCACCGGCAGGCCGAGCACCTGGGCGGCACGCAGCGCCACACGGGTGTGGCCGTCGGCCGACAGGTGCAGCCGGTCCTCGCTCCAGGCCCGCCGGTCCTGTACGGACTTCAGCGACCACAGGTCGAGCACCGGGCAGCCGTGCCGGTCCGCGATGGCCCGGACGTGCGCCGTGTAGGTGGCGATCTTCCCGCGCAGGAGACCGAGCACCGGAACCCCGCGGGTGTCGAAGCCGGTGCAGAGCAGCACCGTGCCGACCGAGGCGCGCAGATCGGCCACCGCCGCCTCGTAGCGCTCGGCGACCGCGTCCGGGTCGGATCCCGGCCGGAGGATGTCGTTGCCGCCGGCACAGAACGTCACCAGGTCGGGGGCCAGCTCCTTGGCCCGCGGCACCTGTTCCTCGACGATCTGGTCCAGCAGCCGCCCCCTGATGGCGAGGTTGGCGTAGCGGAAGGCACCCTCCGCCTGCTGGTCCGAGAGCAGGACCGCGAGCCGGTCCGCCCAACCGATGTACACCCCGTCAGGGCCGGGATCCCCGACCCCCTCTGTGAAGCTGTCCCCGACGGCTGCGTACGACCCGATGGCACCTGTGGCGCCGGTGATGAGGTCTTTCGACTCATCTGCAGCGCTCGTGGCGCCGCTGCTGATGTTCTTCGAATCGTCTGCCACGTCAGGACATACTTCACCTTGAGAAGTGACCTACGCCACCGTAACCAGGGGTTGACGAGGCGTGATTAATGCCACCAGGTCAAATTCTGCTCAAGTTGGAATAAGAATCGGTCATGGGTTGCTTATTGAGCGCTTCCTCGCGCCCTGCGGCGCTCCGATTGCGGCCTGATTTCCTATTGCATCAATGTCGTATCGTCGGGACTGCCCCGCCTCGTCGACGAGCAGCGTCGGCGACCGACCCAGAGGAGCGCCCGTGACGCAGCAGACGCCGCAGGTCCCGCAGGCCCAGCCGGAGCTCGCGGAGGTCCGCAACTTCCGCGACGTGGGCGGGCTGCCGACCGTGGACGGGCGTCGCGTACGGGAGGGCAGACTGTTCCGCAGCGGACACCTCGCCCACGCCACGGCGGAGGACACGGCGTTCCTGGCCGGCCTCGGGCTGCACACGGTCTTCGACTTCCGCAATGCCTCGGACATCAAGCTGGAGGGCCCCGACGTCGCGCTCCCCGGCGTGCGCAACGTGAACATCCCGCTGACCGACCCGGCCGACGGCGCCGAGTTCTGGACGATGGTCCGCGACGGCGAGCTGGAGCAGCTGCGCACCGCGCTCGGCGACGGCAAGGCCGCGGCCCGGATGGCCGCCACCTACCGGCACATCATCACCACCCGCACCGAGGACCACAGCCGGGTGCTGCACGCGCTCGCCGAGGACAGCGTCCCCGCGCTGATGCACTGTGCGGCGGGCAAGGACCGGGCCGGCCTGTCCGTGGCCGTGACCCTGCTGGCGGTCGGGGTGGAGCGGGACGCCATCGAGGCCGACTACCTCAAGTCCAACGACCCGCACCGCCGCTACAAGATCCGCCGCTCCGACAACTCCGCGGTCGGGATGTCGCCGGAAGTCATGGAGCTGCTCTCGCCGCTGTTCGGCGCGCACACCGACTACCTCGCGGCTGCCTACGACGCGATCGAGCGGACCTGGGGCTCGACGGAGAAGTACCTGTCCGAGGGCCTGAAGCTGGCCCCCGAGACCCGCGAGCGGCTGCGCGAGGCGCTGCTCACCGACTGACCGGACCGCGCGCCTAGGGTTCGGCGACCCAGCCCGCCGTCAGCACCAGCCCCGACGCCCGGTGCACGGCGAGGAACCCGAAGGGCCGGTCGAAGCGGGCCGTGATCCGCAGCGCCTGGTACGGCGGGGGCGGCGGCACGGCTCCCGCGGCGGCCGGCATGACCGTGACGGCCGCCGCCCGGAAACCGAGCGCGCCGAAGGTCGCGGTGGCCTGCTGCCGGGCGGCCGACACCGCGAGCGGGTGGTCGCTGATGCCCGGGAAGTGCCCGCGGGAGGTGTCCGCCGCGGCGGTCAGCCCGAACAGCTCCGGCCGCTTGAGCAGGTCGTGTGCGGCGTCGACGGTGAACCGCACGGTCGTGAGGTCCAGCCGCGGCACCCCGTCGTAGCTCGGCACCGTCGTCACCCGCAGCCCCGGCCCGGCGCCGTCGGTGAGCGCGGCACCGGACACCGCCGGGTACCGCCCGGCCAGCGCCTCGACGCCGTGTCCCAGCACCTCGCCGCCCGGCACCCCGGGCCCGCCGAGCAGCAGATGGACGTCCAGGCCGTTGTCGCCCTCGACGCGTACGTCGGTCAGCGGGCCGGCCGGGGTGCCGTGCACCCGCACCTGCGCGGGCTCCGCCCCGGAGCGGCCGAGCGCGGTCACCTCGCGCCCCGCCCAGGGGCCTTCGGTGAGCCGCAGCGGGTACTCCCCGAAGGGTTCCGTCCAGGTCGTCCGCACCAGCAGCGCACTGGCCAGGACGAGCAGCAGGTCGGGGGTGACCTCGACCGGCATCCGCTCGACCATCCCGTCGGTGTGGCGCCGCGCCCAGGCGTCCAGCGCCTCCTGGTCCGCCGCCGCGTCGCCGGTGAGCTCGCCGAGCGTGCCCGGGGCCAGGCTCTCCCGCCACTCGGGCCGCAGCGCCAGCGTGCGCCGGGCCCACAGCGCGGCCGCGGCACCCACGCCGTCGGCCGCGTCCAGCGCCGCGAGTAGCGACCGGCCCTCCGACGGCGCCCGCTCCGGGTCGGTGCCGAGCGCCTCGGCCAGCTCCGTACGGGCCGGGCCCGCCGAGGGGCCCGCGAGCAGCGCGAGCAGCGGCCAGACACCGGCCGCGGTGAGGACCGTGCCGGCCGGTCCCACCGCCTCCCGCGCCCAGCGCGCCGTCATGTCGTTCACGGACCGCACCGTCGTCCCGTCCGGCATCGCGTCCCCCCAGGGCTGTCAGCGGTGGGCGACCGCCTGTTTGACCAGCGTCCGCCCGAAGTCCCACATCAGGTTGCCGCCGCCGTGGGCGTCGTCCATGACGGCCGTGAAGGCGCCGACGAACCGGTCCACCTCCCGCTCGCCGATGATCAGCGGCGGGATCAGCTTAATGACCTCCAGGTGGTCGCCGGAGACCTGGGTGAGGATGCGGTGCCGCTGCAGCAGCGGCACCACGACCATCTGCGCGAACAGCCCCTTGCGGGCCGCCTGCAGCATCGTCCAGCGGCTGCGCAGCCCGAGCGAGGTGGGCCGGCCGAACTCGATGCCGATCATCAGGCCCCGGCCCCGTACGTCGTGCAGCAGCTCGTACTTCGGGATCAGCTCGGCGAGCCGGCCGCGGAGCAGATCGCCGGTGTGCCGGGCGTGCGCGACGGTCTGCTCGTCCTCCATCACCGCGAGGACCGCCAGACCGGCCGCCATCGCCTGGGCGTTGGAGCCGAAGCTGGCGGAGTGCACCAGTACGCGGTCCATGGACGAGTAGACCTTTTTGAAGATCCACTCCTTGCCGAGGGTCGCGCCGACCGGGACGTAGCCGCCGGACAGCGCCTTGGCCACGCACACCAGGTCCGGTGCGACGCCGTCCTCGTGCTGGTAGGCGAAGAAGTCACCGGTGCGGCCGAGGCCGGTCTGCACCTCGTCGGCGATCAGCAGGGCCTTGTGCCGGTGCAGGAGGTCCTGCGCGGCCCGCAGATGGCCGGGCGGCGCCTCGTGCACGCCCTTGCCCTGGATCGGTTCGACGATCAGCGCGGCCACGTCGCCCTTCGCCAATTCCCTTGCCAGGGCGTCGAGATCACCGAGCGGCACGGCGGTGTCGGGCAGCAGCGGCGCGAAGCCGTCGCGGAAGCCGTCCTCGCCGTTGACGGAGAGGGAGCCGGTCGTCAGGCCGTGGAAGGCGTGGGTGCAGTACAGGACCCGCGGCTTCCCGGTCGCGTACCGGGCGAATTTCAGCGCGGTCTCCACGGCCTCGGTGCCGCTGTTGCCGAAGAAGACCCGGTCGAGGTGCGGGGACTGGCCGAGCAGCTTCTCGGCGAGGAGCCCAGGCAGCGGCTGGCAGTCGAAGCGGGTGAGGTCGGGCAACTGGGCGTCGAGGACGTCGTGCAGCGCCTTCCGTACGACGGGGTGGTGCCGGCCCAGGCCCATCACCCCGAAGCCGGCGAGCATGTCGAGGTAGTCCTGGCCTTCGGCGTCCCAGAAGTACGCGCCCTCGGCCCGCTCGTAGACCTTGTCGAAGCCGATGGTGTGCAGCATCCGCGGCAGCTGGTGGTTCAGATGGCGGGTGTGCAGGTCGTACCGCTCGCCGCCGCGCTCCGCGAGCAGCCGCGTCAGGTCGAATCCGGTCATGAGACGCTCTCCTTACGGGCCAGCGCGGCGCTGATCCGTCCGGCGATCTCGGCCGGGGTCAGGCCCAGGTCGGCCAGCAGCTCGGCCCGCTTGGCGTGCGGCAGGAACTGCTCGGGGATGCCGAAGGTGCGCAGCGGTACGTCGACGTCCGCGTCCCGCAGCGCCTGGCCGACCGCCCAGCCGACGCCGCCGGTAAGGCTGTTGTCCTCGACCACGGCCACCAGCGCGTGGTCGGCGGCGAGTTCGACGACGGCCGGGTCGACCGGCTTGACCCAGCGCGGATCGACGACCGTCGCGTCCACGCCGCGGGCCGCGAGCAGCTCGGCGACCCGCAGGCAGACCGGTGCCATCACGCCGACCGCGACCAGGAGGACGTCCGGGTGCGGTGCCCGGTGCAGGACGTCCACCCCGCCGATCCGGTCCACGGCCGGGATCGGGTCGTCCACCGATTCCTTGGGGAAGCGCAGCACGGTCGGTGCGTCGTCCACGTCGAGGGCCTCGCGCAGCTGGGCGCGGAGCTGGTCGGCGTCGCGCGGGGCGGCGATCCGCAGGCCGGGGACGACGCCGAGCACCGACATGTCCCACATGCCGTTGTGGGAGGCGCCGTCGGTGCCGGTGACGCCGGCCCGGTCCAGGACGAAGGTCACGCCGCACCTGTGCAGCGCGACGTCCATCAGGATCTGGTCGAAGGCGCGGTTCAGGAAGGTGGCGTAGACCGCGAAGACCGGGTGCAGGCCGCCGGTGGCCAGGCCCGCCGCCGAGACGGCCGCGTGCTGCTCGGCGATGCCCACGTCCCACACCCGGTCCGGGAACGCCTCGGCGAACTTCCGCAGGCCGACCGGCTGCAGCATCGCCGCCGTGAGGGCGACGACGTCCTCGCGTTCCGCGCCGATGCGGACCATTTCGTCGCCGAAGACGGACGTCCAGGACGGTGCGCCGGGCGGGGCGACCGGCGCGCAGGTCAGCGGGTCCATCACGCCGACGGTGTGGAAGTGGTCGGCCTCGTCCTCCAGGGCGGGCCGGTAGCCGCGGCCCTTCTCGGTCAGGCAGTGCACCAGGACCGGGCCGTGGAATCCGGCCGCGCGGCGCAGCGCCGATTCGACGGCCGTGATGTCGTGCCCGTCGATCGGGCCGAGGTACTTCAGGCCCAGGTCCTCGAACATGCCCTGCGGCGCGATGAAGTCCTTCAGGCCCTTCTTGGCGCCGTGCAGGGTGCCGTAGAGCGGTTTGCCGACGACCGGGGTGCGCTCCAGCAGGTCCTTGCCGCGGGCCAGGAAACGCTCGTAGCCGTCGGTGGTGCGCAGGGTGGCG
>NZ_JBEZMM010000075.1:0-27796 GCF_040652715.1 Streptomyces sp. NPDC048196 | reverse complement strand
CCCACACTCCCCCACGGGGTGGGGAGGGGCGGGTGGGGCCGGTTGTGTGGACGTAAAGCGACAGCAGTCCACACAACCGGCCCCGCAGGCCCGTCACCGCACCCGACACACACCCAGCCCGCCGCAGGCGCAACGGCGAGACCACCCGCGGCGGGACGGCCAAGTACGTGCGCGGCGCCGCAAAGCGCACAACGGCAAGCCCCGCGGCGGGACGGCCAAGTACGTGCGCGGCCCCGCAAAGCGCACAACCGCAAGCCCCGCGGCGCCACGGACGACTACGTGGGCAGAACCGAAGCCGCCCCGGCCGTCACCGTTTCGTAGACCGCGAGGATGTCCGCGCCGACCGTGGACCAGTCGAAGCGGCGGACGTGGCGGGTGCCGCGGGTGCGGAGTTCGGCGAGGCGGGCCGGGTCGCCGAGGAGGCGGACCGCCGTGGTGGCGAGGGCGTCCGCGTCCTCGTTGGTGAAGAGTTCGCCGGCCTCGCCCTGGTCGAGGACCTGGGCGAACGCGTCGAGGTCGCTGGCGAGTACGGGGGCGCCGGCGGACATGGCCTCCACGAGGATGATGCCGAAGGATTCGCCGCCCGTGTTGGGGGCGATGTAGAGGTCGACGCTGCGGAGCAGGCGGGCCTTGTCCTCGTCGCTGACCATGCCGAGGAATTCGACCCGGGAGCGGAGTTCGGCGGGGAGGGTGGCGACGGCCTCTTCCTCGTCGCCGCGGCCGGCGACGAGGAGGCGGGCGTCGGGGACCTCGGCGAGGATCTTGGGCAGGGCCTTCATGAGGACGGGCAGGCCCTTGCGGGGTTCGTCGATGCGGCCGATGAAGCCGATCGTGGCCGCCCGTCGTCCCTCACCGTCCTCGCCGGAGGTGCGCACCGATTGCCATGCGGCCTTGGGTTCGGCGCGGGCGAAGAAGTCGACGTCGACGCCGTTGGGGATGACGACGGCGTCACCGCCGAGGTGTTCGACCAGGGTGCGGCGGGCGTATTCGCTGACCGCGATGCGGGCGCTGATCTTCTCCAGGGCGGGCTGGAGGATCGGGTAGGCGGCGATCATCGCGCGGGAGCGCGGGTTGGAGGTGTGGAAGGTGGCCACGATCGGGCCCTGGGCGGCCCAGCAGGCGAGCAGGCCCAGGGAGGGTGAGGCCGGTTCGTGGATGTGGATGACGTCGAAGGCGCCGTTCTGCAGCCAGCGGCGGACCCGGGCGGCGGAGAGGAAGCCGAAGTTGAGGCGGGCGACCGAGCCGTTGTAGGGCACGGGTACGGCGCGGCCGGCGGAGACGACGTAGGGCGGGAGGGGGGTGTCGTCGTCGGAGGGGGCGAGGACGGAGACCTCGTGGCCGAGCCGGATGAGGTGCTCGGCCAGGTCGCGGATGTGGAACTGCACGCCGCCGGGGACGTCCCAGGCGTAGGGGCAGACGATGCCGATCTTCACGCCGTCTCCGTTCCGGGCTCGCGGGGCTCCAGGTCGGCGAGCCACAGGCGCTGGAGCATGTGCCAGTCCTCGGGGTGGTCGGCGATGCCGGAGGCGAAGGCGTCGGCGAGCGCCTGGGTCATCTGGGCGGCTTTCTCGGGGCGGGTGCCGGTCTCGGGGACCTCGATCTCCGGGTGGACCCGGCCGCGCATGACGGGGGTGTCGTCGTACCAGAGGGTGACGGGCAGCAGCATGGCGCCGGTCTGGAGGGCGAGCATCGCCGGGCCGGCGGGCATCTTGGTCTCCTCGCCGAAGAACTTGACCGGTATGCCGGAGCTGGACAGGTCGCGGTCGGCGACCAGGCAGACCAGGCCGCCGGCCCGCAGGCGGTGGGCGAGGGTGCCGAAGGCGGCGCCGCCGGTGTGCGGCAGGACCTCCATGCCCAGGCCCTCGCGGTAGGCGACGAAGCGGTCGTAGAGGGATTCCGGTTTGAGGCGCTCGGCGACGGTGGTGAAGGGGGTGTTGAGCTTGGTGGTGACCCAGACGCCCGCGAGGTCGTAGTTGCCCATGTGGGGCAAGGCGAGGATGACGCCGCGGTCGCTCTTGAGGCCGTCGGTGAGGTGGTGGACGTCCTCGGGGACGAAGCCGTTCCTTATGCGGTCCTTGCTCCAGGCGGGGAGGCGGAAGGACTCCATCCAGTAGCGCATGTACGAGCGCATTCCGGCGCGGGAGAGCTCGGCCAGGCGCTGTGGGGAGGCGTCGGGGACGACCCGGGCGAGGTTCGTCTCCAGGCGGCGTACGCCCTTGCCGCGGCGCTTCCAGGCGGTGTCGGCGATCTGCCGGCCGAGGCGTACCGCGACGGCTTCGGGCAGCCGTTTGACGGTGCTCCAGCCCAGTCCGTAGAGCGCGTCGGTGAGTGTGCCGGTGTCGATCCGCGGCAGCCGCGGGCTCATGCGCTGTTCCCCCCTCGTGCGATGGCGTCGGCCTCGGCCGATTCGCGGCGTACCGTCACCACGCGCTGGCCGAGGGTGACGGTGCTGCCGATGGCGACGATCCACAGGGCGATCGGCAGCAGTGTTTCGATGCCGGGTACCCCGAATTTGTGCAGACCCGAGAGGCCGCAGGCGACGAGGGTGATGACCAGCCGTTCGGCGCGTTCCACCAGGCCGTTGACGGCCACCGGCAGTCCGATGGCCTCGCCGCGGGCCTTGGTGTACGAGACGACCTGGCCGCTGGCCAGGCAGAAGATCGCGATGGCGCAGAGGATCAGGCTGTTGCCGCCGCCGGCGTACCAGAGGGCCAGCCCGCCGAAGATGGCCGAATCGGCGACCCGGTCGAGGGTGGAGTCGAGGAAGGCGCCCCAGCGGCTGGAGCGGCCCAGTTGCCGGGCCATGTTGCCGTCGACGAGGTCGGAGAAGACGAACAGCGTGATGACGACCGTTCCCCAGAAGAACTCGCCCTGCGGGTAGAAGATCAGCGCGCCGGCCACCACGCCGCCGGTGCCGATGAGGGTGACCGCGTCCGGGCTGATGCCGAGGCGGATGAGCAGGGCGGCGAACGGCGTGAGAACACGCGTGAAGAAAGCACGCGCGTACTTGTTCAGCATGGCCTTCCCGAAGGTCGATACGGGCCGCGCGGTCAAGGGGCCACCGGCTGGCCCATCGTAGCCACGAGGTCTGCGGCCACCACGAAGGCATCGCGGCGCAGGGTGCATCCCGCGGCTCGGGCCGGGCGGCGTGCGCCTCCGGGCGCGCGTGCGGGCCCCTTGGACCCCTTGTGAGCGCGGGGGCGCTGTGCCATCTATGGACGGCTGATGACCACGGTGGAAAGCTCGAATCACCGCAAAGTGTCGACCTGGAGGCGAGACACATGAGCGAGAAGACGAGTACACACCCGGGAGCCGCCGGAAGGGCGGTAACGGCCGGCCGGCCCACGGACCTGCGGAACGTGGTGCTGGTCGGCCACAGCGGATCGGGAAAGACCACCCTGGTCGAGGCGCTCGCGCTGGCGTCCGGCGCGGTCAACCGGGCCGGGCGGGTCGAGGACGGTGGCTGTCTGTCGGACTACGACGAGATCGAGCACCGCCAGCAACGTTCGGTACAGCTGTCCCTGGTCCCGGTGGACTGGGGCGGAATCAAGATCAATATCCTGGACACCCCCGGATACGCCGATTTCGTCGGGGAACTCAGGGCCGGTCTGCGCGCAGCGGACGCGGCCCTTTTCGTCGTCTCGGCGGCCGACGGTGTGGCCGGCGCGACCCGCATGGTGTGGGACGAGTGTGCGGCGGTCGGGATGCCGCGGGCGCTGGTCGTCACGCACCTGGAGGCGTCCCGGTCCGACTTCGACGAGATGACCGAGCTGTGCCGGGCCACCTTCGGCGGGGAGGATCCGGACGCCGTGGTGCCGCTCTATCTGCCGCTGTACGGGACGCCGGGTGCCGATGGCCACGCCCCCGTACGCGGTCTGATCGGCCTGCTCTCCCAGCGGGTCTTCGACTACTCCTCCGGGGAGCGCGCCGAGCGGGAGCCGACCGCCGAGGAGCTGCCGCTGATCGAGGAGGCCCGCGGCCGGCTGATCGAGGCGATCATCGCCGAGAGCGAGGACGAGTCCCTGATGGACCGCTACCTCGGTGGTGAGGACATCGACATCAAGACGCTCGTCGGTGACCTGGAGACGGCGGTGGCCCGCGGCACCTTCCATCCCGTGCTGGCCGCGGCCCCGGCCGCGGAGGG
Organism: Streptomyces sp. NPDC048196; assembly: GCF_040652715.1. Taxonomy (NCBI): domain Bacteria; kingdom Bacillati; phylum Actinomycetota; class Actinomycetes; order Kitasatosporales; family Streptomycetaceae; genus Streptomyces; species Streptomyces sp. NPDC048196. Next base: position 23,652 of record NZ_JBEZMM010000075.1, on the reverse strand, counting down.
GTCGAAGCAGGGGCTGGGGACGGTCGAGCTGCTGGAGCTGATCACCGGTGGTTTCCCGACGCCCGCGGAGCGCGAGGCGCCCGCGGTGACCACCCCGGACGGCAGGCCGCGCCCGGTGCTCGCGTGCGATCCGGCCGGTCCGCTGGCCGCGGAGGTGGTCAAGACCTCGTCCGACCCGTATGTCGGCCGGATCTCGCTGGTCCGGGTCTTCTCCGGCACGCTGCGTCCGGACGAGACGGTGCACGTCTCGGGCCACGGCCTCGCGGACCGGGGGCACGAGGACCACGACGTCGACGAGCGGGTGGGCGCGCTGTCCGCCCCGTTCGGCAAGCAGCAGCGTCCGCTGCCGCAGGCGATCGCCGGTGATCTGGCGTGTGTGGCGAAGCTGACCCGTGCCGAGACCGGCGACACCCTGTCCGCGAAGGACGATCCGCTGCTGATGGAGCCCTGGTCGATGCCGGACCCGCTGCTGCCGGTCGCCATCCAGGCGCACAGCAAGGCGGACGAGGACAAGCTGTCCCAGGGCCTGGCCCGGCTGGTCGCGGAGGATCCGACGATGCGGCTGGAGCACAACCAGGACACCCATCAGGTGGTGCTGTGGTGTCTGGGCGAGGCCCATGTGGACGTGGCGCTGGAGCGGCTGCGGACCCGGTACGGCGTCCAGGTCGACACCGTGCCGCACAAGGTGCCGCTGCGGGAGACCTTCGGCGAGTCCGCCGCGGGCCGCGGCCGGCACGTCAAACAGTCCGGTGGGCACGGCCAGTTCGCGATCTGCGAGATCGAGATCGAGCCGCTGCCGGGCGGTTCGGGCATCGAGTTCGTGGACAAGGTCGTGGGCGGTGCGGTGCCGCGGCAGTTCATCCCGTCCGTCGAGAAGGGGGTGCGTGCCCAGGCCGGGCGCGGGGTCGCCGCCGGGCATCCGCTGGTCGACATCCGCGTCACGCTGCTCGACGGCAAGGCGCACTCGGTCGACTCCTCGGACGCCGCGTTCCAGACGGCGGGTGCGCTGGCACTGCGGGAGGCGGCCGCCGACGCCCGGATCGATCTGCTGGAACCGTTCTGCGAGGTCAGTGTGATGGTTCCGGACGAGTACGTGGGGCCGGTGATGAGTGATCTGTCGGGGCGCCGCGGCCGGGTCGTGGGCACCGAGCAGTCCGGGGCCGGCCGTACCGTCGTCCGCGCGGAGGTGCCGGAGATCGAGATCGGCCGGTACGCGGTCGACCTGCGGTCGCTCTCGCACGGCACCGGCCGGTTCTCCCGGGTGCACCTCCGGCACGAACCGATGCCGCCGCAGCTCGCCGCGAAGGTGCAGGAAGCGGCCGGGGACGGCGGCTAGTTGACGCCGGATCAGACCTGAAACCGCCCTGAATGCGCCCGGAAAGCGCCCGGAAAGGAACCTGACACAGCCCCGAATCAGCCGTCGTCCGGCTCAACTCCCTTGGGGTGGACGGCGGCTGTACGCTGAGGTCCTGCCGTTGACCAGGGTGTGACGGACACCTGTTCGGCGGCGGCGACGCGGGGTCACAGGTGTGCCGTCGGCGGAAGTCGGGAAGAGCCGCATCATCGGATGCGAGCGGTGTGGGGGGCGGTAGTGGCAGACGGCTTTGACTTCAGTCCTGGGGCGCAGGTGCCGCTCTCGGGGAGCGCCGGTCAGACGGCGGCGACCCAGGCACTGGCCTCGGCCGCCTACCGTGACGATCCGCTGGTCGCCATCGCCAAGGCGGACTCCGACACCGCCAAGGCCGAGATCAAGAAGCCGAAGCTGTCGCTGTTCGAGCCCAATCTGGGGGAGGCGTTCGCGCGGGCGGTGCAGGTGCGGATGCTCGGTGGCGGCCGCAAGCCGCTGATCCAGTCGTTCGGCATCGAGCCGCAGACCGTCGTCGAGCACTGCCTGTCGGCCACCCGCATCCGCAAGCAGCGGGATTCCAAGCTGACGGTGCTGATGGTGCTGTTCGGCGTGGTGTTCCTGCCCGGTGTGCTGCTGTGGCTGGGCGTCTTCCAGCTGCGGAAGATGCTCTCCAAGGACGGCGAGGGCAACGGCGTCTCGCTGCTCGGCGCGACGCTGCTGACCGTGCTGGCCGGTCTCGGGCTGTTCTTCATGGTCAAGCTGCCGATGACCGGCTTCTGGCCGATGTACGCGCGGGCCATGATGATCGCGCCGATGATCGGCTGGTGGTGGGCCAAGCAGATCTGCGAGAAGACCGCGGTGGCCATGCGGGAGTCGTGGAAGGGGCTGCTGGAGGGCGGCGGGGTGGCCGCGAAGATCCCCGAGGCGGTGCCGCAGGACCCGAACCAGACCGCCGCCGAGACCCTCCGTCAGAACCTCGCGATGGTCACCGCCGAGCAGAACAGCAACGTGGTCTTCTACGCCGGCCCCAAGGGCATACTCGGCATGGGTACCCGCTGGGGCAGCTGGCAGCTCGCCGAGGAGCTCAAGCCGGCCCAGGAGGGCACCGAGATCCACCCGTTCCGCAGCTGGGACGTGATCCGGGCGATCCACGACAAGCTGCGGCTGCTGGAGCGCAGCCCGTTGCACACCGGCGGTTTCCCCACCCCGTCCGTGCGCCATTGGATCGTCTCCCCGGTCGGGGAGAAGGCCGCCGCCGTCGCCCGGCCCGAGGGCGCGCACGTGGAGGCGTACCAGATCCGCGGGCACGAGATAGAGCGGATCTGCAACGAGCAGCAGTTCGGCAGCGGCAACCGCCACTACCTCGGTGTGCAGTTCGTGCTGTGGGACGGCCAGTTGGTGATCACGCTGATGATCACCGTCACGGTGCTGCACGAGACGCTGCGCATCGAGGTGACCGGCCATGCCCTCGGTCCGGTGAACGGCCTGTTCACGACCAAGCCGGAGCCGAAGACCAAGGACGTCGCCAAGGTCGTCAAGTTCTGGGAGACCAAGACCCAGCACCTCCCGCTCATCGAGCCCAAGGAGGTGGTCCGGCTGGCCGCCCGGGCGCCGCTGACGTGGTTCCCGCCGGTGCTGGACTTCCTCGGCGGGAAGCTGACCCTGCCCGAGCCGTTCGGTCTGCGGCACGTCTGGGCGGACAAGCCCTGGCGGCACCGCTTCATGGCCGATGACGCGCTGCGCGCCGCGACCCCGGTCCTGCGCACGGTGCACGCCGCCGCCATGGGCGTCCTGGCGGAGCACGGCGTGGACACCGAGCGCTTCACCAACCGTTCGCTGGTGCTCAGCGGCATGATCCAGGGCGTGGAGCCGCAGAAGGCCGACGAGTACAACGCCTAGCCGGGGGCCGGGTCGTGGGGCCGGGTGGCCCCGGGGTCACCGGAAGATGCCGGTGTGCCCCAGGGAGTACCGCCCGGGCTGCGGGTAGACGGCCAGGCCGTGCGGGCCCTGGCCGACCGGGATCTTGGCGAGGGTCTTGCCGGTCTTCGTGTCGAGCGCGTAGACCTCGGAGTTGTAGCGGCCGGACAGCCACAGCACCTTGCCGTCGGTGGACAGTCCGCCCATGTCGGGGCTGCCGCCGCCGCGGATGTGCCACTTGTCGACGAGTTCGCCCGTCTTGAAGTCGAGCAGGGAGATCGAGCCCTCGCCGCGGTTGGAGATGTACATGTACCGCGAGTCGCGGCTGACGTAGAGGCCGTGGGCGCCCTTGCCGGTCGGCATGAGCTTGGGCCGGTCGAAGGTGTCGCCGTTCATGACCCAGATGCCGTCGGCCATCATGTCGGCGATGTACCAGGTCCGGCCGTCCGGGGAGATCTTCACGTCCTGCGGCATCGCCCCGTCGAACGGCAGCTTCTCCTGGCCGATGACCTTCATCTTCTCGGTGTCGACCTTGAGCAGTTCCCCGGAGAACTCGCAGGAGACGATGAAGTACCGGCCGTCCGGCGAAAAGTCGGCGTGGTTGACGCCGGCGCAGTTGACCGGGAGGGTCTTGCGGATCTCCATGGTGTGCGGGTCGCGGAAGACCAGTTGGCGGTCCATCGAGGCCATCACGACGGCGTACCTGCCGTTGGGCGTGAAGTAGAGGTTGTACGGGTCGTGCACCTTGACCGGCTCGCCGGCCTTGCCGGTGGCCGGGTCGATCGGGGTCAGATCGTGCCCCCGGTTGTTGTTGACCCAGAGCGTCTTCAGGTCCCAGGACGGTACGACGTGCTGCGGCTGGACGCCCACCGGGATGGTCTCGATGACCTTGTACGTCTTCGGGTCGATGACGCTGACCGTGTCGGAGCCGGTGTTGGGCACGTAGATCCGCGGCGGGAAGTCCTTGACCTCCGGGACCAGTTTGCCCGGGCGGTCGGCCGCGTACAGGTCGTGCTCGTCGATCAGCGGCGGCATGCCCGGCAGTCCCGGCTTGGCGGCCTTGACCGGTGCGCGTTCGACCGGCCGGGGGCTCTGCCCGGCCGGCTTGCCCTCCCCGCTGCAGGCCGCCGCCACCAGCGCGCAGGCCACGGCGAGCAGCGCGGACGCCCGGCGGCGGACGCGGGGGCTCTTACGGTCGTGGGTACGGTTGCGGTCAGCCATCAGGTCACTAGCTCCGTTGTCGTCACCGCGCGCAGTCCGCGCCGGCGGAGGCCGTCGAGGATCGGGGGCAGCGCGGCCACCGTGCCGGCGTGCCCGAGGTGGAGGCTCACGACCGAGCCCGGCCGGACCGCGTCCAGGACCGTGCGCCGGACGGCCGGGGCGCCGGGGTCGTTCGCGTCGAGGGAGTCCACGTCGTAGGAGAGGACGTGCGGATAGCCGGCCTTGCGGGCCAGCTGTGTCACCAGGTCGGTGGCGCGCCGGGTCTGCGAGGGGCGGAACCAGCTGCCGATGGTCCCGGTGAGCCGGCGCAGCCGGTCGGCGCAGCCGGTGATCTCGGCGTAGGCGTCGGCGGCCGGCAGGGCGCAGATGTCGCGGTGGTGCAGGGTGTGGTTGCCCAGTTCGTGGCCGCCGTCGAGGATGCGGCGGGCCATCTGCGGCTGGGCGTCGAGCCAGTCGCCGACGACGAGCACGGTGATCCGGGCGCCGGCCCGCTCGGCCTCGCCCAGCAGGGCGGTCGCCAGCTTCGGGTCGCCCCGGCCGTGGAAGGTCAGCGCGACCGCGCGGGCGTCGCGCGGGCCGTTCTCGATCTGTACGGGCAGGCCGGGCACCCGGGTGGGCGGGCGCGCGGCGTGGGCCGGCCGGTGCGTTCCCCCGTCCGCCGGGGACGGGCTCGGGCCGGCGTCCCGTGCGGGGCCGTGCTCCTCGTCCCGGTGGGGGTCGCAGCCCGACATCAGCGCGCCCGCGGCAGCGGCCGAGGCGGCCGCGCGCAGCACCGAGCGACGATCTGGGGAAGTCACCACCCCATTAGAGAGGCAACTAATCCGAATTAGGGCGATCTATCCGATTCGCCCTCGTACGTGTCGCCTCCGGGCCGGCCCCGGCGGGCAGCCCGGACGACGGCGGGCACCCTACGCGGGCCAGGCGGCGGCCAGCATCGCCCGGGTGTCGGCGAGGAGTTGCGGCAGCACCTTGGTGTGCCCGACGACCGGCATGAAGTTCGTGTCGCCGCCCCAGCGCGGGACCACGTGTTGGTGCAGATGGGCCGCGATGCCCGCACCGGCCACCGTGCCCTGGTTCATCCCGATGTTGAAGCCGTGCGCCCCCGACGCGGTCCGCAGCGCGGTCATCGCCCGCTTGGTGAACTCCGCCAGCTCCGCGGTCTCCGCCTCGTCCAGCTCGGTGTAGTCGGCCACGTGCCGGAACGGGACGACCATGAGGTGACCGCCGTTGTACGGGTACAGGTTCAGCACCGCGTAGACGCGCTCGCCGCGGGCGATCACCAGCCCGTCCTCGTCGGACTTCGCCGGGATCGTGCAGAACGGGCAGCCGTCGTCGGCCCCCGGGCCGCTCGGCTTGTTCTCGCCCTGGATGTAGGCCATCCGGTGGGGCGTCCACAGGCGCTGGAAGGCGTCCTGCGTCCCGACTCCGATCTGCTGCTCCGGCTCGCTTGTCATACGGGCCAGCATATGGCGTCGCCCATTGGCAGCGTGTCGTTGGGGCGCATCGCACCGGCCGCTGGACGATGCTGGGCCGGTGGACAGGGAACAGCGGCGACGGGAGTGGGAGCGCGCCGCCGAGCCGTACCTCCTCGCCGCTTCGCTGCTCTTCCTGGCCTCCTACGCGGTCCAGGTGCTGGTTCCCGGCCTGTCCCCCGGCTGGCAGACCTTCTGGGCGCTGGTCACCGTCGGCACCTGGGGCCTCTTCGTCGCCGAATACCTGGCCCGGCTGCTGCTCAGCGACGACCGGCGGCGCTTCGTCCGCACCCACTGGCTGGACCTGGTCGTGACCGTCCTTCCGCTGCTCCGGCCGCTGCGGCTGGTCGAGACGCACGACCGGATGCAGCGTCGCCGGGACCATCCCCGGCTCGCCCTGGAGGCCCGGGTGATGGCCTACGCGGGCCTGACCTCCCTGCTGCTCGGCTTCGCCGCGAGCCTCGCCGTCTTCCACGACGAACGGCACGCCCCGGGCAGCACCGTCCACACCTTCGGCGACGCGGTGTGGTGGGCGTGCTCGACCCTGACCACCACCGGTTACGGCGACATCACCCCGGTCACCGCCCGCGGCCGGGTCACCGGCGCGGTCCTGATGTTCGTCGGCGTCGCCCTGGTCGGCGCGGTCGTGGGTTCCTTCTCCTCCTGGCTGCTGCGCCGCTTCCGCCGGGAGGGCGAGACGTGAGAGGGCCCCGGGGAGCGGATGCTCTCCCGGGGCCCTCGGTCACGCCACGAGCGTCACACCTGGACGCGGCGCTCCACCACGTCCAGCAGCTTGGCGATCGCCTGGTCACGCGGAATGCCGTTCTCCTGCGACCCGTCGCGGTAGCGGAACGAGACCGCACCGTGCTCCATGTCCTCGTCGCCCGCGAGGATCATGAACGGCACCTTGGCCTTCTGGGCGTTCCTGATCTTCTTCTGCATCCGGTCCGAGGACGAGTCCACCTCGACCCGCAGCCCCTTGGCCTTCGCCTGCGCGGCGAACTCCTCCAGGTACGGCACGTGCGCGTCACCGATCGGGATGCAGGTCGCCTGCACCGGCGCCAGCCACGCCGGGAAGGCGCCCGCGTAGTGCTCCAGCAGGACCGCGAAGAACCGCTCGATCGAGCCGAAGAGCGCGCGGTGGATCATGACGGGCTGCTGCTTGGAGCCGTCCGCGGCGGTGTACTCCAGGCCGAAGCGGGCGGGCTGCTGGAAGTCGACCTGGATGGTCGACATCTGCCAGGACCGGCCGATGGCGTCCTTCGCCTGCACCGAGATCTTCGGGCCGTAGAAGGCGGCGCCGCCCGGGTCCGGCACCAGCGGCAGCCCCTGCTTCTCGGCCGCCTGGCGCAGCGCCTCGGTGGCCTCCTCCCACTCCGCGTCCTCGCCGATGAACTTGTCGGACTCGGGGTCGCGGGTGGAGAGCTCCAGCTCGAAGTCGGTCAGGCCGTAGTCGCGCAGCAGGTCGAGGACGAAGGTGAGCAGGCTGTCCAGCTCGTCCGCCATCTGCTCCTTGGTGCAGTAGATGTGCGAGTCGTCCTGGGTGAAGCCGCGCGCCCGGGTCAGGCCGTGCACGACGCCGGACTTCTCGTAGCGGTAGACCGTGCCGAACTCGAAGAGCCGGAGCGGCAGTTCGCGGTACGACCGGCCGCGGGCCTTGAAGATCAGGTTGTGCATGGGGCAGTTCATCGCCTTGAGGCGGTAGTTCTGCCCGTCGAACTCCAGGGGCGGGAACATCGCCTCGCCGTAGTTCGGCAGGTGCCCCGAGGTCTCGAAGAGGGCTTCCTTGGTGATGTGCGGGGTGTTGACGAACTCGTAGTCCGACAGCTCGTGCCGCTTGCGGGAGTAGTCCTCCATCACCCGGCGCACCACGCCGCCCTTGGGGTGGAAGACCGCGAGCCCGGAGCCCAGCTCCTCCGGGATGGAGAACAGGTCCAGCTCCGCGCCGAGCTTGCGGTGATCGCGCTTCTCGGCCTCGGCGAGGAACTCCAGGTACGCCTTGAGCTCGTCCTTGGTCGGCCAGGCGGTGCCGTAGATCCGCTGGAGCTGCGGGTTCTTCTCGCTGCCGCGCCAGTACGCGGCCGCCGAGCGCATCAGCTTGAACGCGGGGATGGCGCGGGTGCTGGGCAGGTGCGGACCGCGGCACAGGTCCTTCCAGCACAGCTCGCCGGTCTTCCCGTCGAGGTTGTCGTAGATGGTCAGCTGGCCGGCGCCGACCTCGGCGGAGGCACCCTCGGCGGCGTCCGCGGCGGAGCCCTTCAGGCCGATCAGTTCGAGCTTGTACGGCTCGTCGGCCAGCTCCTCACGGGCGGCCTCGTCGCTGACCGCGCGGCGCGCGAACTTCTGCCCGCGCTTCTGGATCTCCTGCATCTTCTTCTCGATGCGCTTGAGATCATCCGGGTGGAAGGGGGTCTCGACGTCGAAGTCGTAGTAGAAGCCGTCCTTGATCGGCGGGCCGATGCCGAGCTTCGCCTCCGGGAACAGCTCCTGCACGGCCTGCGCCATCACGTGTGCGGTGGAGTGCCGCAGGATGTTCAGGCCGTCCTCGGAGGAGATCTCGACCGGCTCGACCTCATCGCCGTCGGCGACCTCGTACGCCAGGTCCTTCAGCTCCCCGGCGACCCGTGCGGCGACGATGCTGCGCTCACCCTGGAAGAGGTCGGCGGCCGTAGTGCCCGTGGTCACCACGCGTTCTTCCCGCTCGGAATCGCGTTGGACGGTCACACGGACGTCTGACACCGGTCTCTCCTGACTCATGTCTCTTTCGCGTCAGCGTTTGCTGCGCAGCCGAATCGTACCGAGCCGCCGCACCCGACCGCGAAACGGTTTCCCCGGCACCGGTCCGCAGGCGGTCAGTCGTCGGCGCCGCACGCCTCCTCGAAGAAGTCGAGATTCTCCTGGAGCGACTTCAGCAGCCGGTCCCGCTCCGCCTCGTCGACCTGGACCGGCGTGACGTCGCGGCCCCCGGTGATCCGGCGGAAACCGCCCCGGCTCTCCAGCCTGCCGCTGACCCGGATCGGCAGTCCCACGAGGTGGGCGTGGCCCGCGATGCGGTAGTCCTCCTCCCCCAGTGCGACCCGCACCTGGACCACGTCGGCCCCGGTCAGCACCCGCAGCCGGACCGTGCCGGGGCCGCCGGGCCGCTCCCGGCGCAGCCGTACGACCGCGCCGGTCACCCGGACCGGCAGTGAGGGCTCGTCGCGGACGTAGCGCCGGGCGGCCTGCTCCAGCGCCGGGAGGTCGCCGGGCGAGAACTCGACCGGTTCCGGGCGGGCCGGGCAGCCGGCCGGCGGGCCGGCCGCCGGTGACCACTCGACCGAGATCCGCACCCCCTCCGCATCCCGTACGAGCGCGATCAGTGCCTGCACCAGCTCGTGGCAGACGCCCAGCTCGACGGCCGCGTCGTAGGCCTCCATGCCGCCGGTGGCGCGCTGGTAGTCGGTGGCGTCCCGGGCGGCGTGCAGGGCCCGCTGCAGCCCGGCGACCGCCGCGCGGCCGCCGTCGGCCGGGACGAAGGCGGTCAGCCGCCGGCCGGCGGTCGCGGGCCCGACCAGGACCTCGCCCAGGAACCCTTCGGCCTGCCGCTTGTGCCGGGCGCCGTAGTAGCCGGCCCGGCCGTACGTCCCCAGCGCCCCGGCGACCAGCATCGCGCGGGCCGCGCCGCGCAGCTGCTCCTGGGCGACCCAGCGCGCGGCGACCGGGCCGCCGTCGGGGACCTCGCGCTCCCAGCCGACCTCGTCGCTGGGCACCGCCAGCCCGGTCAGCACCTCGCGGGCGGAGGGCGCGGCGGACCGCGAGAGCGCCGCCAACGCCTCGGCGAGCAGTTCCGCGCTGTCGGGGAAGCGGCGGTCGTGCGGCACCAGCAGGCTGGTGCCGCCCAGGCCGCCGGGCGGGGTCCAGCGGGCGTAGTGGCCGGCGGCCCCGCCCCGGCGGCGCCAGCCGTGCCGGGCCAGCAGCGCGCTGAGGACGGCGGGGTCGAGCCGCGCGGGATCCAGCGGCCGCGCAGGGGGTTCGTCGATCGGCCGGTACATCACGGTCTCCCTCCCGCCCCGACCCGGGTCATGATTTCGCAGAGCGCGCGGTCGTCGAAGATCCGCGTGGTCGGGATCCGCACAGTGGTCCTGCGCCGGCCGGTCACCGGATGGCCGGCCAGGTTGATCCAGTAGCAGCAGTGGCGCAGTTCGAGCCGGTCGTGGGAGGCCCGCAGCCACTCCTCCTGGGTCCGCGGGACGAGCATCACGACGAGGATCTTGTGCACCGACACGGGCGTGCGGGCCAGCTTCACCAGGTGGTCGTTGTCGAGGGTGAAGGCGAAGGTCGGGCCGGGCGGGCGCGGGGCGGTCTGGTAGGTGCATTTGAGCTGCACCTTGATGGTGACCTCGTCGTCGACGGTGTGGCCGGGTGCGCCGTGGCTGACGTGCCAGTCGATGCCGTTGTCCGGGAAGGGTTGGGCCAGCGAGCAGCCGGAGGCGGCCGCGACCGCGTGCAGATAGCCCACCTGGAGCGTCTCCATGCAGGCGGTCGTCGCGAGTCCGCCGCGCTGCGGGGTGGTGGCGGGCGGGGGGTACCTCCCGCTGGCGGGGGACAGCCCGCCCGGTTCGGGCTGCGCGATGGTCATCGCGGGCATGCCTTCCGGGCTCGGTGGGTGCGCGGAGATGAATGCGTCGGAGATGACGGGGAACCGGCGGATCGCGTGGCCCGTCCCTGTGGTTGTCTCCGCGTCAAGTGGTCCGCAAACAAGGACGGTTCGACCACCGGTGCGCTCGGGTATCACCTGCTCGGGTGGTATTGCGCCACCATCCCCCGTACGAGCGCGAGGAGTTGGGATGATGCCGTGCTGGTATGACGGCCCTCTTGCCGCCTTCGACACCGAGACGACGGGGATCGACGTCGAGCGGGACCGCATCGTCTCCGCCGCGCTGGTGGTCCAGGAGACCCCGCGTTCGGCGCCCCGCATCACCCGCTGGCTGATCAATCCCGGCGTCGAGATACCGGAAGCCGCCATCGCGGTGCACGGTCTCACGGCCGACCACCTCGCCCTGCACGGCCGCTGGCCGGCGCCGGTGGTGGAGGAGGTGGCACGGGCCCTGGCCGCCCAGTCGGTGGCCGGCCGTCCCCTGGTGGTGATGAACGCCCCGTTCGATCTCACCCTGCTGGAACGCGAGTTGAAGCGGCACCGCGCCAGCTCGCTGAACGCGTATCTGGGCGCCCATCCGCTGCGCGTGCTGGACCCCCGGGTGCTGGACAAACATCTGGACCGTTATCGCAAGGGCCGCCGCACGCTCGCCGATCTGTGCGCGCAGTACGAGGTCGAGCTGACCGAGGCGCACGACGCGGCCGCGGACGCGCTGGCCGCGCTGCAGGTGGTCCGGGCCCTGGGGCACCGGTTCTCGGACCGCCTGGGGAGCCTGCACCCGGCGGAGCTGCACACCCGGCAGGCGGTCTGGTACGCGGCCCAGGCCCGTGGGCTGCAGGCGTGGTTCGCGCGCAGCGGCAGTCCGGAATCGGTGGATCCGCACTGGCCGCTGCGTCCCGAACTCCCCGCCGCGGCCTGATTCGGCATCAGGAATTCCGCACGGCCGACCCGCAACCGGTCGTCCGGCCGGGAAAGAAACGGGCGGAATTCCGTTTCCGGGTCGCTTCTCGTGACGGCAGAACGCACCCGCAAGGGAACTCCGCCGAACGGAACTCCTCACTACGGAACTCCGCCTCCGCACCACTCAACAAAAAGAACCGGGCCACCTTTTGGTGGCCCGGTTCTTGATCCCGGTGGGCGATACTGGGTTCGAACCAGTGACCTCTTCGGTGTGAACGAAGCGCTCTCCCACTGAGCTAATCGCCCGGGTGTCCGGCGAGGTTTCCCTCGCGAACGACCTGAACAATACAGGCCGCGCGGGCGTTCCATCAAATTTCCTCAGGTCCGGGCCAGCCAGCGGGCCAGCCCGCGCCGCCCGGCCCGCATCATCAGGGCGTGATTGGCGCGGAACAGCGGCCGCGCCAGCGGCCCGACCCGCCGCATCAGCGGTTTGCAGACCTCGACGTCCTGCTCGAAGACGGCGCGGGTGCCGCCGGCGCCGGGCACCACGGTCCAGCGTGCCCAGCCGGTCAGGTCGCCGCGCATCGCGATCTCCAGGACCCCCGCGCCAGGGTCCCGTACCTGCTCGGCGGCCACCACCCTGAGGTCGTACGGCAGCAGGGAACGGAAGCGGGCGGTCCCGCTCCGGTCGTCGATCCGGGTCACCTCGCGCACCTGCGGCCACCACTGCGGGTAGCTCTCGGCGCGCTCCAGGACGGCGTAGACGACGGCCGGCGGGGCGTGGAGCTGCCAGACGCTGCGGAAGCGGTAGCGGTGCAGCCGGCGGGACCAGTCGGGCATGATCCCAGTGTGCGCCCCGCACGGCGGCGGGCGCCCAACAACGGCGAGGCCCCGGGGACTTGGCGGCCGGCGGGCCGTCGTGCGCGGGGACACGCAAAAGGGGCGGCGGGACCCGCATCGTCTGCGAGTACCCGCCGCCCCTTGTGACGTGGGCGATACTGGGTTCGAACCAGTGACCTCTTCGGTGTGAACGAAGCGCTCTCCCACTGAGCTAATCGCCCGGGCGCACGGCCAACATTACCCCACGTCGGCGGGCACTTGTGACCACGTTCCGGTCACTCTGCGACGTTCCAGGGCAGCACCAGGCCGACCTTCCACGCGTAGACCGCGACCCCGGCGGCAATGATCGTCACGCCGAGGGCGGTCAGGATGATGTTGCGGCGCCGTACCTTGGGGTCGAGCGCCTTCTGGGCCGCTTCGGTGACCTTGCGTTTGGTCCAGCGCAGGGCCAACTGGGCCCAGACGAATTCGGTCGCCCAGATCGCCATGCCGGCGAAGATCACCAGCCAGCCGGGGCCCGGCAGCGGCAGCAGGATCACTCCGCCGCCGACCACCGCGAGACCGACGACGAAGACACCGACCTGCCAGCTCAGATGCAGCGGCCGGGAGCGCTTGATGAAATGCGGCGCTCGCGAGCCGAGCGGCTGCTCGGGCGGCACGGCCTCCTCCTCGACTACTCCCGGCCCCCCGTTACTCACCGTATTCATACGGTCAAACTTACCGGACGGGAGGGGTCCGCGGAATTACCGACGGGGACGATCTCGCAATCCGCCGTAAGAGGTACCTGAAGCCACCCAAAACCGTCAGAGGGGTTTACAACGGCACCGTAGGTGGCATGTCGATTTCGCCGACGTGCGAATCCCCGAGCGCACACTGAGCGAAAGGCCCTGGCGCTTATGAACACCACGGTCAGCTGCGAGCTGCACCTGCGCCTCGTTGTGTCGAGCGAGTCCTCACTGCCTGTACCCGCGGGCCTGCGGTATGACACGGCCGATCCCTATGCCGTGCATGCCACCTTCCATACCGGAGCCGAGGAGACCGTCGAGTGGGTGTTCGCCCGCGACCTCCTCGCCGAGGGTCTGCACCGGCCCACGGGCACCGGAGACGTCCGCGTATGGCCGTCCCGGAGCCACGGACAGGGCGTGGTCTGCATCGCCCTGAGCTCCCCGGAAGGCGAAGCCCTGCTCGAAGCCCCCGCGCGGGCCCTCGAGTCGTTTCTCAAAAGGACGGATGCCGCCGTACCGCCCGGTACGGAGCACCGGCATTTCGATCTCGACACGGAGCTGTCCCACATCCTTGCGGAGAGCTGAGACGCAGCACGGTTACCGAAAGCCCCCATCCGCTCACACTTGCGCCCGTCCGACTCGGGGAGACGGCGCAGGACCGACAAGTTCATACGGCAGAGATCGGCGTCGTCGCCGCGGAGCCACCGCGGGGGACGGCGCCGAAGCTTGTCCCAGGCGCTAGAGTCGGCGACCATTCGGCCACGACACCCGGGGGCGGTACCCGTCCGGCCCCACCCTGCCAGGGAGCGGAACCGTGATGATCACCCATGACACCCGGTGCGCGCTGGACGCGGTCGTCGATCTGCTCAACACCGCTCCGGAGGGCGAGGCGCCCGGCGCGCCGGACAGCCTGACCGCCGTCCCGGCCGTCGAGGACTTCGCCCGCCGCAACAACTTCAGCGACGTGGGCACGCTCGGCCCGGACGACCTGGCGGCGGTGCGCAGGGTCCGGGCACGCTTCGCCGAGGTCTTCGCCGCCGAGGACGACCGCACCGCGGCCGCGCGGCTCAATGCGCTGGTCGCCTCGGCGGGCACCACCCCGCAGCTGACCGACCACGACGGCTACGACTGGCACGTGCACTACTTCGCGCCGGGCGCCTCCGTGGCCGACCGGATGGCCGCGGACGGCGGGATGGCGCTCGCCTTCCTCGTCGTGGCCGGTGAGCGCGAGCGGCTGCGGCGCTGCGAGGCGCCGGACTGCCGGTACGCGTTCGTCGATCTCTCCCGCAACCGTTCGCGGCGTTACTGCGACAGCCGCACCTGCGGCAACCGGCTGCATGTCGCGGCCTACCGCGCGCGGCGCCGGGAGGCCGCGGGCTGACGGCCGGCGCAAAGCGGCCGACGGCTCCCCCGGGGGATGCGGACGGGCCGTACGCCGGCCTCACAGGATGAAGAGGTCGTGTACGGCGCCGAGGAGGAGCAGGCAGCCGATGACGGCGAGGAAGAGCATCAGCGGCGGCTGGGACAGCGCGAACAGGCAGCCGCGGGGTTCGGGGGACGGGGCGTCGTCTTGGGCGAGGGCGCACTCATCGTTCATCTCGCGCGCATCATGGCGCACGTGATCTTCCGAGGGCGCCCAAAGGGGGCCTCAGCAGTGGGAGTTCATCAGATCCCGTGCTTTTTCAGGATCGCTTCGATGTCCGAGAAGTCATCCTTGGGAGCGCCGGAGGCCTGCGGGGCCTTCCCCTTGCCGGCCGGCCGGTCGGCCGTACGGCCCGCGCCGAGGGACGGTACGGAGGCGCCCGGAGCCACCGCGTCGGGCGTGGCGCCTCCGGCTGCCTTGCGGTCCTTGCGGGCCCCGATCCCGCCGCGGCGGCGCTCCACGGCCCGGCTGAGCATGAAGAGCAGGAACGAGAGCGCGAGCAGGCCGAAGCCCGCCCAGACCGTGGGCTTGAAGACGATGTTGGTGACCCAGTCGATGACGCCGGTCATCACCAGGCCGATCGGGATCAGGGAAAAGGCGGCGATGCGGGTCGCGGCGAGGAATCGCTTGCGGTACGCCGTCAGCGCGGCGATGCCCAGGCCCGCTGCCGACACCGCGGCACAGACGGTCGAGGTCAGCATCCGGTCCTCCTGCCGGTGGAAGGGCGAGCAGTCCCTCTGCTCCCCTCCATCCTGCCCTGTCCGGGCCCGCCCGGGCCATGTTCCGGCACCGGCTTCAGGGTCTTCTCGGGGTCACCCTCATCCTCAGGTCCGGGTTCGGCCACCAGGGGGCGGGCTGGAAGACTGGCCCCATGAACGACGCCACCACCCCCGCCCCCGCCCGTCCGGTCCTCGACGTGTGGTGCGAGCTGCAGTGCCCGGACTGCCACGCCGCGCTGGCGGACCTGCGGGCGCTGCGCGAGCGCTACGGCGACCGGCTGGACATCCGGCTGCGCCACTTCCCCCTGGCGAAGCACAAGCACGCCTACGCCGCGGCCCAGGCCGCCGAGGAGGCGCTGGTGCAGGGGCAGGGCTGGCCGTACGTCGAGGCGGTGCTGGCGCGCACCGAGGAGCTCGCGGCGCGCGGCGAGAAGCTGCTGCTGGAGGTCGCCGGTGAGCTGGGGCTGGACGGCGAGGAGCTGGACACCGCGCTGATCGACGGGCGGCACCTGCTGATCGTGGACGCCGACGAGGCCGAGGGGAAGGCGATCGGCGTGACCGGTACCCCGACGTATGTGATCGGCGGGGAACGGCTGGACGGCGGCAAGAGCCAGGAGGGGCTGCGCGCCCGGATCGAGGAGATCGCCGACCGCCTGCTGGCCGGCCAGGACTGAGCCGGGGCAGGAACGAGCGGTCGTGGGCCGGGCCGCCAGGGAGGCCGGAGCGCGCCTCGGCCGCCCTACAGGATCGGCTTCCACAGCAGGTATCCGGTGGGCCGGTAGCCCAGCGACTCGTAGAGGCCGAGGGCCGGTGCGTTGCCCGCGTAGACGTTGAGGCCGAGGGTGGTGCGGCCGGCCGCGAGGCTCTCGCGCTCGGCGATCAGCATCAGGGTGCGGCCGTGCCCCCGCCCCCGGTGGCCGGGGTCCACCCGCACGTCGACGACGTAGCCGCCCGGCTGCTCCGGCATCCGCAGGGCGAGCCAGAGACTGCCGACGTCGGCGCCGTCGTGGGACAGGATCCGCAGGACCTGGTCGGGGGTCTCCGACCCGTCCGGCAGCAGGGCGTGGTGGCCCTTCACCGCGATGTCCTCGGCGCGGGCCCGGGACATCCCCTGGCCGGTCTGCGTACGGATGTGCTCGGCGAGCGCGGCGTCCCGCCAGGCCGGGTACTCCGCCTCGTCCAGCGGCCGGTCGGTGACGTCCCCGGGCAGCGGCGGCGGCGCGTCGAGGGGTTTGCACAGGGTGCGGCTGCGCTCGGTGTAGCCCAGGGCCGCCGCGAGCCGCAGCGCGGCCTCCGCCTCGGCCGGGACGGTCACCTCGATCTGGCGGCATCCCCAGCCGCGCAGCACCTCCTCGGCGGCGAGCGCCGCGACCGTGGCCCGGCCGCGGTGCCGGTCCGGCGGGTCGATGGCCAGGTAGGTGATCCGGCCGGCCGTCGGGCCGAAACGGGCGTCGGTCGACAGCCGGACCGTGCCGACCCGCCGGCTGTTGACGCAGACGTCGTACGGGCGGGCCCGGGTGCCGTCGTCGTGGTGTTCCTCGGGTCCCGCGGGGCGCAGCGTAGTGGTCACGGGGACTTTCTACTCGCCCGTGTGCGGGCCCGTCATCACCCTGTACGGGGGCCGGTGCTCAGCGCGGGTCGACGTCGGCGGCGGACTGCTCGTCGAAGATCCGCATGGCCTCGGCGGTCACCGGGCCCGGCCCGTCGGCCAGTTGGCGGCCGTCGATCCGGGTCACGGCCTGCACGTCGCGGAGGGTGGACGTCAGGAAGATCTCGTCGGCCCGCTCCAAGACGTCCAGCGGCAGATCGGTCTCCTTGGCGCCGGCCCAGGAGACGGTCAAGGCACGGGTGATGCCCGCCAGGCAGCCGGAGGAGAGCGGCGGGGTGTGGAGTTCGCCGTCCAGGACGACGAAGACGTTGGAGCCGGTGCCCTCGCAGAGCGCGCCGACGGTGTTGGCGAACAGCGCCTCGGTGGCGCCCTGTTCGTGGGCGCGCGCCAGAGCGACCACGTTCTCGCCGTACGAGGTGGTCTTCAGGCCGGCCAGCGCGCCGCGTTCGTTACGGGTCCAGGGGACGGTGACGGCGGCGGTGGTGTCGGGGCGGCGGGTGGTCGCGGAGAGCGCGACGACCAGCGTGGGGCCGGCGTCGCCGCGGTCCGAGCCGAGCGGGGACTCGCCGCCGGTGTAGGTGATGCGCAGCCGGCCCAGCGGCATGGGATTGGCGTCGAGGACGGCCTCGCAGCCGCGCCGCACCTCGTCGAGGTCGGGCTCGGGCAGGCCGAGGCCGCGGGCGGAGGTGGCGAGGCGCTCCAGGTGGCGGGTGAGGGCGAAGGCGCGTCCGTGGTCCGCCTTGACGGTCTCGAAGACACCGTCGCCGACCGTCAGCCCGTGGTCGAAGACCGAGACCCGGGCGTCCTCGGCGTTCCGCAGTGCCCCGTCCAGCCAGATCCTCATCGCTCTCCTCCGCTCGGCTCGTTGCGTCCCGACGCTACCGCGAGCAGCCGGCTCGCCTTCAGTTCGGTCTCCGCCCATTCCCGCTCGGGGTCGGAGTCCCAGATGATCCCGGCCCCGGCACCGAAGCGGAGAAGCGGTCCGTCGGCGGCGGTGCGGTCGATCCAGAAGGTCCGGATGCCGACCGCGAGCTCGCCGGTGCGGCGGTCGGCGTCGACCCAGCCGATGCCGCCGCAGTACGGCCCGCGGGGCGCGGTCTCCAGTTCGTCGATGATCCGCAGGGCGCTGGACTTGGGGGCGCCGGTGACCGAGCCGGGCGGGAAGGTGGCGTCCAGCAGGTCGGCCCAGGCACTCTTCTCGTTGGCGAGGTCCAGTTCGCCGCGCACCGTGGAGACGAGGTGCACCAGGCCGGGGTGCTCCTCGACCGCGCAGAGTGCCGGGACGGTGACGGTTCCGGTGGCGCAGACGCGGCCGAGGTCGTTGCGGACCAGGTCCACGATCATCACGTTCTCCGCCCGGTCCTTGTCCGAGAGGTCCGCGGCGGTCCGTCCGGTGCCCTTGATGGGGCCGGACCACACGGCGCGGTCGTCGCGCCGCAGGTAGAGCTCGGGGGAGGCGCTGGCGATCTCCACGCCGTGGCCGGGCAGCCGGATCGTGCCGGCGTGCGGGGCGGGGTTGCCGCGGGCCAGCACCGCGGACAGCGCGTCGACGTCGGCCCGGTCCGGGTCGGGCAGCGGGGCGCTCAGCACGCGGCAGAGGTTCACCTGGTAGACGTCGCCGGCCGCGATGTGTTCCCGGACCCGCCGTACGCCGCGGACGTAGGCGTCGCGGTCCAGGGAGCTGACCCAGGCGCTCCGTGCGGGGCCGTGCCAGGCGCCGGGGGCGGGGGTGTCGGCCGGGGTGGCGGGGCGTACGTCGGCGAAGCGGGCGCAGACCACCTGGCCCTCGAAGTCGGCGGCCACCGCCCACCAGCCCGTCGAGTCGAGGGCCGCGGGATCGCTGGTCACGTCCCGTAGATCGGTGGCTATCAGGCCGCCGAAGCGGGCCATGGGAGCGAAGTCGTGCACGTCAGCGAGTCTATGGCGGGGGCCCCGGGCGCGCCTGTGCCGGGCGAGCAGCGCAGCACGCTGCACAAACGCGTTTTTGTACTGGCCCCGGAATCCGCTAGAGTTCAACACGTCGCCGGGACGCGGAAGCGCCCCGGGGGCCCGGTAGCTTCCCGGACGTAGTCTGGGAGAGTCACCTGCGGACGTAGCTCAGTTGGTAGAGCACCACCTTGCCAAGGTGGATGTCGCGAGTTCGAGTCTCGTCGTCCGCTCGATGTGGGGGATCTTCCCGAACCCCCTCACTCCTGGTGGAGTGGCCGAGAGGCGAGGCAACGGCCTGCAAAGCCGTCTACACGGGTTCAAATCCCGTCTCCACCTCCAAGGACGATTAGCTCAGCGGGAGAGCGCTTCCCTGACACGGAAGAGGTCACTGGTTCAATCCCAGTATCGTCCACTGCCCGGCTCCACCGGGCCCCGCGCGATTAGCTCAGCGGGAGAGCGCTTCCCTGACACGGAAGAGGTCACTGGTTCAATCCCAGTATCGCGCACGCAGCCGTGGGTCTTCGTGATCCATGGTCCCGAGGACGATTAGCTCAGCGGGAGAGCGCTTCCCTGACACGGAAGAGGTCACTGGTTCAATCCCAGTATCGTCCACACACAGCCCGAGGGCCGGAGCGTTTCGCTCCGGCCCTCGGCCTTTGTGCCGTGCCGGTCGCGGGCTCCGGTCGCCGGCCGGCCGGCTGTGGCCGTGCCGGCCGGGCCGGGTGCGACGGTTCAGGACGAGAACAGCATGTGGCCGAGGCCCCGGTGATGACCGTGGTGCCCATGGTGGCCGTGGTGGCCGTGGTGCGGGGCGCCCCAGGCGGGCGCGGCGGGGTACGCCTGCGGGGCGGGCGGCGGCGGGGCCTGCTGGACCCACTGCGACTCCAGGCGGGTCAGCGCCTCCAGCTCCCCGAAGTCGAGGAAGATCCCCCGGCAGCCGGCGCACTGCTCGATCTGGACGCCATTGCGGTTGTACGTGTGCATCGGTGCATGGCACTTGGGGCACTGCATCGTCGGCTCAACTCCTGTCGTTCGCTGCCGCTCGGCGCGGCGCCACCGGAACGGCCTTCCGGTGGCGTGGGGTTCAGCGTACGACGGGCCCGCCGGGTGCCAACTGCTCCGGCAGGGACGCCATCCGGGCGCAGGCGTCGATGACGGCGGTCGCGGCCTCGTCCGGCGCCCGTTCCCCGGTGACGGCCTTGGCGACGGCGAGCGCGGCGGTCTGCACGGTCAGGGCGCGGGCGGGAACCTCCAGTTCGGCCCAGGGGTCCCCGTGCGGGGGCAGGGCCGGGCCGCCCGCCGCGCGGTAGGCGGTCAGGAAGCGCGTCCAGATGTCCGGAGCGAGCAGGCCGGTGGCGAACCAGGCGGCGGGACGGGCCAGGTCCCAGGCCGCGTCGCCGAGGCCGAGGTCGTCGACGTCGATCAGCAGCCAGCGGCCGCCGGTGGCCGGGTGGCGGACCAGCTGGCCTAGGTGGAGGTCGCCGTGGCAGAGGGACGCCGCACGCGGCGGTGGGACCTCGTCCCGGGCCCAGGGCGGCAGCCCGTACCAGGCCCGCTCGACGGCCGCGGCGGCCGCGCGCAGGGGCCGCGGAACGGCTTCCGCAGGACCGTCGTCCACCGCGCCGCGCAGCCGGGTCAGGGCGCGGGCGGCCTTGGCGGGGCCGCGCATCGGCGGGACCGGTCCGGGGAGTTGGCGCGGATCGACACGGTGCAGCCGGGCCAGCAGGCGGGCGACGTCCTCCCAGGGCACCGCGTCCGGGTCGTCGGGCGCGACCGGGCTGCCGTACGGCCAGCGGGTCAGCGCCCGGCCGTCGTCGGCGAGGAGGAGGAAGCCACCGGGGGCGGTGAGCGGGAGCGGGGGCAGCAGGATTCCGTGCAGGAGGGGGTGCGCGGCGATCCGGAGGCGGGCGGCGAGGTCCTGCGGGTCGGCGTCGGGGGCGTGCGCCTTGGCGACCGTACGGCCACTGCGGACGACCGTGCCGTCAGGGCGGTCGGCGAGGACCTGCGCGAGGACCTGGGGGTGGTCGGCGGGCGGGTGGGTGGAGCTATGGGTGTTGGTGTGGTCTGGGGGCGTGCCGGGGCGATCGGCAGGTGTCTCGGGGGCCGGTGGGGCGGGTGGGGGGCCATCGGAGCCCTCGGGGCCGGGGGATGCGGCGAGGGCGGCCAGGCGGTCGGCCAGCGGCGTGGTCATGGCTTCCCTCCCCCGGGCCTGCGTCGGTGTGGGGCCTTGCCCGGTCGCCGGTCGGGCCCGACGGGGATCGTACGCGGCGGGGCAGGTGGGCGAGGCGTCAGGCCGGCGTGCGTGCCAGGTGGGCGGGGCGTCAGGCCGGCGTGCGTAGGCGGGAAGGGGCGGGGCCGCGGGCCGGCGGCGCGTGCGTAGGCGGCAGGGGGGCGGACGGGGCCCGCGGAGCGGCGGGGCGCGTGCCTACGCAGCCAGGGCCGCTCGGCAGAGTCTCGGTTCGGTGGGTGGTGGGGGCGGAAGCTCGACGGCCGGGCATCTCCCCAGATGCCCGGCCGTTCGTGCCGTCCGCCGCACCCCCGTCCCCACGGGGTATTCAGCCGGAGGTCCCCGTCCCGGGCCGCTCTCCCGGGACCGGGGCGCCGCTCAGCGCCCCAGCATTCCGGCCACGGACGACGCCTGTGTGATGACGGCTTCCCAGCCGCCGAAGACCACGGCGAGCAGGATCGCCAACGGCAGCACCATGGCCACCGCGACGAGGGGATGGCGGGTGCCCGAGGACTGGTGGCCGCCGAGCGCCGCGGCGGCCTTGCGCCCCTGCGCCCGTAGGGCCGTCCGTCCTGAGGTCCGATCCATCGTCCGCTCCCGTCGTCTCTGGAGCGGCGGGCGTCTGACCTCGGGGGACGAGCGCTGCGCCCGCCGCTTGATGACAACACTAGGCACGCGGCGCGGGGCAGGCGTCATGCCGTCGTACCTATTGGGCGGCCTCCAGGAGGATGACGGGACCGGGCGTCACGTACTCCCCTGGGTGGAGAACACCCCTGAGGAACCCGGGAGATCCCCCGGGGGTGCCCGCCGGGCCGCAGGTCGGGGCGGCCGGTCGTGCGTGACCTCGCTCACGTCGGCGGCTCCCCCACGCCCCGCAGCCAGGCAGCCGCCGGTCGCCGCGCGCGCCGGCGTCGTCCGCCGCCGGGAGCCGTACGCCGCATCTCCGGCATTCGCCCTCGATCACCTTTCGTCCTCTCAATCCCCCTTATGTGAAAGATCATTGAGCGCGCGGGCGGAAAACCGGGCCGCCCGCACGCCCTTTTCCCCTCCCGCACTCCGAGGATCGCACCCGCCACCGACAATCCGGTTGCCGACGCATGCGCGGCCTCTCAGCACAGTGAGCCGTCAATCCGTAAGCTGTGCCACGTCAGACGGTTGGCAGCGGAGGGGCCTCCCACCGCAGGTAGGGGACGGACATGGCGATGATGCGGCTCCGGCGCGAGGACCCGCGTGTCGTCGGGACGTTCCGGTTGCACCGCCGGCTCGGCGCGGGCGGGATGGGCGTGGTCTACCTCGGCTCGGACAAGCGCGGTCAGCGGGTGGCGCTGAAGGTGATCCGGCCGGACCTGGCGGAGGATCAGGAATTCCGCTCGCGGTTCGCCCGCGAGGTCTCCGCCGCCCGCCGGATCCGCGGTGGCTGTACGGCGCGGCTGGTCGCGGCCGATCTGGACGCGGACCGCCCGTGGTTCGCCACCCAGTACGTCCCCGGCCCGTCGCTGCACGACAAGGTCAACGAGGAGGGGCCGCTCTCCCCCGCGCAGGTCGCCTCCGTCGGCGCGGCACTGTCCGAGGGGCTGCTGGCCGTCCATGACGCGGGCGTGGTGCACCGCGACCTGAAGCCGTCCAACATCCTGCTGTCCCCCAAGGGCCCGCGCATCATCGACTTCGGCATCGCCTGGGCGACCGGTGCCAGCACTCTCACGCATGTCGGTACGGCCGTCGGGTCGCCGGGCTTCCTGGCACCGGAACAGGTACGCGGGGCCGCGGTGACCCCAGCCACCGACATCTTCGCGCTGGGCGCCACGCTGGCGTACGCCTGCACCGCGGACTCCCCGTTCGGGCAGGGCAGTTCGGAGGTCATGCTCTACCGGGTGGTGCACGAGGAGGCGCAGCTCGCCGGGGTGCCGGACGCGCTGGCGCCGCTGCTCGCGTCGTGCCTGGCCAAGGACCCGGCGGACCGGCCCAGCACCTTGTCGCTGTCGTTGCGGCTCAAGGAGATCGCGGCCCGTGAGGCGCACGGTCTGTCGGGCGGACCCTCGGGCGGCCCGTCGGCCGGTCTGCTGCACAACGGGCCCGGCAGCGGGGCCGGATGGAGCCGGGCGGAGCGCCGTCCGTCGGACCGGCCGACCGGGCAGCGGGCCGAGGAGTACGCGCGCCAGCGCACCGAGCGGCGGACGGCTGGCGGCTCCGCGCCGCGCCCGCATACGTCGCGTCCGCCGGCACCGCGGGACGGGGCCGGTGGCCGGCCGGGCGGACCGGCTTCCGGTGCGGGTACGGGGGCAGGTGCTGGTGCGGGCACCGGCGCGAGGAAGAATCCGCGTACCGCGGGACGGAATGCCCGGCGCGGTCCGGCGCCACGGCCGACAGGGCGAAACGGTGCGCGCACCCCGGTCCGTACGACCTCGGGCGGGCGCCGGCCCGGCCCCGACCGCCGGCTGCTGCGTCAGCGGGTCATCGTGTTCGTCGTGGTGACTCTGCTGGTCGCGCTGGGGATCGCGGCGGCCCAGGGCTGCCAGGGACCGGCCCGCGGGATGGGGCCCGAGGGCACGGAACGGCTCGCTCCGCTTGCTCCGGCCGGGAGCCCGGCTGCTCCGGGTGGAGGTCAGCCGGCGCCGGGCGGGGGCTCGGAGGGGGCTCTCGCGCCCCTTAGGGGTTAGGCGAACAGATCCCCTAAGGGGCGCGAGAG
>NZ_JBEZMM010000074.1:0-28054 GCF_040652715.1 Streptomyces sp. NPDC048196 | reverse complement strand
GCCGGTTGTGTGGACGTAAAGCGTCAGCAGTCCACACAACCGGCCCCGGAGGCCCGTCACCGCACCCAACACCCACCCAGCCCGCCGCAGGCGCCACGGCGAACAAGCCCCGCAACGGGACAGACAGTCACGTGCGGGGCGCCGCAAAGCGCAGCGGCGAGCGAGCCCCGCGGTGCCGCAGACGGGTACCTGCGGGGCGCCGCCAAGCACACCGGCGAGGCGCCCCGCGGCGAGACGGCCAGGTACGTGCGGGGGCGCCGCAAAGCGCGCAACGGCAAGCCCCGCGGCGGGAAAGCCAGGTACGTGGGGCCGAGGCCAAGCGGAGCGCCCCGCGGCGGGAAAGCCAGGTACGTGGGGCCGAGGCCAAGCGGAGCGCCCCGCGGCGGGACAGCCAGGTACGTGGGCGGCCAGCCAAGCGCAGCGGATCGGCGCACCCTGGAGAGGTAGGGCCCCCGCCAGAGAGGAGTGAGGCGATGCAGGAGACCATCACCGCAGGCGTGGACGGTACGCCGGAGTCGTCGGCCGCCGTTCTGTGGGCGGCCCGGGAGGCACAGTTGCGCAGGGCCCGGCTGCGGCTGCTGCACGCCTGGGTGCTGCTCGCCCCGGAGCCTGCCGGGCCGCCCGGTGAGGAGAGTGACCAGAACTACTGGCCCCACCGGATGATGGACGAGGTGACCGGTACCGTCCGGGCCCGCTACCCGGACCTTCCGCTGGAGCGGGAGCTGGTGCCCAAGGATCCGCTGGAGGCCCTGGCGGACGCCGCCGGGCGGTCGGACCTGCTGGTCCTGGGCACGCGTGACCTGGGCCCGGTGTCGCGGTACGTACTGGGTGAAGTCGGCCTCCAGCTCATCGCCCGCACCACCACGCCCACGGTCCTGGTCCGCACCCGGCAGGAGGCCGCGGTGGCCGGCCACGGCGGTGACGTGGTGGTCGGGGTCGGCCTGCACGAACCGCACGAGCCGCAGCTCGCGTTCGCCTTCGACTGCGCGCTGCGGCACGGCGTCACCCTGCGTGCCGTGCACGGCCGGCACCTGCCGTCGTTCGCGTACAACCGGGGCGGCGGGGTGGAGCCGTACGCGGCCGAGGAGGCGGCCGCGGTGGCCCGCAAGGACCTGGCCCGGGCACTGTCTCCGTGGCGGGAGAAGTACCCGGACGTGACGGTGGACGCGCGGGTGGAGCTGGAGAGCCCGGCGCCGGCGCTGCTGCACGACACCGCGGACGCCGGGCTGCTGGTCGTCGGGCGCCGCCACCGCCGTCTGCGGCCCGCGCCACGGATCGGCCACATCGTGCAGGCGGTCGTCCACCACGCCGCGTGCCCGGTGGCGGTGGTGCCGTACGAGGGGAAGGGCGGATGATGACGACAGGGGCACCGAAGCGGAGGTGAACCATGGCGATCACCGTCGAGTGGCCGGTCCGGCTGCAGCTCGTCGAGGAGGGCGGCACGACCACGGCCCGCGCGGAACTCCGTACCCGCGCCACGACCTTCACCGGGCACGGCACGGCGCGGCGCAGCCCGGACGACCGGGACGTGCCGGAGATCGGGGAGGAGATCGCGGCCGGGCGGGCGCTGCGGGACCTGGCCGGGCAGCTGCTGCGGGTGGCGGACGACGACCTGGAGGACGTCGGTGCCGCACCGCCGCGGCACGAGACCCGCACCGCCTACGGCTGGACCGACCAACTGGCCTGAGCCGCGGTGGCGGACCGTGCCCGGTCGTGGAAGGAGCCGGCCATGTCGGATGCCACGCTCACCGACCTCTACGAGGTGACCATGGCCCTGTCGTACGTCCGCGAGGGCATGGTGCGGCCGGCGACCTTCAGCTGTTTCGTCCGGGAACTGCCGCCGGAGCGGGGCTTTCTGGTCGCGGCGGGCGTCGAGACCGTCCTGACGCATCTGGAGGGGTTCCGGGTCGGGCAGGAGGACGTCGAGGTGTTCGCCGAGACGCTGCAACGGCCGGCGGAGGACGTGGCCCCGCTGCTGGGCATGCGCTTCACGGGCGAGGTGCGGGCGGTGCCCGAGGGGCATGTGGTGCTGGCCGGCGAACCGCTGCTGGAGATCACCGCGCCGATCCCCCAGGCCCAGCTGCTGGAGTCGTACGTCCTCAACCAGCTCAGCCATCAGACCGCCCTGGCGTCGAAGTGCGCCCGCTGTGTGCTGGCCGCGCACGGGCGGCCGGTGGTGGACTTCTCGCTGCGGCGCACCCACGGCATCGAGGCGGCCCACACGGTGGCCCGGCTGGGCGCGATGGCGGGTTTCGCCGGGACCAGCAATGTGGCCGCGGCGCACGCCGAGGACCTGCCCGCGATCGGCACGATGGCGCACTCGTACGTGGAGGCGTTCGAGGACGAGGAGGCGGCCTTCACCGCGTTCGCGCGCTGCCATCCCGGGCCGGTGACCTTCCTGGTGGACACCTATGACACGGCGTCCGGGGTGGCTGCGGCGGCCCGGGTGCTGACGGCCCTGGGCATCGGGGACGGCTCCGCGATCCGGCTGGACAGCGGGGACCTGGCCCGGCTCTCGCGGCAGGCCCGCGCGATGCTCGACAACGCGGGCCTGCCGCAGGTGCGCATCGTCGCCAGTGGCGGACTCGACGAGTTCGCGGTGCACGACCTGGTGACCGCGGGGGCGCCGATCGACGTCTTCGCGGTGGGCACCCGGGTGGGGGTGAGCGCCGATGCGCCGTATCTGGACTCGGCGTACAAGCTCGTGGCGTACGACGGGCGGCCGGTGATGAAGCTGTCGGCGGCGAAGGTGAGCGCGCCGGGCCGCAAGCAGGTGTTCCGCAGGCCCGGCTTCCTGGACGTGATCGGGCTGGCCGACGAGGCGCCGCCGGCGGACAGCGTGCCGCTGCTGGCGACGCTGATGCGGGAGGGTGCGCGCTGTGTGCCGCGGGACCGGCCGGCGGACGCCCGGCGGCGGCTGGCGGCCGACCTCGCCGGGCTGCCCGGGCCGGCTCGGCGGATCCGGTCCCCGCAGCCGGTGCGGGCGGTGGTGTCGCACCGGCTGGCCGTGCTGACCGAGCGGGTCCGGCGGCGGACCGAGCGGGAGACCCTGGCGCCGTTCGGGGCGGGCGCCTGACGGCGGCCCGGCGGGACGCGGACGCCTGACGGTGGCCCGGCGGGACACGGAACAGGGAGACGCGGACCGGGTGGCAGGCCTGGTCGGAGTCGCGCGCAGGGGCGGTGTCAGGCACGTTCGGGGACGACCGCGACGGGACAGTCGGCGTGGCACAGCGCGCTGTGGGCGACCCGGCCGAGCGGCAGCCCGAAGTGCCCGTGGCGGTGGCCCGCGCCGACGACGAGGAGGTCGGCCGCGGCGGCGCGGTGCACCAGCACCTTGTGCGCCGGTCCCTCGACGGTGGTGCGGCGCACCGTGACGGCCGGGTGCTCGGCGGCCACCTCCGCCAGTGCGGCGTCGAGTTGCTCCGCGGCCTGTTTGTCGTGGTAGCTCTGCGCCTGGGTGGCGAGCAGCGGCGGGTCGTCGCTGCGTTCGTGGGCGGGGCAGCGCCAGGCGCGGACGGCCTTGAGCAGACAGCCGCGGGCCTCGGCCTCCCGGAAGGCGAAGCGCACCGCCTCCTCGCTCTTCGCCGGCTCGCCGACCCCGAGCAGGATGCTGCGGTGACTTCCCGCGACCCCCGCCCGGTCACCGCGCACCACGACCACCGGGCACCGGGCCCGGGCCGCGACCGCCACCCCGACGGAGCCCAGCAGCCGGCCGAGGACCTCGCCGCGCCCGCGGGAGCCCAGGACCAGGGCGTATGCGTGCTGGGCCTCGCGCAGCAGGGCGTCGACCGCCTCCTCGGGCAGCACCTCGGACACGAGCTCGACGTCCGCGTTGCGGCAGCGGGCGCGTTCCACGGCGGCTCCGGCGACGGCCTCGGCGAGCACCTGTTCACCGGGCGGTTCGCCGGCGTCCGGTCCGGAATCCGGGGGCTCGTAGTGCTCCCAGGTGGAGGCGTGCACGATCCGCAGCGGCAGCCCGTGGAGGGCGGCCTCGTCCACCGCCCAGTCCAGGGCCCGCAGGGCGGGGTCCGAACCGTCGACACCCACGACCAAGGGCCGTTCCATGGCCGCCACCGCCCTTCTCACGGTCGTCCGGCTCCCGCTGCGCCCTCCCATCGTCACCCCGCGTACGGGCGCCCGCCACGTCCGGACGCGCCCGCGGCTGCCGGGCGTGGTGCCATGGAAAGGACACCGATGCCGGACCCGACAAGACCGGCGACGGACAGCGACGAACGGATGTCACGATGACCGGTGCGCCGTTGCTCGCCACGGCCCTGCGCTCGCTGCGGGCCGTGGTCCTCGACACCGACGGAGTGATCATCGACTCCGCCCGGCTGCACGCCGCGGCCTGGAAGGACGCCTTCGACCCGTTCCTGGAGGCCACCGGCGGCCAGCGCCCGTTCGACCTGGTGGAGGACTACCTCCGGCACGTCGACGGCCGGTCGCGGCTGGACGGGGCGAGTGCCTTCCTGGCGTCCCGGGGCCTGGACCTGCCACTGGGCGACCCGGACGACGCGCCCGGCTCCGGCACGGTCCGGGCCCTGGCCGCCCGCAAGGAGCAGCTCTTCACCGCCGGCCTGCGGACCCACACCATCGAGGCCTGGCCCGGCTGCGTGCGGCTGCTGGACGCGCTGCGGCGGGCCCGGGTCCCGTGCGCCGCGGTCTCGGCGTCCCGGCACGCGACCGAGCTGCTGTCCGCGGCCGGGGTGCTGGCGCTGTTCCAGACCGTGGTGGACGGCAACGAGGTGCGCCGGCTGGGCCTGCCCGGCAAACCGGACCCGGCGCTGTTCGTGGAGGCGGCCCGGCGGCTGGACGTGCCGCCCCGGGACACCGCCGTGGTGGAGGACGCGCTGGCCGGTGTCGAGGCGGGCCGGCGGGGCGGGTTCGGGCTGGTGGTGGGCGTGGACCGGACCGGCGGGCGGATCAGCGCGGCGGCCCTGCGCCGGCACGGCGCCGACGTGGTCGTGGCCGACCCCGGCGAGCTGCTGGTGGCCGGGGAGGACTGATGGCGCGCCCCTGGACCTGGTCGTACGAGGGCTATGACCCGGCGGGCGAGCGGCTGCGGGAGACGCTGTGCGCGCTGGGCAACGGCTACTTCGTCACCCGTGGCGCGGCGTGCGAGGTGCTGGGTGACCCCGTGCACTATCCGGGGACGTACGTGGCCGGCTGCTACAACCGGCTCACCTCCACCGTGGCGGGCCGGTCGGTGGACAACGAGGACATGGTCAACATGCCCAACTGGCTTCCGCTGCGGTACCGGATCTGCCCCGCCGACGCCGCTCCCGGCCCGTGGCTCGCGCCCGACCATCCCCATCTCGGCGAGCACCGGCAGACGCTGGACCTGCGCGGCGGCACGCTGACCCGCTCCTCGGCGTACACCGACGAGGCGGGGCGACGGCTGGGGGTGGAGGAGCGCCGTCTGGTGCACATGGGCGAGCCGCACCTGGCCGCGCAGCGCCTGTCGTTCACGGCCGACGGGTGGGCCGGTGCGGTCGAGGTGGAGGCGGCGATCGACGGTGGGGTCCGCAATGCCGGTGTGGCGCGCTACCAAGGGCTGGCCGATCAGCATCTGCGCGGCTGGGAGTCGGGCTCGGAGCGGCCCGACACCATGTGGCTGACCTCGCGCACCACCGACTCGGACATCCTGGTGGCGCTGGCCGCGCGGCTGCGGGCCACGCCGGCCCGGGGCGTGGCGCACCAGACCCGGCTGACGGTGCTGCGGGCCTTTCAGACCGTGGTGCTGCCGATCGGCCCGGGCAGTACCGCGGTCGTCGACAAGACCGTGGGGCTGTACACCTCCCGTGACCCGGCGATCGAGAGTCCCCGGCGCGCGGCGGTCGACTGTGTGATCCACGCGCCGCACTTCCGGCAGTTGCTGGCGTCGCACCGCCGTGCCTGGGCGGACCTGTGGCGGCAGGCGAAGCTGGAGGTGCCCGGGGAGGCCGGCCAGATCCTGCGGCTGCACCTGTTCCACGTGCTGCAGACCCTGTCGCCGCACACCGCCGAACTCGACGTGGGGGTGCCGGCCCGCGGGCTGCACGGCGAGTCGTACCGGGGGCACGTCTTCTGGGACGAGCTGTTCGTGCTGCCGTTCTTGAACCTGCATCTGCCGCAGGTCTCCCGGGCGTTGCTGGAGTACCGCTACCGGCGGCTGCCGGCGGCCCTGCACGCGGCGCGGGAGACCGGCCGGACCGGTGCGATGTACCCGTGGCAGAGCGCCGGGGACGGCCGGGAGGAGACCCAGCAGCTGCACCTCAACCCGCGCTCGGGCCGCTGGCTGCCCGACTACTCGCGGCTGCAGCACCACGTCGGCTCGGCCATCGCGTACAACATCTGGCAGTACGGGCAGGCCAGCGGGGACAGCGACTTCCTGGGGACCAAGGGCGCGGAGATGCTGCTGCAGATCGCCCGTTTCTGGGCCTCGGCCACGGCCTGGGACACCCGGCTGGGCCGGTACCGGATCCGCGGGGTGGTCGGTCCCGACGAGTACCACGACGGGTATCCGGGGGCGGCGCAGCCGGGTGTGGACGACAACGCCTACACCAATGTGACCGCGGCCTGGGTGCTGATGCGGGCCCTGGAACTGTGCGAGACGCTGCCCGAGGCGCACCGCCGGCAGCTCTTCGAACGGATCCAGCTCACCCCGGACGAGCCGGAGCGCTGGGAGGACATCGCGCACCGGCTGCACGTGCCGCACCACCGCGGCGTCATCAGCCAGTTCGCCGGGTACGGGGACCTCGCCGAACTGGACTGGGAGGGCTACCGGCGGCGCTACGGCGACATCCGGCGGCTGGACCGGATCCTGGAGGCGGAGGGCGACACCGTCAACCGCTACCAGGCGTCCAAGCAGGCGGATGTGCTGATGCTCGGCTATCTGTTCTCCCCTGCCGAACTCGTCGAGGTGTTCGGCCGGTTGGGGTATCCGCTGGACGAGGACACCTGGCACGCCACCGTGGACTATTACCTGAGCCGGACCAGTCACGGCTCGACGCTGAGTGCGCTGGTCCATGCCTGGGTGCTGGCCCGGGTCCAGCGGCCCGATGCCTGGGCGTACTGCGAGGAGGCGCTGACCGGGGACGTGGCCGATGTCCAGGGCGGTACGACCGCGGAGGGCATCCACCTGGGCGCGATGGCCGGCAGTCTGGATCTGGTGCAGCGTGGTCTGACCGGGCTGGAGACCCGGGAGGAGGCCCTCTGGCTGGATCCGGCCCCGCTGCCGCAGCTGTCGAAGTTCGCGGTGCGGATCCGCTATCGCCGGCACTGGGACGTCGATCTGCGGATCCGTGCCGAGCAGGTGGGCATCGCCGTGCCGGAGTCGGACCTGCCGCCGGTCCGGGTCCGGCTGCGGGACCGTTCCTTCCTCATCGCTCCCGGCACGGCCCGCCGTCTCGACCTGCCCGACTCCTGACGGGCCGGGTGCCTGGTCACGGGGCGCGGTCGGGTGCCCCCGGGAGGAGCGCGTCGAGCGCGGCGCGGTCGGTCTTGCCGTTGGCGTTGAGCGGGAGGGCGTCGAGGGCGGTGAGGGTGGCCGGGACCATGTAGGCGGGGAGCCGGTCGCGCAGGGCCGCGCGGAGAGTGTCGGCGGTGGTGTCCGAGGTGCCGGTGTAGGCGGCGGTGAGTTCGACGCCGCCGGGCGTGGTCCGGGGCAGCACGGCGGCCTCCCGGACCCCGGGCAGGGCCCGCAACGCGGCCTCGACCTCGCCGAGTTCGACGCGGTAGCCGTGCACCTGGACCTGCTGGTCGCCGCGACCGAGGTGGACCAGCGGCCGGTGATCGCGGTCGGCCTGTGCGGTGGGCGGGTCCAGCGGGGTGACGCGGTCGCCGGTGCGGTACCAGTGGTCGTCGGTCAGCGGGGTGGCCGGGTCGTGGGGGGAGCCGTCGGGTGCCAGGAAGCGGCCGGTGTTGTCCGCCGGGTCGAGGTAGCCGGGGAAGCGTTGTGCGCCGCGGACGCACAACTCGCCCTGGTGGTCGTGTAGTTGGAGGCCGGGGTAGAGGGTGCCGATGGGGACGGTGCCGTTGGCCGGGGACGGCCAGTCGGCGGGGTCGGGCGGCAGGCGGTAGGCGGTGCAGGTCACGGTCAGTTCGGTGGGGCCGTAGGCGTTCTCCAGCCGGCTGTGCGGGGCGGCGCGGTGCCAGGCCGCGGCCTGCTGGAGGGTCAGCGGTTCACCGCAGAACATGCTGTGCCGCAGCGTCGGCATGCTGTCCGGTTTCAGGGCGCGGAACCGCTGGGCGAGGGAGATCACCGACGGTACGGAGTTCCAGTGGGTGAGGGCGTGCCGGGCCACGAAGCGGACCGGGGCGAGCAGGTCGTCGCGGGACGGGACGACCAGGGTGGCGCCGCTCCCCCAGGTGGTGAACATGTCGTGCACGGACGGGTCGAAGGTGAGGTCGAAGGTCTGTGAGCAGCGGGCGCCGGGGCCGGCGGCGGCGCGCGGGACGGCGTGGGTGAGGTACGCGCAGACGTTGCGGTGCCGGATGGGGACGCCCTTGGGGACGCCGGTGGAGCCGGAGGTGAAGAGGAGGTAGGCGAGGTCGTCGGGGTGGGCGGCGGGCAGGGCGGGGAGCGGTGCGGCGGGGAGCTGCGGCAGTTCGGTGTCGGTGCGGGTGACCAGGGGGACGTCCGGCGGGGTGGGCCGGGCGGCGGTCCCGTCGGACAGCACGGCGTCGAGCCGGGCGGCGCGGACGGTGCGGGCGTTGCGCCCGGCCGGGAAGGCGGGGCCGAGCGGGACGACGGTGGCGCCGAGGCGCAGTACGGCGAGGTATCCGGCGTAGGCGACGGCGGTGCGGCCGGCCAGCAGGCCGACCCGGCGGGGCGGTGTCCCGCCGAGGCGGTCGAGCAGCGCGGCCGCGAGGGCGTCGGCGCGGGCGGCGAGCCCGGCGTAGGTCAGCGTGGTGTCGCCGGTCTCCAGCGCGGGCCGGTCCGGGTGGGCGGCGGCCGTGGCCGCGAACCAGTCGAGGAGGGTGTGCCGTGCGGCGGGGATGCTCACCGTGCGCCTTTCCAAGGGGTGGGGCGGGGGGTCCGGGCCGGGGTGCCGGGCGTGACCGTGGGCGGGTCCGGGACGCTTGCGGCCAGGGCGAACGCGCAGCTCAGCGGGGTGCTGGAGTGGTCGCGCAGGCTCAGCCAGCGGTAGCTGCGCCAGCGGCCCGAGCGGGCGCCGGGCGGGACGTCGATGGTCCAGGGCCGCCCGGCGAGGCCCGGTCCGGCGGCCTTGACGCAGGCTTCCTGGGCGGTCCACACCCAGGCGACCTCCTCGGCGGCGACGGCCGGCGGCAGTGCGGTGAGCCGTCCGGCGTGGGTACCGAGCAGCCGCCGGGCGAAGGAGGCGCGGACGGCGGGGTCCGGGCGCTGGACGTCCACGCCGACGGCGCGCCCCAGCGCCACCCCGGCGGCGAGGGTGCCCCGGCTGTGGGACACGCTGATGCCGATGTCGGGGTGTCCGCGCAGCCACGGCTTGCCGCGCCGGTCGGGGACGATCTCGGCGCCGGCCGGGCCGGGCCGTACGGCGGCCAGCAGCTGCCGCAACAGCCCGCGGCCGGCGAGGAATTCGCGGGCCCGCCATTCGGGCAGGGCGGCCGCGCGGCGCCGGTCGTCCCGGTGGGTGCTGGCGGTGGCGCGGTCCGCGGTCGTGAGGGTCACCCAGACCCCACCGGCCACCTCGATCGGGGCCGTCACGGCAGGGTGCCCGGTCGTTCGAGGGTGGCCAGCAGTTCCTCGGCGGCGTCCGCGAGGGTGCCGAGGACGACCTCGTCGGCGCCGCCGCCGATGCCGAAGAGCGCGGCCTGGGCGCGGAGTTCCTGGATTCCTCCGGTGGTGAAGCCGGCCGCGCCCCACAGCTGGGCGCAGTCACCGAGAACGTGGTGGACGGTGGTGCCGGCGGCCGCTTTGAGGGTGGCGGCCGCCGTGGCGTCGTGCCGCAGCGCCACCTGGTCGGCCAACTCGCCGCTGAGCGCGTGCAGTTCGCGGACCCGCAGCAGGCAGGCCGCGAACCGCTGCCGGACCGGGTCAAGGTCCCACAGGGTGCCGTCGCCGTGCGGGCGGCCGGTGAGGTGGCGGTGGGTGTCGGCCAGCACCCGGCGGCACAGTGCCACGCCCCACTGGGCGCCGGCCAGCCGTTCGGTGCCGATGTGGCGGGCGAAGAGCGGCAGCCCGAAGCCGACGCGGCCGAGCACCTGGTCCCGGCCGAGCCGTACCCGGTCGAAGGTGATGTGGCCGGCGCCGGAGTCGGCGAACAGGGCGGAGTCGGCGGGGCGCACGGTGACGCCCGGTGCGCCGGCCGGTACCAGGACCCAGGTGAAGTGGGTGAAGTGCCGCCCCGGGCGGTGCCGGGCGAGGACGAGGAAGTGGGTGGCGGTGGTGGTGTTGGCGATCCAGTTCTTCTCGCCGGTCACGTCGAGGGCGTCGTCCTCGATGCGCAGTTCCGTGCGGAGGGCGGTGAGGTCGGTGCCGGCGGTGACGTCGGTGGCGGCGAGGGCGAGGGTGGCCCGGCCGGTGAGCGCACCCGCAAGGGCCTGCCGGGCGGCCGGCGCCCGCCCGGTGGCGAGCAGGGGCAGCGCGGTGGCCAGCTGGACGCTGACCGACAGGGTGGCGGCGACGGAGAAGCGGGCGTCGACGGCGGTGAGCAGGTCGGCGAGGCCGGCCGGGTCGATGCCGGTGCCGGGCTGCCGGTCGCGGTAGGCGCCGGCGGTCAGGCCGGCGGCGCCGAGTGCGGCCCAGACCTGCGCGCCGGAGGCGGTGCGGGGCAGTGCGCCGAGCGGGGCGTAGCGGGGGTCAGGCAAAGCTCACTCCCTGGTCGCGCAGTGCCAGTCGGCCGTCGGCGAGGTGCAGCCGGTCGTTGCTGTAGTTGAGCGGCGCGGAGCGCAGGTCGCGCAGGGCCTGTTCGAGCCGGGTGGGTGAGTCCTTGAGGTAGCCGTGGCGCAGTCCGAGCGCGGTGATCAGGTCGTCGACGGCCGCCAGGCACTCCTCGGAGGCGGTGATCTTCAGCGCGTTGAGCTGGAGCTGGCGGGCCGGTGCGGACAGGTCGGCGCCGGACTCCACGGTGTGCAGGGATTGTTGGAGCAGGGCGTGCACGGTGTCGAGGCGCTGCCGGGACCGGGCGATCCGGGTGAGGAGGAGCTCGGAGGTGAGGTCGAAGCGGGCCCGGCCGGCGGGGCTGCGCAGCAGGCGCAGTACGCGGGAGAGCGCCCCGGCGGCGGTGCCGAGCCAGACCGCGGACCAGCCCAGGTGGGCCAGCGGTGCGAAGACCGTGGTGGCGATCCGGTGGAACTCCCCTACGTCGCCGACGACTTGGTGACCGGGGACGCGTCCGGTCAGGGTGAGCGCGACGCTGTGGCTGGCGCGCATGCCCATCGGCTGCCAGTCGCCGGAGGTGGCGAGGTCGAGCTGGTCACGGTCGGCGTAGACCAGCGTCACCTCATGGGCGGAGGCGTCGGCCCCGGGGCTGCGCATGGTGATCAGGAAGCCGTCGGCGTGGGCGCCGCCGGTGACGATGGGCGCGAACCGCTCCACCACCAACTCACCTTCTTCGGCTCCCAGTTGGGCCTGGGCGCTGAGCAGATGGCCGCCCTTGCCGGCCTCCGTGGTGACGGAGGCGAGATAGCACTCCCCCGCCGCGATCCGCGGCAGCACTTCCTTGCGCAGCCGCTCGTTCCCGTACCGCACCAGGGCCGCCGCCTGCTGACAGTGCATGGCGAAGATCATGCCGACGGACATGTCGCTGCGCCCGAGGGTCCGGGCGGCGGCCGTCAGGTCCCGTGCGGTGCCGCCGAGGCCGCCGTGGGCCACCGGGACCAGCAGTCCGAGCAGGCCGGTGCGGCGCAGCGCGTCCAGTGCGGCCACCGGGAATTCCGCGGCGCGGTCGGTGCGGGCCAGGTGTTCCTCGGTGGCCTCGGTGACCGCTGCCAGACGGTCGGTCAGGTCCAGCGGGGGCCGGGGGGCGGGCTCGGTGGTCATGCGGTCTCCCGGCCGGCCGGCACGTCGCCGGTGCCCTCCGGCAGCTGTGCGGCGATCACGTTCCAGAGGCTGCCGGCGGTGGCGAAGGTGGTGTCGTTGAGCTCCTCGTCCGGCAGTGAGATGCCGAAGGTGTCCTCGACGGCGAACAGCAGCTCGATGGCCTGCATGGAGTCGACGCCGAGTGTGCGCAGGTCGGTGTCGGGGGTGAGGGCGGTCCCGCCGGGTCCGGCGGACTTGAGGAAGGGCTGCAGCAGGGCGGTGAAGCGGGCGTCCATGGTGTCTCTTTCGGATGCGGTCAGCGGGCGATGCGGCACAGGTCGTCGACCCGGCGGAGGTTTTCCGGTACGAGCGCGTCGGCGTCGAGTTCCCGGCCCAGTGCGGTCTCCAGCCGCTCGATGATCTCGATCAGCCGGAAGGAGCTGAAGGAGGGGAAGGAGTCGAAGGGTGCGCCGCCCAGGAGGCCGGTCACCTCCACGCCGAGCACGTCCGCGGCGACCGCGGCCACCTGTTCGCGGAGCGCGTCGTCGGCGGGCGGGGCGACCGCCGGGGCCGGGATGCCGGGCGGGGCGCCGAAGACGGTGAGGTCGGCGGTGAGCACCTCCCGCAGCCGGTCCACGATGCCCGGCGGCTCGGCGCGGCCGCGGGACAGCCGGCGGTGGGCGAGGTAGGTCTGCTCGACGACCTTGTCCCAGGCCCGAAGGTGCGCGGCCTCGGCCTCCCGCCGTGCGTCGTCGGCGTGGTCGGCGAAGAGCGCGCGGTAGGTGGCGTGCAGGGTGCGGGAGCGGGCCAGCAGCCAGGTCTCGACGGTGAGTTGACCGACCGCCCGGGCGCGGTCCGGGCAGGCGTCGTACGCGTCGAGGTAGCCGGCGACCGCGCTCTCGTCGACGGACACCAGCGGGGGCGGCCCGGCGGCCGGGCGGGCGGTGTCCGGGACGACCTCGACGACCACGGCGGACTCGATGCCGGCCAGTTCGTCCTCGGTGAGCACCCAGGTGCCGGGGGCGGCGGTGCCCCAGGAGGTCTCGCTGCGGTAGGCGTCGGTGATGTGCCAGCCGCCGGGCCCGGCGGCGAGCAGGAAGCTGTGGTCCATGTGGGCCTGCCCGTGGTACGGCAGCCAGGGCAGGTGGAAGGAGTCGGCGACGACGTAGCGCGCGGCGTCGGCCCGGCGGACCGCGGCGAACATGGCGGTGCGGGTCATCCGCTCGCTCCGGACGACGCGGAGCCCCAAAAGGGCCGGTGCCGATCGGAGTTGTTCGGCCAGGGGCGGATCGACGGTCGGCAGTCCGTCGGGGCGTGCCCAGGAGCGGAAGCCCAGGGGTGCGCCGAGCCGGAGGTGGGCCCCGGGTCCGTGGTGGTGGTCCGCGAGGACCGCCAGGTTGACCTGGATGCAGTCCAGCAGACCGCTGTGGACGGAACCGAAAGCGAACTGTTCCGGTTCCCCTGTGACGGCCATGGCCGGTGTCCTTCCGTGCGGGGTGGTGGAGCTCATGCCGCTCCCGTCAGCCGGGCGAAGCCCTCGGCGATCCGGGTGAGTTCGGCGGCGATGTGCGGCAGGCGGGTGGGGTCGTCGGCGCCCAGCGCCTCGTGCTGCTGGCGCTCGTCGCCGTAGAGCAGGCTGGTGGCGGCCTTGAAGCGCAGCGCCTCGGGGTCGTCGCCGAGGAGGTGTCCGGCGAGGACGACGATGCCCGAGTCGTCCAGGAGGCGGGCGGCGAGCGAGGCCGCGTCGGTGATGCCGCGGGCGGCCAGCCGGTCGCGCAGCGGCGCGAAGTCCGGGTAGACGTAGAAGCCGCCGGTGGGCGGGCGGCAGACGGCGCCCGCCTCGATGGCGGTGCGGTGCACGGCCCGGGCCACCGCGCCGTGCAGGTGGGCGCTCGCCCGGATCCGCGCGGTGATCTCCGGCGGTTCGGCGTAGGCGTACTCGGCGACCTGTTGCATCGGCCCGGCGAGGGTGGACCAGATCTCGCTGGCCGCGGCGACGGTGGCGTCCCGGAGCAGGGCGCCGGTGTCGCCGGCGGGGAAGCGGGCCACGCCGATCCGCCAGCCGCCGAGGCCGAGGGTCTTGGACAGTCCGCTGGTGACGACGGTGCGTTCCGGGGCGGCTTCGGCGGGGCTGAGGTAGGGGGTGGTGGCGGGGTCGTGGACGAGGTCGCGGTAGATCTCGTCGGAGAGGATCAGCAGGTCCTCGGCGCGGGCCAGCGCGCACAGGTCGCGGATCAGCGCGGGCGGGGCCACGGTTCCTGTGGGGTTGTCGGGGAGGGTGAGGACCAGCAGCCGGGGGTCGGCGCCGGCCGCCCGGGCCCGGTGCAGGGTCGCGCGCAGCGCGTCGGGGGCGGGGACGCCGCCGCACTCGGCGGGGACGGGCACGCCGAAGACCTTCTTGCCGGCGTAGCGGGCCTGCGGGGCGTAGCTGTTCCAGGCGGGCCGGGGCAGCAACAGGTCGCCGGGGACGACGAGTTGGAGCGCCATCAGCAGCGGTTTGCTGCCGGGGGCGACCATCACCCGGTCGGGTTCGGTGGGCAGCCGGCGGCGGGTGAAGTAGCCGGCCACGGCGCGCCGTACGCTCTCGGCTCCGGCCACCGGCCCGTACGCGGCGCGGGTCGCGCCGGCCGCCAGCTGGGCGGCGAGCTGCGGCAGGACCGGCAGCCGGGCCTCGCCGAACGCCAGGTGGACCAGCGAGGCCCCTTCGGCGCGGCGCCGGTCGACGAGCTGGTTGAGCGCCAGGTTCGGGGAGGGCGGGGCGACGGTGACGGCGGTCATGCGGGGTTCCTCTCCGCGCGGCCGGTGCGGCGGGCCGCGCCGGATCCGGCCGGGGCGGGTCCGGTCGGGGCGGGTCCGGTCGGTGCGCCGCCGCGCAGGGCGGCGGCGAGGTCGGCCGGGGTGGCGGGGTCGGGTGCGAGGTCGTCGAGCCAGGCGGCGTCGGCGGACCAGCGGGCCCGGAACGGCCGGCCGACCAGGTCGGGGTTGCGGGCCTGGAGCATCCGCAGCCGGAAGTACGCCCCGTCGGGGGTCTCCTCGACGCCGTCCACGACGACCTTGCCGGGGGTGGCGGACATCACCGGGCCGCGCACGGTGCGGGCGAGGCCCGGCAGGGTGCGGTAGGCGTCGGTGAAGATCTCGACGGCCCTGGCCAGCGGCACCTTGAAGTAGTCGTGGGGGCCGGTGTCCCGCTCGACGAACAGGTAGTAGGGCACCGCGCCGGCCGCGAGTTCGGCCCGCCACAGCTCGCTCCAGACCCGGGCGTCGTCGTTGACATGGGCGATCAGCGGCGCCTGGCAGTAGACCACCGCGCCGGTCGCGCGGATGCGGGCCAGCGCCTGCCGGGCGAGGCCGGTCGACAGCTCCCGCGGGTGGCTGAAGTGCGCCATCACCGCGAGCTGCCGCCCGGAGGCGATCACCCGCTCGAACAGCCGCAGGACGTCGTCGGCGTCCGGGTCGGTGACGAAGCGCTGCGGCCAGTAGGCGACGGACTTGGTGCCGATCCGGATCGTACGGACCGTGTCGACACCGAGCAGCGGCTCCAGGTGGCCGCGCAGCCGCTCGGTGGACATCACCATCGGGTCGCCGCCGGTGACCAGCACGTCCTGGACCTCGGGGTGGTCGGCGAGGTAGCGGATCAGTCCGCCCGGGTCGGGGGCGGCGAACCTGAGGTCGGCGTCGCCGATGAACTGCGCCCAGCGGAAGCAGTAGGTGCAGTAGGCGTGGCAGGTCTGGCCCTGGCCGGGGAAGTAGAGCACCGTCTCGCGGTATTTGTGCTGCAGGCCGGGGAGCTGGACGCCGTCCTGGGTGGGGACGTTGAGCTGCTGCTGTCCGGAGGGGTGGGGGTTGAGCCGCCGGCGGATCTCCTGGACGGCCTCGCGCAGCAGCGGGGTGTCGGCGGGGTCGGCGGAGAGCTTGGCCAGCCGGTCCTCGTCGACGGGGGCGAGCATGCCGCGCTGCGGGAAGGTGAGTTGGAACATCGGGTCGTCGGGGACCCGGTCCCAGTCGATGAGTTCGGTGAGCACGTATTCGTTGACCCGGAACGGCAGCACCAGCGACACCCGGCGCACGGTGTCGCGGAGGTCGTCGGACAAGCCGTGGCGGCGGGCGATCTCGTCGATGTGGCGGGGGCCGAACGCCCGGAAGCGGGCGGTTTCCGGCAGGCCGGCCGGCATCAGCGCGCACCTCCGGTCCGGTGCGGTTTGCGGTAGAGGTCGTCGCCGAGGACCAGGAAGTCCAGGTCCATGGCGCGGAAGGCGCGCAGCGCGTCGGCGGCGGTGTTGACGATGGGTTCGCCCTTGTCGTTGAAGGAGGTGTTGAGCAGGACCGGGGGCGCGCCGTGCCGTTCCAGGGCGTCCAGGGCGGCGCCGACCGCGGGCGCCTCGTCACCGTGCAGGACCTGCGGCCGGGTGGTGCCGTCGACGTGGACGACGCCGGGCGCGACCCGCCGGCCGAGCTCGGTGGCCTTCGCGGCGCCGAGCATGTAGAGGCTCAAGTACTCCTGCTGGTCCCAGAGTTGGGCGCCGTAGCCGGGCCGGGTGACACCGGCGAAGGGCCGCCACTGCTCCCGGTTCTTGAGGGTGTTGACCCGCGTGTTGACGTCCGCGGTGTCCGGCACGGCGATGATCGAGCGCCGGCACAGCGCCCGCGGCCCCACCTCGGCCCGCCCCTGGGCGACCGCCCCCACCTGCCCGTCCAGCAGCAACCCGGTCAGCTCGTCGATGTCCAGATCCGCCCGCACCAGCCCCGAGAGGTCCAGCCCCTCGGCCCCGGCCCCGCGCCGGCCCCGCCCCGGAACACCGCCCCCCGAAGCGCCCGCCCCGGGACCCCGCGCCCCCGGAATACCCTCCCCCGCCCCGCCGTTGAGGCGATCAGGGGCCCACACATCCACCCCCAGATAGGGACGGAGCGCCCCCGCCCTCCTCCTGGGCGGCCGCACCGTCCAGGCCGCTCCGAGGGCGACCCCCGCGTCGTGCGGTACGGGCGGTACGTACAGCGGGCCGGGCAGGGTGCCGTTGGTGCTGCAGTTGAGGGCGACGCCGCCGCTGAGGCACAGCTCCTCGACGCCGGCCGCCTTGCGGGTCAGCGCGGCGAGATGGGTCACGGTCTGTTCGATGAGGCGCTGGGCGGTGTACGCGACGAGGACGGCGTTCGGGTCGTCGGTGAGCCGCTCCTCGGGTACGCGGGGCCCGTCCGCCCCCGCGATCTTGGTGTAGCGCTCCCGCCAGCGGCCGACGGTGTCGTCGTACTGCGCCTTGATCTCGTCGGCGGTGGCCCTCCCCCGGCCCTCCGCCAGCGGTTCGACGGCCAGGCCGAAGTCGTCGGCGGTGAGGTCCACCAGCGGCTCGACGTCGAGGTGGGCGGCGCGCCCGTAGGCGGCCAGGCCCATGGTCTTGCCGGCGTTGAGGAAGGAGAAGCCGAGCCAGGTGGAGGCGGCGTCGTAGGCGTAGCCGAGCGAGGCGGTGCGCTGCCAGCTGCGTTCCAGGCGGGGTTCGGCGCCGTCCTCGTAGGTCCAGATGGTGGAGGACTCGTTCTCGCCGTGACCGTCGACGACCAGCACCCCGGCCTTGGGGAACGGCGAGGCGTAGAAGGCGGAGGCGGCGTGCGCCCGGTGGTGGGGGACGCGGACGACTTCGGGCGTGCGGGCGCCGAAGTCCGGTCCGACGGCGTAGGCGAGGAATTCGGCGTCGTTCGCGAAGCGCCGCGGGTAGAGCTGTTCGCTGTCCCAGCCGAGGGCGACCACGTCGATGTCGGCGGCGGTGATGCCGGCCTGTGCCAGGCAGAAGCGGGCGGCGCCGAACGGCTTGCGGTAGAGGGAGTGGCGGTGGCGGTTGACGCGCTCCTCTTCGGTGAAGGCGATGACCTCGCCGTCGCCGTTGACGAGGCAGGCGGCGCTGTCGTGCCAGCCGGTGGGCGGTGCGTTGACACCGAGGATCCAGGTCATGGGCGGTTGTCCTTGGTCGGGAGGGACGGTCGGTGAAGCGGGGTGAGGGAGTGGCGTACGGCGTGCCGGGCGGTGGTCAGCGCGGCGGCGCACTCCTCGGGGGTGTCGCCGACGGCGATGAGGGCGGCGAGGCGGGGCACGATGCCGCGGGGTGGCAGCCGCAGCGTGGTGCCGGGCGCGGCGAGCGGCACGG
This sequence comes from Streptomyces sp. NPDC048196, assembly GCF_040652715.1. NCBI lineage: Bacteria > Bacillati > Actinomycetota > Actinomycetes > Kitasatosporales > Streptomycetaceae > Streptomyces > Streptomyces sp. NPDC048196. Next base: position 9,991 of record NZ_JBEZMM010000074.1, on the reverse strand, counting down.
CCCGGACGATGCCGGGCACGGCCTGGGCGGTGGTGAGGTCGAGGGAGCGGACGGTGCCGTCGTGCTCGGGGTAGACGAAGCTCACCTCGGCGCAGCGGTCGTGGTGCGGGGTGAGATCCGGGGCCCGGCCGAGTGCGAGATCGGCGGCGGCCGCGACCGGGTCGACTCCGGTGGCGAGGGTGACGAGGAGCGGGATGAAGTCGCCGCCGAGCCGGCCGTTGACCTCGACGACGCGGGGTCCGGTGGGGGTGAGGCGGAGTTCGGTGTGGGTGAGGCCGGTGCGGACGCCGAGGGCGGTGTGCGCGTCGGCGACGACGGAGCGCACCTCGTCGGCCCACGGCTCGTGCCGCCAGGGCGCGACGAGGTGCCCGGTCTCCTCGAAGTACGGGGCGAAGCCGAGGTGTTTGCGGGCCACGCCCACGATCCGGGCGGTGCCTTCGGCGACCGCGCAGTCCACGCTGATCTCGGGTCCGGTCAGGTATTCCTCGACGATCGCGCCGGCGGTCGCGGGGATGCCGGGGAAGGCGGCGGTGCGTGCCTGGTCGAAGGCGTACCGGACCTGTTCGGGGTTGCCGGCGAGGGTGACGCCGATGCTGCCGGCCAGGGCCCGGGGTTTGACGACGACCGGCCGGCCGAGTTCCTCCGCGGCGGCGAGCGCCTCGTCGTGGGTGTGGACCTCGTGGAAGCGTGCGGAGGGCACTCCGGCTGCGGCGAGCAGCCGGCGGGTGGCGAGTTTGTCGCGGCAGCGGCGGGCGGCCGCGGGGCTCATGTGCACCAGGCCCAGCCGGCGGGCGGCCTCGGCGGTGGTCTCCAGCAGGGTCTCGTCCCAGGTGAGGACGGCGCCGGGGCCGGGGTGGCCGGCCAGCAGTGCGGCGATCGCGCGGGTGGTGTCGGTGGCGTCGGAGGTGTCCGCGGTACGGAACCGGTCGGCGATGTGCCGGCGTTGCCAGTCCGGTTCGGTGCGCTGGACGAGGGCGGTGGTCACCCGGCCGGCGACGGCGTCCAGGGCGTAGGCGCGGTAGGGCGGGTTGCCGCAGCCGACGAGGACGAGCCGGGCGGGTGCCGCGGGATCGACGGGGGTGCAGTCGAGCCGGGCGGTGTGCAGGGTGCGGTGGAGGGCGGCGGTCACCTCCGCGCTGCTGCGGCCGCGGAAGCGGAACCGCGCCCCGGCGTGTTCGTAGCCGCCACCCCGCATCAACGCGCCCCATTCCGGGAGGACTTGGGCATACGGTCCGTCGTCGCCAGGGTATCCGGTGGCGTGGTCCACGCGGCAGGGGGCCGGGACGGAGGGCGGGAGGAGCAGCCAGCCGGCCACCTCGGCCGGTGCGGGGTGCGCGGTGGCGGTCGGGTCGGGGGTGCCGGTCTGGTGGGCGAAGGCCGCGGCCATCAGGTCGATGCCGTGCACCTCGCGCCAGACGAAGGGCACTTCGGCGCCGCCGGGGCGGGCGCCGATCTCCAGGACGGTCAGTTCGCCGTGCTCGCTCTCGAAGAGTTCGAGGTGGAAGACGGACCGGCCGGTGAACAGGGCTCCGGTGGCGGCGGCGGTGATCTCGCCGATGCGGGCGAGGAGTGCGGGGTCGTCGATCTCGACCGAGCCGAGGGCAGCGCCGGTGGTGAATTCCAGGCAGGTGTGGAGGTAGCGGGAGGCCCGCCAGGGGCCGAGGCCGGCGCCGGTGTGCACGCCGTCGACGTGCAGGACCCCGTCGGGGCGCCACTGCTGGACGAGCATGCCGGTCTCCGCCGGGAAGGCGTAGCGCCCGAGGTCGTCCGGGGAGTCGAGGCGGGTGATGCCGGCGCTGGCGGTGCCGCGCCGCGGTTTGAGCAGGACCGGCCAGCCGTGCCGGGCGGCGAAGGCGGCCACCGCGTCGGGGCCGGTGGCCGCGGCGGTGGGCGGTACGGGGAGGCCGGCGGCTTCGAGCCGCTGGGCCATCAGCAGTTTGTCGCGCAGCGGCAGCAGGTCCTCGGCGCGCTGTCCGGGCAGGCCGAAGGCGTCCCGCAGGTCGGCGGCGAGGTCCAGGTCGGTTTCCTGGAGGGCGACGATCCGGGTGGGCGGGCCGAGCCGCTCGACCAGGGCGTCGAGGGCGGCGCGGACCTCCTTGACGTTCTCGGTGCTGTCCACGAGCCGTACCGCGGCGGCCTGTTCGACGGGGAGGTGGCGGGCGGCCCGTTCGGTGGTGAGGTAGCTGACGCGGTGGACGGCGTGGTCGAGGTAGGCGGCGTAGTCGGCGTAGCGGTCGGTCCAGCGGTGCAGGACCAGGACGTGTTCGGGCACGGGCGGCCTCCTGGGGGCAGGAACGAGCGCGGTGGGGTGGGGCGGGGCGGGCGGCGGGGGCCGGCCGGGGGCGCGGCCGCGCGGCGTCGGCGGGGCGCGGTGCGGTCCGGCGGGTCGGGCGCGGGGCCGGCCGGTGCGGTGGGCGGGATCCGCCGGGCCGCGGCGTCTGCCGGTGCCGGTGTGGGTGGGCGGTGCCGCCTCAGGGCCGCCCGGCGGCGGTGAGCAGGCCGTCGTGCAGGTCCCGGAGCAGTGCGGCGCACTGCTCGCGGCCGAGGTCCGTCGCGGCGAGCCGGATCGAGAGCCCGGTGTCGGTCTCCAGGGCGCGGGCGTAACAGCGCGGCCCGATGGTGGTGAAGGGTTCCTCCCAGGTGAGGGTGGGCGGGCGGGTGTCCTGCGGGTCCTGGGGCGGCAGGGCGTCGAGCGGTGAACCGCCGGGTACGGCCACGTAGTTGAAGGCGCAGGCCGGTTCGGCGGCGTCGGACGTCCGGGCCCGTAGGGCGGCGACCGCGGTGACGTCGTGCATGCCGTGCCGGAAGGCGGTCAGGCCGCTCCAGTGCACCGCGTCCGCGAGGGTGACCAGGTCGTCGGTGCGGGCCTGTTCGACGAGCGCGGGGACCCACTGGTTCATCGAGGTGACCACGGTCTTCCAGCGGCCGGCGAAGCGGTTGGCGCTCATCAGGTGGACGAGCAGGGTGTCGGTGCCGCACCGGCGGGCGACGCTGCGGACGTAGGCCGCGAGGACGACGCTGGCGACGGAGACCCGGGCGCGGGCGGCGACGGTGTGTGCGGCCGGGCGGGCGGCCGCGGAGTGCAGGGTGGCCTGGACGGTGCCGCCCGGCGCGCCGGTGCGGGGCAGGGCGGCCGGCGGGGCGTGCGAGAGCAGGTCGGCCCAGTGGTCGAGGGCGGCGGCCTGCCGTCGTAGTCCGGCGGGGCCGTACTGGTCCGCGGCGAGGTCGGCGGGGCCGGGCGGGGTGGGGCCGAGGCCGTCGGGGTCGGTGAGCGCCTGCCGGAATTCGCGGTGCAGGAGTTCCTGGGCCCAGGCGTCGGCGGTGATGTGGTGTTTGACGAACAGCAGGTGGGTGGGGGTGCCGTCGCGGGTCAGCAGCCGGGCCCGCCAGCCGTGCTGCCGGCCGAGGTCGAAGGGCTCGTGGGCCAGTTCGGCGGCGCGGCGGTCGGGCGCGGTGCCGTCGTCGGGTACGGCCGGCAGGGTGTCGTCGGTGTCGGCGTCGGGCGTCAACTGCCGTGGCGTTTCGGGGTCGTTGAGGTCGTAGCGGGTGCGCAGCGAGGGGTGCCGGGCGGCGAGGGCACGGAGCGCGGTGCGGACCTGTGCGGTGTCGGTGCCGCGGGGCAGCGGCCAGGCGGCGGCGTTGTTCGGCTCGTGCCGCCGGTGGGCCGGCAGGTCGCGGATGTCGTGCCACACCGAGAGCTGGCCGAGCGAGAGCGGTCCGGCCGCGAGCATATGTTCCCCCATTGCTGCACTTCCATCATGCGAAAGGCGAATTCCGTGCACGGCTGACGCTGCCACAAGCCGTTGAAGTCTGTCCAGGTTGACCGGGTGGCGAAGGCTGCCAAACGTGACCCACCTCACACGCCGACCCCGTCATGCACATGAGAGCCTGAGTATCACCTTCCGAAAGTCAACTTCCGTTCTACGGAAGCCTGTAGGGCGCTTCGGCCGTCGGCCGGGCGCTTCCCGGGGCGCCGCCACGCACGCCCGTCCGCAGCCGACGGATCGTCATATCCGGCCCGGCTGCCCCGGATTCACCGTTCCCGTACACCACGAGGGGTCTTCCGCACCGTGAGCACCGTGAGTCAGCCGCCGCCCGCCCCCGCCGGTCCGGCCGGGGAGTTCCTCCACGACTTCCTGCTCGCCGCCGCCCGGCACACCCCCGGCGCCCCCGCCGTCATCGAGTCCGACCGGCCCGGTGCGACCACCGTGACCACCTACGCCGAACTCGCCGCACTGGTGGACGCGTACGCGGACGGCCTCGGCGCGCTGGGCATCGAGACCGGCTCGCGGGTGGTCCTGGAGTCCGACACCACCGCCCGGGCCGTCGCGGCCCTCCTCGCCTGCTCCCGGACCGGCCTCACCTTCGTCCCGGTGAGCCCCGAAACCCCGCGCCGGCGGCTGGAGTCGATCCTCGCCACCGCCCGGCCCGCGCTCCACCTCCAGGCCGCGGACGGCACCCGGACCAACCTCCCGCCGACCCTCGGCACCGCCCGGTTCGGCCCGGAGGGACTGACCGTCGAGCGTGCCCCCGCACCCCACCGGCCCCGCCGCCGGGTGCCCTGCGTCACCGACCCCGCGTACATCGTCTTCACCTCCGGCACCACGGGGCGGCCCAAGGGGGTGGTGATGAGCCATCGCGCGGTGCTCGCCTTCTACCGGGGCATGCTGGCGCACCGGATCGCCACGCCCGAGGACCGCATCGCCGGCACCTCACCGCTGCAGTTCGACTTCTCGCTGCTCACCATCGGCCTGGCGCTGGGCAGCGGCGCCGCCGTCGTCCCGGTCCCGCCGCACCTGGTGCGCTGGCCCCGGCATCTGCTGCGGGTGCTGCGGGAGACCGGCGCCACCCAGGTCAACGGCGTCCCGTCGATCTGGCGGCAGTCGCTGCGGTACGAGCCGGAGCGGCTGGCCGCCCTCGACCGGCTGCGGTCGGTCCTGTTCTGCGGTGAGGAGTTCCCGCTGCCCGAACTGCGCCGGCTCCAGGAACTGCTGCCCGCGGCCCGCATCATCAACTGCTACGGCGCCACCGAGTCGATGGCCTGCTCCTTCGAGGACGTCCCGCGCCCACTGCCGGACGATGTGCAGCGGCTGTCCATCGGCGTCGCCCACCCCGGCGCGGAGATGCTGCTCGTCGACGCGTCGGGGGCGGTCGTCGACCGGCCCGGGGTGCCCGGCGAGATCCATCTGCGCAGTCCCGCGCTGTTCTCCGGGTACTGGGACGACCCGGAGGCCACCCGCGCCGCCCTGGTCCCCGACCCGCTGTGCCCGCAGTCCGGCCAGGTCGTCCTGCGCACCGGCGACCTGGCCGTACGGGGCGAGCGCGGCGAGCACTACTTCTGCGGCCGGACCGACTCCCAGGTGCAGATCAACGGCAACCGCGTCGAACTCGCCGAGGTGGAGCGGCGGTTGACGGAATTCCCCGGTGCCGCCGCCGCGACCGCACTGGCCCTGCCCCTCCCCGGCGGCGGCCTCGAACTCGCCGCTTTCGTGGTCCCCGGCGCCGGCCGGACCCCGCCGGACGCCGGCGCGCTGCGGGAGTTCTGCGCCGAGGCCCTGCCGCCGTACATGGTCCCGCAGCAGATCCAGCTGCTGGACGCGCTGCCCGTCACGGCGAACGGCAAGGTCGACCGCGCGGCCCTGGCGGACGCGGCCGCCCGGGGCGCGGCCCCGGCCGTACCCGGCGGCGGCCCGCAGTGAGCGACCACCCGCAGGAGAGAGCCGTGAGCAGAACCGACGCCCCCGCACCGGCGCCCGGTGCGCCCGCCCCCGGTCGGCTGCGCCGCTACGTCAGGGTGCGGGCGGGCGGACTGCCCGGCGCGTTCTGGGTGCTGTGGGGCGGCTCGCTGGTCAACCGCCTGGGCTCGATGGTCAATCCGTTCCTCAGCCTCTATCTGACCGGCGTCCGCGGCGTCCCGCTCGCCGACACCGGGCTGATCCTCGCGGTCGTCGGCATCGGCTCCGTCATCTCCCAGCCGCTGGGCGGCTTCCTCGCCGACCGGTTCGGCCGCCGGGTGGCGCTGACCGGCGGAATGCTGGCGAACGGCGCGACCCTGCTCACCCTCGGCCACGCCCAGGACCTGACCGTGCTGATCCCCGCGTGCTTCACGCTCGGCGTCACCATCGACCTCTTCCGCCCCGCCGCCCAGGCCCTGGTCGCCGACGCGGTGCCCGCCGCCGACCGCACCCGCGCCTTCGGCCTGCTGCTCTGGGCGGTCAACCTCGGCTTCTCCCTCGCCATGGTGCTGGGCGGCCATCTGGCCTCCCACGGCTACCGGTTGATCTTCTGGATCGACGCGGGCGCCTGTACGTTCTTCGGGGTGCTGGTGTGGCTGGCGGTCCCGGAGACCCGCCCGGCCGCCCGGGACCGCACCGCCGGCAGCTACCGCACCGTCCTCGCCGACCGCACCATGCTCGCCTTCGCCGGGATCATCGTGGTCTACGCGGTCGTCTTCCAGCAGGCGTTCGCCACCCTGCCGCTGGCGATGCGCGGCACCGGCCTGTCCAGCGGCGCGTACGGCCTGGTGATGGGCGTCAACGGCGCCGTCGTGATCGCCCTGCAGCCGCTGATCGGCCACCGGCTGGCCGCCCACGACAAGAGCCGGGTGCTGGCCGCCGGGTTCGCCCTGGCGGCAGGCGGCAACGCGGTGGCCGCCACCGCCTCCGCCACCGCCGGATACGCGCTGGCCGTCGCGGTCTCCACGGTCGGCGAGACCCTGGTCTTCGCGGTCACCGCGGCGGTCGTCGCCGATCTGGCGCCGGCCCCGCTGCGCGGCCGCTACAACGGCGTGATCGGCATGGCCTGGGGCACCGGCTTCCTGATCGCCCCCGTCGCCGGCACCCGGCTGCTCACCCTCGGCTCCCCCGTCCTCTGGCTGGCCTGCGCCGCGCTGTGCCTGCTCGCCGCGGCCGGCCAGCTGTCCCTGGCACCGGCGCTGCGCCGCCGCGCCACCGGCTGACCGTCGCACCGCGCACCGGAAGGAACCGCACCGTGAAGAAAGTCCTGCTGATCGAGCCCGACGTCGCCGCGGGCGAGGACCTGCTGACCGCGGCCGCCGGCCTGGGCCTCGCGGTCTACGCCGCCACCCACGAGGACGTGTACGCGCGCTACCGCCCCGAACTGAAGGCGCGGATCGCCGCGCCGGTCTTCACCGACTTCGCCGACCCCGCGGCCGCCCGCGCCCAACTGGCCGCGTTCTGCCGCGCCCACGGCGTGGCCGCCGTCGTCCCCTGCTGGGAGTTCCTCACCCCGCTCGCCACCCGGCTCGCCGCGGACCTGGGCCTGCCCGGCCACCGGCCCGAACTCGCCGACGCCGGGCGGAACAAGCACCTGATGGCCGAGGCGTTCGCGGCCGGCGGCGTACCCGCCCCGCGCACGGTGGCGGCGCCGGACGCCGCGGCCCTGGCCCGCCGGATCGCGGACGCCGGGCTGACCTTCCCGCTCGTCGTCAAACCGGCCGGGAACGCCGCCTCGATCGGGGTGTCCGTCGTCCGGTCGGCCGCCGGCCTCCCGGCCGCCGTCCGCCTCGCCCGCTCCGAGACGCACAAGCCCTCGCACGGCATCGCCCTGGACCGCACGCTGCTGGCACAGGAGTACGTGCCCGGTGAGGAGTTCAGCGTCGAGACGATCCTGGCCGGCGGCGCGCTCCACCACCTCGCGGTCACCGAGAAGTTCACCACCGACGGCACCCGCCGCGCCGAACTGGGCCACACGGTGCCCGCCGAACTCCCCCACGACGTCCGGGCGGCCGTCCTCACGGCGGCCACCGCGGCGTGCACGGCCCTGGGCCTGCGCCACGGCGTCGCGCACACCGAGGTGAAGATCGACCCGCGGGGCCGCCCGTACGTCCTCGAAGTGGGCGCCCGGCCCCCGGGCGACCACATCATGAAACTGGTCGAGGAGGCGCTCGGCATCGACATGGCCCGCGCCTGCCTCCAGGCCGCGCTGGGCGAACGCCCCGACGTGACGCCGCGCCGGGCGGCGGCCGCCGCGATCCGCTTCCTCACCGCGCCCGAAGCCGGCACCCTGCGTTGGATCAGCGCCCTCCCCCGCGGCGGGCACATCGTCGCCACCGCCCTGTCGAAGCTGCCCGGCGACGAGGTCGGCGGCCCGCACGACAACCTCGGCCGGATCGGCCGGATCATGCTCCGGGCCGACACCGCCACCGAGGTCAACAAGGCGGCGGCCGTCGCGCTGGAGTCCGTCACGGTGGAGCTGGCGACCCGCTGGTGAGCGACCGAAGACCTACCGAATCCGTCGCATAAAAAGATCTGGACAACGAATTCCGCTGACCTGTAGATAAGAGGCCATGGAATCAGAAGCCGATAGCCCCATGACGGCCCCACCCGCCCGCGGCCTGTCACAGACCGCGCGCACCCGCCACCGCCGGCTGCGCGAGCAGGGCCGCACCGACCGCGCGGCACTCGACGCCGTCCTGGCGGAGGGCTTCCTCTGCCACCTCGGCGTGCTGGTGGACGGCACACCGCTGGTCGTCCCCACGGTCTACGGCACGGACGGCAGCACGCTCTACGTCCACGGCTCGGTCGCCAGCCGCAGCCTGATCGCCTCCCCCGCAGCCGAGGTCTGCGTCACCGTCACCCATGTCGACGGCCTGGTGCTGGCCCGTTCCGTCTTCGAACACGGCGTCAACTACCGCAGCGCGATGGTCTTCGGCACCCCGCGCCCGGTCGCCGACCCCGAGGAGAAGCTGGCCGGGCTGCGCTGCCTGACCGAGCAGGCCGCGCCGGGCCAGTGGGACTACGCCCGCCGCCCGAACCGCAAGGAGCTCGCCGCGACCGAGCTGCTGGCGCTCTCCCTCGACGAGGCGTCGGTGAAGGTCCGTACCGGACCGCCGGACGACGGTGACGGGCCCGACGCCGTGCTCGGCCTGTGGGCGGGGGTGCTGCCGCTGCACACCACCTGGGGCCCGCCGGAGGCCGACCCGCTGCTGCCCGCCGGCCTCACCCCGCCCGCGCACCTCACCGCACGGGCCACCGGGGCGCCACGGAACGGGTGACGGGTCCTCTAACGTGGAGGGATGGACGAGACGGGACCCGCCGGGCCGCCGCCGGACACCGGCGAGGTGAACTTCCCCGCCCAACAGGCGGCGCGGTGCCACGGACTTGCCGAACTGGACGGCCAGATCGCCCGCTGCCGGGCCTGCCCCCGACTGGTGGCCTGGCGCGAGCAGGTCGCCGCGCACCCCCGCGCGGCGTTCCGGGACTGGGAGTACTGGGGGCGGCCGGTCCCCGGCTTCGGGCCCGAGGACGCCGCACTGGCGGTCGTCGGCCTGGCACCGGCCGCGCACGGCGGCAACCGCACCGGCCGGATGTTCACCGGGGACGCCTCGGGGGACTTCCTGTTCGCCGCGCTCCACGCGGTGGGCCTCGCCTCCCGGCCCACCGCGACGCACCGCGACGACGGCCTGGAGCTGTACGGGGTGCGGGTGACCGCGCCGGTGCACTGCGCACCGCCGGAGAACAAGCCGACCCCGGCCGAGCGGGGGACCTGCCGGCCCTGGCTGGCCGCCGAACTGGAGCTGCTCGCCCCGACGTTGCGGGCGGTCCTGGCGCTCGGGGCCTTCGGCTGGCAGGCACTGCTGCCCGTGCTCGGCGAGGCGGGCTGGCCGATCCCCCGCCCGCGCCCGGTGTTCGGCCACGGCGCCGAGCTGACCCTGCCCGCCACCGGCCGGCGCCCCGCACTCCAGGTCCTGGGGAGCTACCACCCCAGCCAGCGCAACACCTTCACCGGCAAGCTCACCTTCGACATGCTCGTCGACCTGCTCACCCGCGCCGCCGACCTGGCCGGACTGCCCCGCTCCGCACCCCCGCGGCCCTGACGCCGCCCAACTGCCCGCGGCCGTACGGGAGATGACGTCCCGTACGGCCGCGATGCTTCGAGGTGGCCCGGCGGTGAAGCCGTGCCGCGGCTACTGCGCGACCGGGCGGCGGCCAGATCCGAAGAGCGTCGGGTAGGGAAACAGAGTTTACGA
>NZ_JBEZMM010000073.1:0-28507 GCF_040652715.1 Streptomyces sp. NPDC048196 | reverse complement strand
AGCGTTAGGGAAACGCCCGGTTACATTTCGAACCCGGAAGCTAAGCCTTTCAGCGCCGATGGTACTGCAGGGGGGACCCTGTGGGAGAGTAGGACGCCGCCGAACAATCTTTGTGGGAAAGCCCCGCACCATATGGTGCGGGGCTTTCCTGCGTTCTGGGTCGATGAGTGGACGGTACTCGGTAAGGCAATCTTGCGGCTTTCCCTTTCCGCCGCGCCCCAACGTTGTGGCCGGCGGTGGAGGCACGCTGGAGTTGGTTGTGCGCGTTGAAGCCACCGCCGTCCCCCTCACTCATTTCTCTCCAGCTGCGGTTCAGCGGCTGCAGGGGGCTGAGCACTGGGCCGAGTGATGCCCTTTACCAACGTAGGAGCAAACGTGATCCCCTCCGTGGCAGAGAGAGCCACGGAGGGGGCTTCGAATGACCGGCCGGGTGTACGCAAGGCGCCTGCGAGGACGCGGGCGACCTTTCTACAGACGGCCGGTGGACTTCAGGGTGAGGTAGGCGTCGGCCAGGTCGGGGGCCAGGTGGTTCGGGGTGGCGTCGAGGACGGTGATGCCCTGGCGGCGGAGGCGGTCTGCGGTGTGGCGGCGGGCGGCGATGGCCTGCTCTGCAGCTGCTGCGGCGTAGACGGCCTGGGGGGAGTGGCGGCCGGCGGCCATTTCCTCGATGCGGGGATCGGCTACGGCGGCGACGATGACTTCGTTGCGCTGGGTGAGGCTGGGCAGGACGGGCAGGAGGGCCTCTTCTACGGGGGCCGCGTCCAGGCTGGTGAACAGGACGATCAGGGAACGACGCGAGGTGCGGCGATGGATTTCGGCGGCCAGGCCGCGGGCGTCCGCCTCGACGAGTTCGGCTTCGAGGGGCGCGAGGGCGTCGGTCAGTGCCGGGAGAAGATCGCGTGCGGTGCGGCCCTGTACGGAGGCGCGGATGCGGCGGTCGTAGGCGAGGAGATCGACGTGGTCGCCGGCGCGTGCGGCCAGCGTGCCGAGCAGCAGGGCGGCGTCCATGGAGGCGTCGAGGCGGGGGATGTCGCCGATACGGGTGGCCGAGGTGCGGCCGGTCTCGAGGACGAGCAAGATGCGGCGGTCGCGTTCGGGGCGCCAGGTGCGGACGGCGAGGTCCTGTCGGCGGGCGGAGGCGCGCCAGTCGATGGAGCGGGTGTCGTCGCCGGGGGTGTAGTCGCGGAGGCTGTCGAACTCGGTGCCCTCACCGCGTGTCAGGAGGCTGGTGCGGCCGTCGAGTTCGCGGAGCCGGGCGAGCTTGGCGGGGAGGTGCTTGCGGCTGGTGAAGGGGGGCAGGACGCGCAGGGTCCACGGGACGTGGTGACTTCCCTGTCGCGCTGCCAGGCCGAGGGGGCCGTAGGAGCGGACGGTGACGCGTACGGCGTGGTGGTCACCGCGGCGGGTGGGGTGGAGGGTCGTTGTCAGTCGCCGGCGCTCGGCTGCAGGGATGCGGACATGGTGCCGGGAGGCGGCGATTTCTGAGCCGGGGTGGAAGGAGCTCGGGGGCCAGGCGTCGCGGACGTGGGCGCGCAGTGGACGGCTGCTCAGGTTGGCGAGGGTGAGGTGGGTGTGGGCTTCGCCTGTTAGTCGAACGGTTGTTTCACCGGTTCGGGTGAAACGGAGCGTTCGCACTGGCGCGGCGAGCGCGAGGTCGCACAAAATTGCTATCAGCAAGGCGAGTTGGACGATTGCGATGCCGAGCCAGCTGGGCAGCACGAAGCCGACGAACAGGGCTCCGAGTGCGGAGACGTGGGCGGTGCGTCCGGTGAGGGTCACGGTGTCGCCTCAGCGGGGGACGGGGAGATGTGCGAGTACGGCGTTGATCACGGAGTCTGCGGTGACTCCTTCCATCTCCGCTTCGGGGCGGAGCTGGATGCGGTGGCGCAGCGTGGGGAGAGCAAGGGCCTTCACGTCGTCAGGGGTGACGTAGTCGCGGCCGGTGAGCCACGCCCAGGCGCGTGACGTGGAAAGCAGGGCGGTGGCGCCTCGGGGGGAGACGCCGAGGGAGAGCGAGGGGGATTCGCGAGTGGCACGGCAGATATCGACGATATAGCCGGTGACTTCGGGGGATACCGAGGTCTTTGCGACGGCGGCTCGGGCCGCGTCGAGGTCGGCGACAGAAGCGACGGGGCGAAGGCCGGCGGCGTTCAGATCGCGGGGGCTGAAGCCGGCCGCGTGACGGGTGAGGATGTCGATCTCGTCGTGCCGGTCGGGGAGTGGGACCGTCAGCTTCAGGAGGAAGCGGTCGAGTTGGGCCTCCGGCAGCGGATAGGTGCCCTCGTACTCCACGGGGTTCTGCGTGGCGGCGACCAGGAACGGCTCGGGGAGGGGACGGGCCCTTCCGTCGACGGTGACCTGACGCTCTTCCATGGCCTCCAGCAGCGATGCCTGGGTCTTGGGCGGCGTGCGGTTGATCTCGTCGGCCAGCAGCAGATTGGTGAAGACGGGGCCCGGCTGGAAGGAGAACTCCGCGCTGCGGGCGTCGTAGACCAGTGAGCCCGTCACATCACTCGGCATCAGGTCCGGGGTGAACTGCACCCGCTTGGTGTCGAGTTCGAGGGAGGTCGACAGGGCGCGTACGAGAAGGGTCTTGGCGACGCCGGGTGCGCCTTCGAGGAGCACATGACCGCGGCAGAGGAGGGCGACGACCAGCCCGGTGACGGCGGGGTCCTGGCCTACGACGGCCTTGGCTATCTCGGTGCGCAGGGCCTCAAGGGAGCCTCGGGCGCTGTCAGCGGTCGGGGTGCTCACGGGGGGCGTGCCTCTCTTGGGAAACGATCGAGGATTCGAGTGCGTCGAGCTGGTCGGCCAGCTGCACCAAGGCCCGGTCGTCCGCGGGGGCCGGGCCGAAGAGCAGAGAGCGCAGATCTGTCGCGCGGTCAGCGGAAGGGGTCAAGTGGCTGTGGAGGGCTGGCAGAAGACGATCAGGAGTGTGGGCGTGTGTGGGTGGCACGCCGAGGAGGGGGGCGAGCCGGGTACGGGTTGCGGACCGCAGGATGGTTGCGGCCCGGTCGCGGGCGTGGGCCTGTTCGTAGAGGCGCGCGTGACCCTCGGTGGTCTCGGCGGCAGGGACGGTGACGGGAAGGTTTTCGGGGACGAGAGGGCCGAGTCGGCGGGCGCGCCAGACGGCGGCGAGGCCGGCGGCGATGGCGAGTTGGAGCAGGGCCCAGCTCCAGCCGGAGGGGATGAGATCGAGGAAGCTGCGCTGGTCATGAGCGGATGACGGGTCGCTCACGGAGGGGAGGTACCAGATCAGATGGTGGTGAGCACCGAGGAGTTGAAGGGCGAGCGAGGCGTTGCCGTGCTCGGCGAGGTGTTGGTTGTAGAGGAAGTCGGTGGAGCCGAGGAGGACGGTGTCGCGGCCGTTGCCGGCGGCCGGGAGGTGCAGCAGGGTGGGCCGGCCGCTGACGGGGTAGCAGCGCTCGGCGCGCTCGTCGGACGTGGTGTAGCGGAGGCCTCCGAGGAGCACGCTGCCGGCGCGGTGTGCGGCGGGGAGGGAACAGGCGGGATTGCGCCGGGAGTTGGCGGTTGCGGGCTGGGCCTGGACGCCGGGGGCGAAGGTCCAGAGGGAAGCGGAGCCGGGGGTGAGCAGGACGGTGCGCCCGGGGGTGCGAGCCGTTGCGGTGTGGAGGTCCGTCAGCTGTTTCTGCGTCAGGACGTCGGGGTCCGTGATGAGCAGGGTGGTGTCGGGGCCGGACGCGGCGACGGCCTCCTCGGAGGTGGTGACGACCTGGAGGGAGACGCCCTGGCCGGCCAGGAGCCGGGCCAGCGCACGGCTGCCGGAGCGGTCCGCCGAGCGGGGGTCGAGCCGGCCGTGCTGTTCGCCGGACTGCAGGGCGGCGAGGATCACTCCGCTGATGACGAGAAGAAGCAGTGCGAGCAGGGGTCCTCGGGAGCGGGCCCACAGTCGGCGCGCGGTGAGGGAGGGTGCGGCGGTCTCCGGGGCGGCCGTGGTCATCCGCGGCTCCTGGTCGGGGTGGCGGCCAGGTCGGGCTTGGCCTGCTGGAGCTCGGTGTCGAGGGTGGCCAGGAAGGCGTATGCCTGTTCTGTGCCGGTGCGGCCGCCGTATGTGACGTCGTCGAAGGTGCGGGCGGCGGTGCGGAGTTGGTCGGCGTACCGGGGGAGTGTCAGGCCGGCCTCGGCGGCGGCCTCGTCGGCGGTGCGGCCGGCGGCGGGGGTGAGCAGGGTGCGTTCCTCGAGGGAGAGGACGAGGGCGCGCATGCGGTCCTGGACGGCCTGGCTCCAGTGGCCTGCGGCGGCGTGCCGTTCGGCGGCCGCGCGGTGTTCGGCGGCGGTCCGGGGAGTGTCGGAGAAGAGGGCGCCGCTGGTGGTCGGAGTGCGGCGAACCGCGCCGAGGCGCAGCCGGAGGGCGACGACCAGCAGCAGGACGAAGGCGGCGATGGCGAGGAGGCCGATCCAGCCGCCCGGTGTGGCGCCGGCGGCCGCGCCGAAGAGGCCGTCGACGCGGTCCCAGAGCCAGTCGAGGGCGCGCTGGATCGGATTGGGGTCGTGCTGGTGGTACCGGGGGTCGGACAGTTCGCGCTCGGCCGCCTCGCGGGCGGGGAGGCGCGGTATCCGCACCGGTATCTCGTCGTCGGAGCGCGCTATGAGTGATCCGAGCGCGACCATGTTCCCCCCTGTGGTCACCGCATCAGCTTCCCGGTGCGGCGTCGGGACCGGCGTCGTCCGCAGTGGTGGCGGGCGCGGTCGGAGCGTGGGCGTTCGGGGCGCCTGCGGTCGGTGCGTCTGTGGCCGGTGCGTCGGTGGGGGTGTCGGCGCCGTACCCGGGGAGGCCGGCGGCGCGGGCCAGTTCGAGGTCGAGGGCCTCGCGGCGGATGCGCTGGTCCACGTAGAGGAGCGCGGTGACGCCGGCGCTGATCGGGAGGGTGATGGTGGAGCTGATCACGGCGCCGATGCCCAGCACGGTCAGGAAGGACCAGCCGGTGTTGCCGCTGGTGCCGTTCGCCCAGTCCAGGATGCTCTCACCGCCGATGACGAAGGCGACGATGGTGGCCGGGATCTGGATGATGAACTCGACGATGGCGACCAGGAGGTAGGCCAGCAGCTGGACGCCCAGCACCCGCCACCAGGAGCCGCGTACGAGCTTGGCGGAGCGCCGCATGGAGGCGATGATGCCCTGCTTCTCCAGCATCAGTGCGGGGGAGGCGAGGCTGTAGCGGACCCACAGCCAGATGCCGACGGCGGCGGCGGCGAAGCCGCCGAACACGGTGAGAAGCAGGCCCAGGTCCAGCGTGGCGAAGGCGGTGACGAGAAGGCCGGGGGTCAGGCCGACCGCGAAGACGGCCGTGATGAGCAGGGGCAGCAGTACCAACAGGCCGAGGAGGCGCGGGAGCTGGCCGCGGGCGTCGCGCCAGGCTTCGCCGGCCGTTACGGAACGGCCGAGGACGGCGCGGCTCACGATCATGGTGAGCAGTCCGGTGGCGATGATGGTGGCGAGGAGTCCGATCACCGAGGTGATGGCGGATCCGGCGAGCGAGTTCCCGGCCTGGCGCATGGTTTCGCGGACCGGCGGGGCGTTGTTGCTGGAGATCGTGGGTGCGCTGCCGGGGTTCCGGAACCACAGGCCGGTGACGATGGTGACGGCGGTTTGCGAGACGACTGCGACGATCAGCGATATGCCGAGCACGGTGCGCCAGTGGGCCCGCATGGTGGCGACCGCGCCGTCGAGTATCTCTCCGACGCCGAGCGGGCGGAGCGGGATGACGCCGGGCTTGGCCGCCGGAGGCACCGGGGACCAGCCCCAGGGGGCCTGCGGGCCGGGAGCCGGGTGGCCGCCCCAGCCGGGCCGGCCGGTGCCGGACGAGGCGCGGGCGCGGTCCTCGGGGCCGCTCTGGCCGGGGATGCCGGCGGGGGCCGACCACTGGCCGGCGGGCGGCTGTTGCTTGGACCAGTTCGGCGGGGTCGACTGCTCGGCGGGGCCGGGCCTGTCTTCCGTTCCGGGGGCCTGGAGGGGCTGCTCCGGTGTGCCGCGGCCCGGCTCGTCGGAGGGGGTGGATCCGGGCGAGGCCCAGCCCGGAGAGTTGTTCATCGTCGCTCCTTCTTGCTGCCGGCCCGCCGTGGCGGCCGGGGTCCGGGGTCCGCGGTGGCAGTCATCGTGTCATGGCGCCGCGCGTTGTGTACCCGGGCCCTGAGAGTGAGAGGACCTTCTGTTCGAGGGGCGGTCGGCGGCAGACTGAGGGGATGGCCGATCAGTACGAGGTATCCGAGGTGGGCGCCGGGACGCTTACCATCCCGTCGCTGCGCTGGGAGGAGCTGCCGGAGGGGCCCGTCCTGGTCCTCCTTGATCAGACCCGGCTGCCGGCGGAGGAGGTGGAACTGGTCTGTACGGACGTGCCGGCACTGGTCGAGGCGATCCGGTCGCTGGCCGTGCGGGGGGCGCCGCTGCTGGGGATCGCGGGCGCCTATGGCGTGGCGCTGGCCGCGGCGCGGGGCTTCGATGTGGAAGAAGCCGTCGAAGTGCTGGCGCAGGCCCGGCCGACCGCGGTCAACCTGGGCTACGGCGTGCGGCGGGCGGCGGATGCGTACCGGGCGGCGACGGCCGACGGCGTGGGACTGCCGGAGGCTGCGGCTGCTGCGCTGGCCGAGGCCCGGGCCGTGCACGCGGAGGACATCGCGGCCAGTGCGCGGATGGCGGAGCACGGTCTGGCGTTGCTGGGCGAGCTGCTGCCGGGCGGCGGTCATCGGATCCTCACGCACTGCAACACGGGCGCGCTGGTGTCCGGGGGCGAGGGCACCGCCCTGGCGGTGGCGCTGGCGGCGCACCGGGCCGGTGAGCTGCGCCGGCTGTGGGTGGACGAGACGCGGCCGCTGTTGCAGGGGGCGCGGCTGACCGCCTACGAGGCGGCGCGGGCCGGTATGGCGTACACGGTGCTGTCGGACGGGGCCGCCGGGTCGCTGTTCGCCGCTGGTGAGGTGGATGCGGTGCTGATAGGCGCCGACCGGATCGCGGCGGACGGCTCGGTCGCCAACAAGGTGGGCAGCTATCCGCTGGCGGTGCTGGCGCAGTACCACCGCGTTCCGTTCGTGGTGGTGGCGCCGACGAGCACGGTGGATCTGGAGACCGAGGAGGGTGCGGACATCGAGGTGGAGCAGCGGCCGGGGCAGGAAGTGACGGAGTTCTCGTTGCCCTCGGTGCAGGGTGCCGGGGCGGTCCCGGGGGCCGGTGTGCCGGTGGCGCCGTTGGGCGCGCAGGCCTACAACCCGGCCTTCGACGTGACTCCGCCGGCGCTGGTGACGGCGATCGTGACGGAGGCCGGAGTGATCTCCCCCGTCACCCGGGACCGGCTGGCGGAGGTGTGTTCCACGTCACGATGGAGTAAGTCACGATCAGGTAATGGGATGATGGCCGAATGAAGGGACGCGTCCTGGTCGTCGACGACGACACCGCACTGGCAGAGATGCTCGGCATCGTGCTGCGTGGCGAAGGCTTTGAACCGTCGTTCGTGTCGGACGGTGACAAGGCCCTTGCCGCCTTCCGTGAGACCAAGCCGGATCTCGTCCTGCTCGACCTGATGCTGCCCGGACGGGACGGCATCGAGGTGTGCCGGCTGATCCGGGCGGAGTCCGGGGTGCCGATCGTGATGCTCACCGCCAAGAGCGACACGGTCGATGTGGTGGTCGGGCTCGAGTCGGGCGCGGACGACTACATCGTCAAGCCGTTCAAGCCCAAGGAGCTGGTGGCCCGGATCCGGGCGCGGCTGCGGCGTTCGGAGGAGCCGGCGCCCGAGCAGCTGGCGATCGGTGACCTGGTCATCGATGTGGCGGGCCACTCGGTGAAGCGCGACGGGCAGTCGATCGCGCTGACCCCGCTGGAGTTCGATCTGCTGGTGGCGCTGGCGCGCAAGCCGTGGCAGGTGTTCACGCGTGAGGTGCTGCTGGAGCAGGTCTGGGGCTATCGGCACGCCGCGGACACCCGGCTGGTCAATGTCCATGTGCAGCGGTTGCGCTCGAAGGTCGAGCGGGATCCGGAGCGTCCGGAGATCGTGGTGACCGTGCGCGGGGTCGGCTACAAGGCCGGGCCCAGCTGAGATGATCCGGGACGGTTCGGCCCCGGAGGGAAAGCGGGGGCGCACCGTCGGCGCGACGGGTGATATGTCCTTTTCGGGAAGATTGGTTGCTCGGTTGCTGCGCGGTGGCCAGCTGCTGCCCGACGGCGCGGTGAGCGGCCCGGTCCACCCGTTGCTGCGGCTCTTCAGTCGCTGGGTGCGGCGGCCGCTGCTGCCCGCCCTGCGACTGTGGCGCCGCAACATCCAGTTGCGCGTCGTGGCGACCACCCTGCTCATGTCCCTCGCCGTCGTGCTGCTGCTCGGCGTCGTGGTCGTCGGCCAGGTCCGTAACGGCCTGCTCACGGCCAAGGCGCAGGCCGCGCAGAGCCAGGCCGTGGGCGGCTTCAGCGTCGCCCAGAAGATGGCTGACGGCGCCGACGACACCCGTACCGACGACACCGCCCGTACCGGCAACCGCGGCACCCAGGACTCCGCGACCTGGCTCACCGGCCTGGTCGAACAGCTCGCCAGCGGCGGCCAGGGCGTGTTCTCGGTGGTGGCGCTCAGCTCCGACTCCGACGAGCCGTTCGGCGATTCCAGCCCCGGCACCCGCGGGCCGCGCGCCTCGGGTGACGTCGATCCGGAGCGGAGCGTACCGGCCGAGCTGCGGCGGAAGCTGGACACCAAGTCCGGCACGTTCCGGCAGTACACCCAGATCAAGCGCATCGGGTCGGACGACGGCGTGCCGGCGCTGATCATCGGCAAGCGGCTCAATGACGTCAACAGCAACCAGTACCAGCTCTACTACCTCTTCCCGTTCAGCCAGGAAGAGGAGTCGCTCAAGCTGGTGACGGGCACGCTCGCGACGGCCGGCGTCTTCGTGGTGATCCTGCTCGGCGCGATCGCCTGGCTGGTGGTGCGGCAGGTCGTCACCCCCGTACGGATGGCCGCAGGCATCTCCGAGCGGCTGGCCGCCGGCCTCCTCCAGGAGCGGATGAAGGTCACCGGTGAGGACGACATCGCCCGGCTCGGCGAGTCCTTCAACAAGATGGCGCAGAACCTCCAGGTCAAGATCCAGCAGCTGGAGGAGCTGTCCCGGATGCAGCGCCGCTTCGTCTCCGACGTCTCGCACGAGCTGCGGACGCCGCTGACGACGGTGCGGATGGCGGCCGACGTCATCCACGACGCACGCGACGAGTTCGACCCCGCCACGGCACGCTCCGCCGAGCTGCTGTGGGGCCAGCTCGACCGCTTCGAGTCGCTGCTCGCCGAACTGCTGGAGATCAGCCGGTTCGACGCCGGCGCGGCCGCGCTGGAGGCCGAGCCGATAGACCTGCGCGACGTGGTGCACCGCGTCATCGAGGGCGCCGAACCGCTCGCCGAGCGCAAGGGCTCCCGCATCGTGGTGCGCGGCGCCGAGCAGCCGGTGATCGCCGAGGCCGACCCCCGCCGGGTGGAGCGGGTGCTGCGCAATCTCGTCGTCAATGCCGTCGAACACGGCGAGGGCCGCGACGTCGTCGTACGGCTGGCGTCCGCGGGCAGCCGCAGCGGCGGCGCGGTGGCCGTCGCGGTGCGCGACTACGGCGTCGGTCTCAAGCCCGGCGAGGCCACCCGCGTCTTCAACCGCTTCTGGCGCGCCGACCCGGCCCGGGCCCGCACCACGGGCGGCACCGGGCTCGGCCTGTCCATCGCCGTCGAGGACGCCCGGCTGCACGGCGGCTGGCTGCAGGCGTGGGGCGAGCCGGGCGGCGGCTCCCAGTTCCGGCTGACGCTGCCCCGTACGGCCGGTGAGCCGCTGCGCGGGTCCCCGATCCCCCTGGAGCCGGAGGACTCCCGGCGCAACCTCGCCGGCCGGGCCGGCGCCGGACCGACGGGTGCCGCGGCCGGCCAAAAGGCCTCCACGATCCCCGTCCAGGCACGCGCCACCCAGCCCGGCGGCACGGCATCGTTCGCCCCCGCGCCGTCGGCGGCCCGGCCGGCCGCCGATCCCACCGCGCTGCCCGGCGACGGGACCCGCGTGGTGCCGCAGGGCGGAGGCGCACGGAGCGAACGGGCGGCGTACGACGAGGGCGCGCACATCGACGAAACGGTCCCCCGGAGCGGGGCCGAGCAGGACACCGGACGGGGTGGGGAACGGGAAGGCGGACGGCGTGGACACTGAGCGCGTAAACGAGCGCGGGGTGGGGCCCACGTCCCGGAAGCGCACCCGTCGGCACCCCTCGAAGCCCACCCGTCGGCAGGCCCGTAGGCCGAGCAGGACGGCGCGGAAGCTGGCGCTGCTCGGGTGCGCGACGGTGCTGCTGGCCGGCTGTGCGTCCATGCCGGACAGCGGCGATGTCACGGCGGTCGACCAGTCGCCGCGTTCCGAAGGCGACTCACAGGTCCGGGTCTACGGCGTGCCCCCGCAGGACGGCGCCCAGCCCACCAACATCGTGCGCAGCTTCCTCGACGCGACGACCAGCGACGAGGCGGACTTCCGCACGGCCACCCAGTACCTGGCCAAGTCGGCGCGGCGTACCTGGCGACCGTTCCAGGTCACCAAGGTGCTCCAGGAACGGCCGAAACCCGAACCGAAGGTGCAGCCCAACCGCGAGGACGCGAACGGCTACTCGGTCACCCTGTCGGGCAGCCAGGTGGCGACGGTGGACGACAACCACGCGTACACCCCCGAGGAACGGCCGTACCGCCAGACGATCCACCTCATCAAGGAGGGGGGCCAGTGGCGGATCGACCGGCTGCCGGACGGAGTGGTGCTCGGGCTGTCCGACTTCCAGCGCATCTACCGCTCCGTCAACAAGTACTACTTCGCCTCCTACGAGTCGGAGTCGGAGGAACCGAAGGCCAGCCGGGACGTGCTCGTCGCCGATCCGGTCTACCTGCGCCAGCGGATAAAGCCGATCACGGCCAGTGTGCAGGCGCTGCTGTCCGGGCCCACCGACTGGCTGAACGAGGTGACGACCTCGGCGTTCCCGCCCGGCACCCGGCTCGCCGCGCACGACCTGGCGCTGGACGACTCCAACGGCCTGCGGGTCAAGCTCAGCAAGGAGGCGGTGAGCACCGACACCGCCCAGTGCAGGCGGATGGCGGCTCAGCTCTTCTTCACGGTCCAGGACATGACGCGCGCTTCGAAGATCAGCGAGGTCGAACTCCAGGACAACAACGGCAACTCGCTGTGCACGCTCTCCCAGGACCAGGCAGAACGCGACTTCGCGCCCGCACCGTTGACCGGGAGCTCCGCCAAGGAGTACTTCATCGACGCCGGCCACAAGGTGGTCGCCATGTCGGACTCGGCGACCGAACCGACGCCGGTGCGCGGTCCGTTCGGGACCGGCAGGACCCCGCTGCGCTCGGTGGCCATCTCACGCGGGGAGAACACCGCGGCGGGGGTGTCGGGCGACGGCCGGTACCTGTACGTGGCCGCCCTGGAGGACGGCATCGAGCGTGGCGCGCCACTGATGACGAGCACGGGCTCGGCCAAGAACCCCGACGAGGGGCTGACCGCGCCGAGCTGGGACGGCCTGGGAGACCTGTGGGTCGCCGACCGCGATGCGCACGGCTCCCGGCTGCTGCGGATGCGAGAGGGCAAGGGCGACCCGGAGCGGGTGGCGGTGCCCGGTCTCGGCGGACGGCGGATCAAGGCGATCAAGGTGGCCGCGGACGGGATCCGGATCGCGATGCTCGTCGAGGACAAGGGACGCACCACGCTGCAGCTCGGCCGGGTCGAACGCGGCGGCAGCTCGGCGCATCCCGTGCTGTCGGTGCAGGAACTGCGGCCGATCGCGCCGCAGTTGGAGGACGTGGTGGCCGCGTCCTGGGCCGGCGGCAGCCGGCTGGTGGTCGTCGGCCGGGAGTCCGGCGGGGTGCAGCAGATGCAGTTCATGGAGACCGACGGTTCGGCCTCCGACGCACAGACGCTGCCCGGCGTCAACGGCGTGAAGGCGGTGGCGGCCTCGGAGGACGAGACCCGGCCGCTGATCGCCGACGCCACGGAGGGCATCGTCCGGCTGCCTCCGGACGCGAACTGGAAGACCGTGGCGAAGGAAGGGACGGCACCCGTTTATCCCGGGTGACAGTGGGCGCGGTCGCGTCACCCGTCCTCGGTGACCGCCGGTGACCAGCGGCGTTCGTGCTGATCAGCTGCGGCCGGCGGCCGGCTCGTGGAGTTATCCACAGGGGTGGTGATCGCCGGTGGACCGCGGGACAGTGGATCCATGCAGGGGGTGTGGCGCGAACTGGCCGGCCTGGTGTTGCCGGTCGCCTGTGCGGGGTGTGGCCGACCGCGTACGGAGCTGTGCGGGCGGTGCCGTCGGGCGCTGGGAAGGGACGGCCGAGGGGCGCGGCAGGTGCGGCCGCGGCCGGTGCCACCGGGACTGCCCGGCGTGTGGGCGGGTGCGCCGTACGAAGACGAGGTGCGCGCGGTGCTGCTCGCGCACAAGGAGCGCGGTGCCCTGCGGCTGGCCGGGCCGCTGGGACGGGTGCTGGCCGGAGCGGTGCGCGGGCTGGGGCGCGGGGGCGAGCCGCTGCTGCTGGTGCCGGTGCCGTCGGCCCGCAGGTCCGTGGCGGGCCGGGGCCATGATCCGGTGCGCCGGATTGCCCTGGCGGCAGCCCGCGAGCTGCGCCGGCCGGGGGCGGCGACCGCTGCGGCGGCGGGGACGGGGGTGGGGGAGGGGGTGGGGCCCCCACCCGAGCGGACGGGCGCCCCACCCCCAGCAGCCCACGTCCTCCCCGCCCTCCGCCAGCTCCGCCCCGTGGCTGACCAGGCGGGGCTGAGTGCCCCGGAGCGGCTGGCGAATCTGGCCGGGGCCCTGGGGGTGCGGCGTGGGGCCGAGCGGCTGCTGAGAGGGCAGCCAGTGGTGCTGGTGGACGACCTGGTCACGACAGGGGCCACGCTGGCCGAGGCGGCCCGGGCGGTCACGGCGGCAGGTGGCCGGGTGATCGGCGCGGCGGTGGTGGCGGCGCCCACCAGCAGCTTCGGGCGTCCCGGCAGCAGCATCGCCGCCGGTCGCGGTCCCCGTACCGGTGGCCCCGGCACGGCCGGTCGCGGTCCCCGTACCGACGGCTCCGGCACGGCCGGCCGTGGCCCCCGTACCGGTGGCCCCGGCACGACCGCCGGCGGTCACGACACAGGCGGCAGCGGTTACAGCACAGGCGGCAGCGCACCCGGCAGCGGTTACAGCACAGGCGGCAGCGCACCCGGCAGCGGTTACAGCACGGGTGGTGCCGCAGCCGGCAGTGGTTACGGCACGGCCCGGAGGCGTGACGGCGCTCCTGTCGGCCGTTCCGGCCTCGCCGGGACCCGGCCGGGTACGGCCGACCACCGGGCGAATTCAACTCGCAAGTAGGAACTTCAACCGGCAAGTAGTTGAGGAGAAAAAATCACTCAAACGGAGCCGAGGGCTGCGAGGGGGTGCCGACAACAGCCCAGGAGAGCTATGTTCGGTTGTGAGGACTTGGCGGACGTTTTGCCTCGGATGTCGCGATGGATGCGTTCAGGGGCGCCGGCGGCGACCCTGAAAAAATGGGGGAGTGGAGATCGTGCCGTGTGGGGAGGAGGAGGTGAAAGTGCCAAGTCCGAGGCTTCGGCACCCACCGGAGCCTGGTGCAAGAAGGAATCGCCCCGCCTGCTGAGCGGTGCGATCCGGGAACGGAGTTCTGCGTGGACATCGTCGTCAAGGGCCGCAAGACCGAGGTGCCCGAGCGGTTCCGTAAGCACGTGGCCGAGAAGCTGAAGCTGGAGAAAGTCCAGAAGCTCGACGCCAAGGTGATCAGCCTGGACGTCGAGGTGTCCAAGGAGCACAACCCGCGGCAGGCCGACCGTTCCGACCGAGTGGAGATCACGCTTCGCTCCCGTGGCCCGGTGGTCCGGGCCGAGGCGGCCGCAGCCGATCCCTACGCCGCGCTGGACCTGGCAACCGCAAAGCTGGAGGCGCGCCTGCGCAAGCAGCACGACAAGCGCTTCTCGCGCCGCGGCAACGGGCGCATTCCGGCGAGTGAGGTCGCCGTCAGCGTCCCCGGCGTCGCGAGCCTGAACACCAACGGCGAACTCGCCACCGAAGCCGAAGAGTCGGTGCCGACCACGAGGATGGGATCGATCGACGTCCAGGGTGAAGGACCCCTGATCGTCCGCGAGAAGACCCACTCGGCCGCACCGATGTCGCTCGACCAGGCGCTCAACGAGATGGAATTGGTCGGACACGACTTCTATCTCTTCGTCGACGCCGACACCAAGCTGCCGAGTGTCGTCTACCGGCGGCACGCATACGACTATGGCGTCATCCACTTGAACCCCGATTCGTTCGGGGAGGAGGAGCCCGGCGGCGCAGGCGGCGCGCTGGGCGGCTGAACCCCACTCGCTCGGTGCCCCCGGCGTACGCCCGGGGGCACCATCGTGCCCGGAGATGGCAGGAGTTGAAGCCGTATAGTGTTTGTGCCAGCCAGGCAGTATGTGGGCACCAAACGGCGACATGCCGGGGAGACGGTCGTATGGCGTTGATCGGGCTGGCCGCAGGGGGCTGTTGTCAACCAGCCTTATTTCCAAGCTCTGGCCTTCCGGCCGAGTAGTTGACGGGGAGGATCCATGGGGGAAAGTTTCGGGCCCGTGCGCGGGGACGCGGACGACGACAGCGGAGTCGGGGGCGACGACGGCGCAGGCCGGCCCGTGAGCGTGCCGCGCAAGGAGCCGATCAGGGTCCTGGTGGTGGACGATCACGCGCTCTTCCGGCGGGGCCTGGAGATCGTGCTGGCCCAGGAAGAGGACATCCAGGTCGTCGGCGAGGCGGGGGACGGCGCGGAGGCGGTCGACAAGGCCGCCGATCTGCTGCCGGACATCGTGCTGATGGACGTACGGATGCCCAAGCGTGGCGGTATCGAGGCGTGTACCTCCATCAAGGAGGTGGCCCCCAGCGCGAAGATCATCATGCTCACGATCAGTGACGAAGAGGCCGATCTCTACGACGCGATCAAGGCCGGCGCCACCGGCTACCTCCTCAAGGAGATCTCCACCGACGAGGTGGCGACCGCGATCCGCGCCGTCGCGGACGGCCAGTCGCAGATCAGCCCGTCGATGGCGTCGAAGCTCCTGACGGAGTTCAAGTCGATGATCCAGCGGACGGACGAGCGCCGGCTGGTGCCCGCGCCCCGGCTCACCGACCGTGAGCTGGAGGTCCTCAAGCTGGTGGCCACGGGCATGAACAACCGTGACATCGCCAAGGAACTCTTCATCTCCGAGAACACCGTGAAGAACCACGTCCGCAACATCCTGGAGAAGCTGCAGCTGCACTCCCGGATGGAGGCGGTGGTCTACGCGATGCGGGAGAAGATCCTCGAGATCCGCTGACCGGGTCCGCCGACCGCGAGCCTTACCCGCCCCCGCTACGCGCCCCCACGGGTGAGCTCGGTGCGCAGGGCGGCGGCCAGCTGGGGGTCGTCGCAGCGGTCGACGCGTACGGCGTCGCAGCCGACCCAGGTCGCGGCCTCCCGCAGGGCCCGGGCCATGGGGGCGACGGCCTTGCGGTCGCGCAGGGAGACCTGGCGGGCGACGAGGATGGTGCCCTCGCGGGCCGGGTCGACGCGGCCGACCAGCTGCCCGCCGGCCAGCAGGGGCATCGCGAAATAGCCGTGTATGCGCTGCGGGCGGGGGACGTACGCCTCCAGGCGGTGGGTGAAGCCGAAGATCCGCTCCGTGCGCGGCCGGTCCCAGATCAGGGAGTCGAACGGGGAGAGCAGGGTCGTACGGTGCCGGCCGCGCGGTGCGGTGGCGAGGGCGGCGGGATCGGCCCAGGCGGGCTTGGTCCAGCCTTCGACCTCCACCGGGACCAGCCCGGAGTCGGCGATCACCGCGTCGACCTGCTCGCCCTTCAGCCGGTGGTAGTCCGCCAGATCGGCGCGGGTGGCCACGCCCAGTGCCGTACCGGCCTGGGCGACCAGGCGGCGGAGGCATTCGGCGTCGTCGAGGTCGTCGTGCAGCAGCTCGGTGGGGACGGCGCGCTCGGCGAGGTCGTAGACGCGCTTCCAGGCCCGCCGCTCGGTGCAGACCACGTCGCCGGTGTCCAGCAGCCACTCGACGGCGATCTTGGTCTCGGACCAGTCCCACCACTCCCCGCCGTTGCGGCCGCCGCCCAGTTCGGACGTGGTCAGCGGGCCGTCGGCGGCGAGCCGGTCCAGTACGGCGGCGCAGGACCGCTCGGAGTCCTTCATGACGTGCCAGCGGTGGCCCTTGGCGCGCCGGGCGCGGCGGCGGAAGGCGAAGTGCGGCCACTCCTCGATGGGCAGGATGCAGGCGGCGTGCGACCAGTATTCGAAGCTGTGGGGGCGGGCCGCGGGCGTGCCCCCGTCGGCGGTGCTCCAGTAGGCGGCCTCGACGGCGGGGCGGCCGACGGCGCCGAGCCGGGCGTACGGCACGAGCTCGTGCGAGCGGGCCAGCACGGAGATCGTGTCGAGCTGCACCGCGCCCAGGTGGCGCAGCACACCGCGGACGCCCGCCCGGCGGTCCGGGGCGCCCAGGAGGCCCTGTGCCCGCAGGGCCAGGCGGCGGGCGTCGTCGCGGGAGAGGGCGGTCACGGGCTTCGGCCGGTGCGGTGACTGTGTGGCGGCGGTCATGTTCGCACAGCGTAGGGGCGGGCACTGACAACGCCCGGGCGAAGCCTGTGACCTGCGGAGATACGGCGGATCGCTCAGCGCGGGCAGGGCAGGTACGGCGTCGTGCGCGCCACCGGACGGCCTTGTTCGGCGGTGCCCGCGGCTTCGGCCCCGTCGGCCGTGTCCGCGTTTCCGGCCAGGTCGTCCGTGTCCCCCGCCAGGTCGTAGGGGAGCAGGGAGCCGATCCATACGTCCCGGCGGGTGCCCTCGTGCACCAGCTTGGCGCGGAGGGTGCCCTCCATGTGGAAGCCCAGTTTGCGGGCGACGGCGCGGGAGCCCTCGTTGCCGGCCTCCGCGAGCCACTCCATGCGCTCCACGCCCAGCTCGCCGAAGGCCCAGCGCAGCACCGCGCGGGCGGCCTCGACGGTGTAGCCGCGGCCGCGGTGTTCCTTGGCGGTCCAGTAGCCCAGCTCGGCCTGGCGTTCGGGGGCGCGCAACTGGGTGAGGCGGACCAGGCCCATCGAGCCGATCAGGGAGCCGTCGGCCCGGGAGACCACGGCGAAGGTGTAGGCGGTGTCGTCCCGCCAGCCCTCGGGGACGGCCGTCCCGACGAACTGCTCCGCGTCCCGGAGGCCGTAGGGTGAGGGCACGGCCGTCCAGCGCGGGATGTCGGGATCCTGGCAGGCGGCGTACACCGCGGGCGCGTCCGACGGCTCGAAGGGGCGCAGCACCAGACGCTCGGTCGTGAGGGTGACGGGCTTCATGATCTGAGTCTGCAAGGTTGGGCAAGGCGCCGCGAGCGGTTTTCGCGTGATTCGGGGCACCTGCCCGGCACCTTCTCCGGGGCTCGTGCGTTCACGTGAGGAGGGGAAGGCGGGGTTCGCTGCGGCGGACCTCCCGGCCCGGCGGCGTCCTCCCTTACGATGGCCGTTGCGGCGGGGCCTGCCCCCTTGGAAAAATGCCGCGCCCGCGCACTCGACCGTGCAGGCCCGACCGGCAAGGAGACCAGCCCAAGTGTCCGTCTTGACGAAGATCATGCGTGCAGGCGAAGGAAAGATCCTGCGCAAACTGCACCGCATCGCGGGCCAGGTCAACTCCATCGAGGAGGACTTCGCGGCCCTCTCCGACGCCGAGCTGCGGGCGCTCACGGACGAGTACAAGGAGCGGTACGCCGACGGCGAGAGCCTGGACGACCTGCTCCCCGAGGCGTTCGCCACGGTCCGTGAGGCCGCCAAGCGCGTCCTCGGCCAGCGGCACTACGACGTCCAGCTGATGGGCGGCGCGGCCCTTCACCTGGGATACGTCGCCGAGATGAAGACCGGTGAGGGCAAGACCCTGGTCGGTACCCTCCCGGCGTATCTGAACGCGCTGTCCGGCAAGGGCGTCCACCTGATCACGGTCAACGACTACCTGGCCGAGCGTGACTCCGAGATGATGGGCCGGGTCCACAAGTTCCTGGGCCTGCAGGTCGGTTGCATCCTCGCCGACATGACGCCGGCCCAGCGCCGCGAGCAGTACAGCTGCGACATCACCTACGGCACGAACAACGAGTTCGGCTTCGACTACCTCCGCGACAACATGGCCTGGTCGCAGGACGAACTCGTCCAGCGCGGCCACAACTTCGCGATCGTCGACGAGGTCGACTCGATCCTCGTCGACGAGGCCCGTACGCCGCTGATCATCTCCGGCCCGGCGGACTCGGCCACCAAGTGGTACGGCGACTTCGCCAAGTTGGTGCAGCGCCTCAAGCGCGGCGAGGCGGCCAACCCGCAGCGCGGCGTCGAGGAGACCGGTGACTACGACGTCGACGAGAAGAAGCGGACCGTCGGCATCCACGAGTCCGGCGTCAGCAAGGTCGAGGACTGGCTGGGCATCGACAACCTCTACGAGTCGGTCAACACCCCGCTCGTCGGTTACCTCAACAACGCCATCAAGGCCAAGGAGCTCTTCAAGAACGACAAGGACTACGTCGTCATCGACGGCGAAGTCATGATCGTCGACGAGCACACCGGCCGTATCCTCGCCGGCCGCCGCTACAACGAGGGCATGCACCAGGCCATCGAGGCGAAGGAGGGCGTGGAGATCAAGGACGAGAACCAGACGCTCGCCACGATCACCCTGCAGAACTTCTTCCGCCTCTACGACAAGCTCTCCGGCATGACCGGTACGGCCATGACCGAGGCCGCCGAGTTCCACCAGATCTACAAGCTCGGCGTCGTCCCGATCCCGACGAACCGGCCGATGATCCGCAAGGACCAGGCGGACCTGATCTACCGCACCGAGCCCGCGAAGTTCGACGCGGTCGTCGAGGACATCGTCGAGAAGCACGGCAAGGGCCAGCCGATCCTGGTCGGCACGACGTCCGTGGAGAAGTCCGAGTACCTCTCCCAGCAGCTCAACAAGCGCGGTGTGCCGCACGAGGTCCTCAACGCCAAGCAGCACGACCGGGAGGCGTCGATCGTCGCCCAGGCCGGCCGCAAGGGCGCCGTCACGGTCGCCACGAACATGGCCGGCCGCGGTACGGACATCAAGCTCGGCGGCAACCCCGACACCCTCGCCGAGGCGGAGCTGCGCCAGATGGGGCTCGACCCGGTCGAGCACGTCGAGGAGTGGGCGGCCGCGCTGCCCGCCGCCCTGGAGCGCGCCGAGGCCGCGGTCAAGGCGGAGTTCGAGGAGGTCAAGGAGCTCGGCGGGCTGTACGTGCTCGGCACCGAGCGGCACGAGTCGCGCCGGATCGACAACCAGCTGCGCGGCCGCTCCGGCCGTCAGGGCGACCCGGGCGAGTCGCGGTTCTACCTCTCCCTCGGTGACGACCTGATGCGGCTGTTCAAGGCCCAGATGGTCGAGCGGGTCATGGCGATGGCCAACGTCCCCGACGACGTCCCGATCGAGAACAAGATGGTGACCCGGGCGATCGCCTCTGCCCAGTCGCAGGTCGAGCAGCAGAACTTCGAGACCCGCAAGAACGTCCTGAAGTACGACGAGGTGCTCAACCGTCAGCGCGAGGTCATCTACGGCGAGCGCCGCCGGGTCCTGGAGGGCGAGGACCTGCAGGACCAGATCAAGCACTTCATGGACGACACCATCGACGCCTACATCCAGGCGGAGACCGTCGAGGGCTTCGCGGAGGAGTGGGACCTGGACCGTCTGTGGGGCGCGTTCAAGCAGCTCTACCCGGTGAAGGTGACCGTCGAGGAGCTGGAGGAGGAGGCCGGCGACCGTGCGGGCCTGACCGCCGAGTTCATCGCCGACGCCGTCAAGGACGACATCCACGAGCAGTACGCCGCCCGTGAGGAGCAGCTCGGCTCGGAGATCATGCGCGAGCTGGAGCGCCGGGTCGTGCTGTCGGTCCTGGACCGCAAGTGGCGTGAGCACCTCTACGAGATGGACTACCTCCAGGAGGGCATCGGCCTGCGGGCGATGGCCCAGAAGGACCCGCTGGTCGAGTACCAGCGCGAGGGCTTCGACATGTTCACCGCCATGATGGAGGGCATCAAGGAGGAGTCCGTCGGCTACCTGTTCAACCTGGAGGTCCAGGTGGAGCAGCAGGTCGAGGAGGTCCCGGTGGAGGAGGCCGCGGAGCTGCCCGCGCAGGAGGCGGTGCCCGCCGGTGCGGGGCGTCCCGAGATCCACGCCAAGGGGCTGGAGGCGCCGCAGCGCCCGGACCGGCTGCACTTCACCGCCCCCAAGGTGGACGGCGACGGCAGCGTCATCGAGGGCGACTTCATCAGCGACGAGGAGCCGGGTGGGCCGGCCCGTTCCGAGGCGGACGGGCTGACCCGCGCGGAGCGGCGCAAGGCCCAGAAGAGCGGCGGCCGACGCCGCAAGAAGTGAGTACGGGACGGTGACCGGGGCCGGGCGGAGCACGCCCGGCCCGGACCGTGCGGGGCGCCTCGGCCGGAGACCGGCCGGGGCGCTTTCGTCTGCGGACGGCCGGGTCATGACGCCGGGCCCGGGAGGGCGGGGGCGGGGCCGATGTCGAGGGCGGCGCAGCGCCAGCGGGAGTCGGCGCCCAGCTCCAGCCGGAAGGCCAGGGCGCGCAGCCGCTCGCCGGTGGTGATCCGGGCGAACGCCTCGATGACGCCGCGCCGCGGCCGGCACAGCCCGCACTCGCTGACCGTCGGCAGGGGCCCGCGCCGCCCGGGCCCCAGGACGGGCCGCAGCGGCGCCTGCGGGGCGAGCTCCGCCAGCCGGTCGTAGGCGGCGGGCAGCGCATGCCCCAGCAGGGCGTGGACGGGCCGCTGGCCGCTGAGGGTGAGCACCAGTTGGTGGGCGAACCAGAGGTGCGGCCGGCTCTCCTGTGCCCGGCGCTGGGCCCCGACGGTGGGGAGCGGGACGGTACGGGCCGGCCCGCGGCCGGCGGGGACGGGGCCGCGGCGCGTCGTGCCGGGGCGGCGCCCGCGTGTCCCGGGGCCGCTGCCGGCCGGGCCGAGCGGGCCGCGGCCCGCGGGGTTCGACCGTCGGGGGCGGGGGACGGTCGGCCCGCTGTCACGACCGCCGGCCGGTGCGATGCCCGGTGGTGGCGGGGGTGTGTCTCCCGCCGCGCCGTTTCCGTCGGCCCCGCTCCCGCCCTCGGGCAGGATGTCGTCCCTCGTCACCAAGTCGTCTCCGGTCACGGTGTCGTCCCCGGTCACGGCGTTTCCCCCTTCGTTCCCCGCCCGATTACTGGGCGGTAGCTTTTCGTTGGGGATCTTCGTATCGGCGGGGGCGGAGCGGCGGCAAGGCGCGGGAACCGGGCCGGGGCGGGGGGTGCGGGATTCACTCTTCCGTGGCGCGGGCCCGGCACAGAGCCTTCGTGGGCCGCTCCCGGAGGGGGCCGGGCCGGGCCGGGGAGCGGCCGGGCGGGCGGCACGATGGGGGACTCCCGCCCGTATGCTGGCGGGACAGTCCCCCACACCGAGCGAAACGAGCGGAAGCGGCTGCCATGCGCGTCTATGTCCCCCTGACCCTCTCCGGTCTCGCAGAGGCGCACAAGAACGGGGAGTTGGGCCCCGGCCCGCTGGCCGCGTTCGCCGTCACGCCGGCGCTGCGCGAGTGGTACGTCTCGGACGACATCGAGGAGCTGGAGTACGCGGCGCTGAACCGCGCGGCCCAGGCGTCGCTGCGTCAGCTCGCCGGAAACCCGCAGGCCCCGCGGCGGCGGGTCGTGGTGGCCGTGGACGTGCCGGACGGCGCAGCGGTGCCGGACCCGGACCGCGGGCTCGACCCGTCGGCGCTCGGCGAGGTGCGGGTCCCCGGGCCGGTGCCGCTGTCGAAGGCCGCTGCCGTGCACGTCGACGCCGCGGACGCCGAGACGGACGTGGCGGCCGCCGCGGCGGCGCTGGGTGCGGCGGACCAGGGCGACGACGACGCGCAGTTCACGGTGGACGGCGCCGAGGACCATGACCTGATGTGGTTCGGGGTGCAGGAGATCTCCGAGCTGATCGCCTGAGGCGAGATCGCGGCAGGAGCGGGCCGGGCCGGCACGGCCGTCACGGGCGTCCGGGGCGCGTTGTCAGTGGGCCCGGGTACTTTTTCTTCAGGGGAGGTGCACGGACCGCACGGGAGGTCCGGGCACAGGAAACGACCTGGGGAAAGCATGGGGAAGTACGCGACACACATCGTCTGGGACTGGAACGGCACGCTGTTCCACGACATCGACGCCGTCATCGGGGCGACCAACTCCGCCTTCGCCGAGATCGGTCTGGAGCCGATCACGCTGGAGTTGTACCGCGAGCTGTACTGCGTCCCCGTGCCGCGCTTCTACGAGCGGCTGATGGGGCGGCTGCCGACGGAGGCCGAGTGGCTGGTGATGGACGAGACGTTCCACCGGCACTACTCCGAGCACCGGCTGGCGTGCGGGCTCGCGGAGGGCGTGGACCTGCTGCTGGAGGCGTGGCAGACGGCCGGCGGCAGCCAGTCGATCCTCAGCATGTTCGGGCACGAGGAGCTGATACCCCTGGTCCGGGGCTTCGGGATCGAGTCGCGGTTCGTGCTGGTCGAGGGCAGGACCGGGCCGTCCGGCGGCACCAAGGCGGCGCAGATGGTGCGCCACCTGGCGGCGCTCACGGAGGTGGACCCGGGCCGTACGGTCGTGATCGGTGACGCGGTGGACGATGCGGTGGCCGCGCGGGAGGCGGGCGCCTCGGCGGTGCTCTACACGGGCGGCTCGCACAGCCGCGCCAGCCTGGAGACCGCCGCGGTGCCGGGAGTCCCGGTGGTCGATACCCTCGCCGAGGCCGTGGAGCTCGCGGGCGCCATGGTGGCGTAGGGGGCACCTCCCGGGGGCTCCGGTGCCGGGGACTTCGCGGTCCGGCGGGAGACGCCGCCTGGGCAGGGCGCTTTTCGGCCACGCATGCTCCGGCCCGGCAGTACGTTGTCCAGAAGGGCCAAGTTCGGGCAGAGGTTTTGTACTCCCACGGCCCATGACGGCACCCGTACCGGGAGCGATAGCCTTGCACCGTGATCAGCGCGATAACCCGCGGGGGCACCGAGGCCCCTGCCGTGCGCCCGGGACACTTCCGTGACCGGGCGGTCGCTGGTCGTTGCGGCCGACACTTGCTGCCGACTTCGTCCGAGAATGTCGACAACGGCACGGCCCCCCCTCATCGCGGTACATCGCCGGCAGTGACAGGACACCCCGCGTCACGGCGTTGTGCGGCTTCCACACAGTTCTTCCACAACGTCACGCAACGGCGCGCGACAGGAGCCAGAGGACATGCAGACCAAGCTGGACGAAGCCAAAACCGAGCTGCTCGCCAGGGCCGCCCGGGTCGTTGAGAGCAGCCCGGCCGGGGGCAAGCACCCGGTACGGGGGATCGACCCGGACACCCTTGCGGGATACCTCCAGCGGTACTACCTGCACACCGCCCCCGAGGACCTGATCGACCGCGACCCGGTCGACGTCTTCGGCGCCGCGCTCTCGCACTACCGCCTTGCGCAGACGCGCCCCCAGGGCACCGCCAACGTCCGGGTGCACACCCCGACCGTCGAGGAGAACGGCTGGACCTGCAGCCACTCCGTCGTCGAGGTCGTCACCGACGACATGCCGTTCCTGGTCGACTCGGTCACCAACGAGCTCTCCCGGCAGGGCCGCGGCATCCACGTCGTCATCCACCCGCAGGTCACCGTCCGCCGCGACGTCGCCGGCGAGCTCATCGAGCTGCTCGACACCAACGGCGACGCCCACGGCAACGGCAAGGCCAAGGCCGCCGAGCTGCCGCACGACGCGGTGACCGAGTCCTGGATCCACGTCGAGATCGACCGGGAGACCGACCGCGAGGACCTGACGCAGATCACCGCCGATCTGCTGCGGGTGCTGTCCGACGTCCGCGAGTGCGTCGAGGACTGGGAGAAGATGCGCGCCGGCGCGCTGCGCATCGCCGACCAGCTGCCCACCGAGCCGCTCGCCGACGACCTGCGCGAGCTGGAGGTGGAGGAGGCCCAGGAGCTGCTGCGGTGGCTGTCCGACGACCACTTCACCTTCCTCGGCTACCGCGAGTACGAGCTGGGCTCCGCGCCCGGTGAGGGCGGCATCCAGGAGGACGTGCTGACCGCGGTGCCCGGTACCGGCCTGGGCATCCTGCGCGCCGACCCGCCGCACCGCGAGAGCGACGCCGGCCACCCGGTCTCGCCGTCCTTCAACCGGCTGCCCGCGGACGCCCGCGCCAAGGCCCGCGAGCACAAGCTGCTGATCCTGACCAAGGCCAACAGCCGCGCCACCGTCCACCGCCCGTCCTACCTCGACTACGTCGGCGTCAAGAAGTTCGACGAGCAGGGCAACGTCATCGGTGAGCGGCGCTTCCTGGGCCTGTTCTCCTCGGCCGCGTACACCGAATCGGTGCGCCGGGTGCCGGTCATCCGCCGCAAGGTCGCCGAGGTCTTGGCCGGCGCGGGCTTCAGCCCGGACAGCCACGACGGCCGCGACCTGCTGCAGATCCTGGAGACCTACCCCCGCGACGAGCTGTTCCAGACGCCCGTCGACGAGCTGCGGTCCATCGCCACCAGCGTGCTGTACCTCCAGGAGCGGCGCCGGCTGCGGCTCTTCCTGCGCCAGGACGAGTACGGCCGCTACTACTCCGCGCTGGTCTACCTCCCGCGCGACCGCTACACCACCGCCGTCCGGCTGCGCCTGATCGAGATCCTCAAGGAGGAACTGGGCGGCACCAGCGTCGACTTCACGGCCTGGAACACCGAGTCCGTGCTGTCCCGGCTGCACTTCGTCATCCGCGTCCCGGCCGGCTCCACCCTCCCCGACCTCACCGACGCCGACGCCGACCGCATCGAGAACCGCCTGGTGGAGGCCGCCCGCTCGTGGTCCGACGGGTTCGGCGAGGCCCTGACCGCCGAGGTCGGCGAGGAGCGCGCCGCCGAGCTGCAGCGCCGCTACAGCCACGCCTTCCCCGAGGGCTACAAGGCCGACAACAGCCCGCGCAGCGCGGTCGCCGACCTGACCCACCTGGAGAAGCTCACCGAGGAGCCCGGCGAGGACTTCTCCGTCAGCCTCTACGAGCCGGTCGGCGCCGGCCCCGGCGAGCGCCGCTTCAAGATCTACCGCAGGGGCGAGCAGGTCTCGCTGTCGCGGGTGCTTCCCGGTCTGAACCGCCTGGGCGTCGAGGTCGTCGACGAGCGCCCGCACGAGCTGCGCCTGGCCGACGGCAGCCGCGCCTGGATCTACGACTTCGGCCTGCGGATGCCGGAGCACATCAAGGGCGACGACGCCCGCGAGCGCTTCCAGGACGCCTTCACCGCGGTGTGGACCGGCGCCGCCGAGAGCGACAACTTCAACAAGCTGGTGCTCCGGGCCGGCCTCAACTGGCGCCAGGCCATGGTGCTGCGGGCCTACGCCAAGTACCTGCGGCAGGCGGGCTCCACGTTCAGCCAGACGTACATGGAGGACACCCTCGCCAACAACGTCCACACCACCCGGCTGCTGGTCTCGCTGTTCGAGGCGCGGATGTCCCCGGAGCGGCAGAGCGCCGGCCGGGAGCTGACCGACGGGCTGCTGGAGGAGCTGGACGGCGCCCTGGACCAGGTCGCGTCCCTGGACGAGGACCGCATCCTGCGGGCCTTCCTGACCGTCATCAAGGCGACCCTGCGCACGAACCACTACCAGAAGAACCGCCAGGGCGAGCCGCACGGCTACCTGTCGATGAAGCTGGACCCGCAGGCCATCCCCGACCTGCCGGCGCCCCGCCCGGCGTACGAGATCTGGGTGTACTCCCCCCGCGTCGAGGGCGTCCACCTCCGCTTCGGCAAGGTCGCGCGCGGTGGTCTGCGCTGGTCGGACCGCCGGGAGGACTTCCGTACGGAGATCCTCGGCCTGGTCAAGGCGCAGATGGTCAAGAACACCGTCATCGTGCCGGTCGGCGCGAAGGGCGGCTTCGTCGGCAAGCAGCTGCCGGACCCGGCGCAGGACCGGGACGCCTGGCTGGCCGAGGGCATCGCCAGCTACCGGACCTTCATCTCCGGCCTGCTGGACATCACCGACAACCTGGTCGGCGGCGAGGTCGTCCACCCCAAGGACGTGGTCCGGCACGACGAGGACGACACGTACCTGGTCGTCGCCGCCGACAAGGGCACCGCGACGTTCTCCGACATCGCCAACGAGGTCGCCGAGTCCTACGGCTTCTGGCTCGGGGACGCCTTCGCCTCCGGCGGCAGCGCCGGCTACGACCACAAGGGCATGGGCATCACCGCCCGCGGCGCCTGGGAGTCGGTCAAGCGGCACTTCCGCGAGCTGGGCGTGAACACCCAGACCGAGGACTTCACCGTCGTCGGCGTCGGCGACATGTCCGGTGACGTCTTCGGCAACGGCATGCTGCTCAGCGAGCACATCCGGCTGGTCGCCGCCTTCGACCACCGGCACATCTTCCTCGACCCCAACCCGGACGCGGCCACCTCGTACGCCGAGCGCCGCCGGCTCTTCGAGCTGCCCCGCTCGTCGTGGGCGGACTACAACACCGAGCTGCTCTCGCAGGGCGGCGGCATCCACCCGCGCTCGGCCAAGTCCATCCCGATCAACGCGCAGGTGCGGGCCGCCCTCGGCATCGAGGCCGGCGTGAAGAAGATGACCCCGGCCGATCTGATGCGGGCCATCCTCAAGGCGCCGGTCGACCTGCTGTGGAACGGCGGCATCGGCACGTACGTGAAGTCCTCGGTGGAGTCGCACGCCGACGTGGGCGACAAGTCCAACGACGCCATCCGCGTCAACGGCGAGGACCTGCGGGTCAAGGTCGTCGGCGAGGGCGGCAACCTGGGTCTGACCCAGCTGGGCCGGATCGAGTTCGCCACGGCCGGCGGGAAGATGAACACCGACGCGATCGACAACAGCGCCGGTGTGGACACCTCGGACCACGAGGTCAACATCAAGATCCTGCTCAACGCCGTCGTGACCGAGGGCGACATGACGGTCAAGCAGCGCAACAAGCTGCTGGCCGAGATGACCGACGAGGTCGGCGCGCTGGTGCTGCGCAACAACTACGCGCAGAACACCGCCCTGGCCCTGGCCATCGCCCAGTCGTCGAGCATGCTCCACGCCCAGCAGCGGTTCATGCGCCGCCTGGTGCGGGACGGCCACCTCGACCGGGCGCTGGAGTTCCTGCCCACCGACCGGCAGATCCGCGAGCGGCTGACCGCCGGCCGCGGCCTGACCCAGCCCGAGACCGCGGTGCTGCTGGCCTACACCAAGATCACCGTCGCCGACGCGCTGATCAAGACCGGGCTGCCGGACGACCCGTACCTCCAGCGGCTGCTGCACGCCTACTTCCCCTCGGCGCTGTACGAGCGGTTCCCCGAGCAGGTCGACGGGCACGCACTGAGCCGCGAGATCGTCACGACGGTGCTGGTCAACGACACCGTCAACACCGGCGGTACGAGCTTCCTGCACCGGATGCGGGAGGAGACCGGCGCCTCCCTCGAAGAGGTCGTCCGGGCGCACACCGCGGCCCGCGCGATCTTCCGGCTCAACCAGGTCTGGGACGACGTCGAGGCGCTCGACAATGTCGTCGCGGCCGACGTCCAGACCCGGATCCGGCTGCACTCCCGCCGGCTGGTCGAGCGCGGCACCCGCTGGCTGCTCAACAACCGCCCGCAGCCGCTGGCGCTGTCGGAGACCATCGACTTCTTCTCCGAGCGGGTCGGGGAGGTCTGGACGCAGCTGCCGAAGCTGCTCCAGGGCAGCGACCTGGAGTGGTTCGAGACGATCCTGGAGGAGCTGACCGGCGCGGGCGTGCCCGAGCAGCTGGCCGTCCAGGTGTCCGGCTTCTCCTCGGTCTTCCCGGCGCTGGACATCGTCGCGGTCGCCGACCGGATCGGCAAGGAGCCGCTGGAGGTCGCCGAGGTCTACTACGACCTGGGGGACCGGCTGCGGATCAACCAGCTCCTCGACCGGATCCTGGAGCTGCCGCGCAACGACCGCTGGCAGTCGATGGCCCGCGCCTCGATCCGCGAGGACCTCTTCGCGGCGCACGCGGCGCTGACCGCGGACGTGCTGTCGGTGGGCAACGGCTCCTCGACGCCGGAGCAGCGGTTCAAGGCGTGGGAGCAGGCCAACGCGGCGATCCTGAGCCGTGCCCGGGCGACGCTGGAGGAGATCCACGGCTCGGAGGGCTTCGACCTGGCGAACCTCTCCGTCGCCATGCGGACCATGCGCACCCTGCTGCGTACGCACAGCTGAGCCGCCCGGTAGAAACGGTGCGGACGGCGACGGCCCCGGAGCGCAAGGCTCCGGGGCCGTTCCCGTTGCGGCGCCGCGCGGGCTACTTGCCGGTCTCCTTCTCGTAGGCCTTGATGACCTCGTCGGTGGGGCCGTCCATCAGCAGTTCGCCGCGTTCCAGCCACAGCACGCGGTCGCAGGTGTCGCGGATGGACTTGTTGTTGTGGCTGACCAGGAAGACCGTGCCGGCCTCCTTGCGCAGCTCGCGGATGCGGGCCTCGGAGCG
>NZ_JBEZMM010000072.1:0-29629 GCF_040652715.1 Streptomyces sp. NPDC048196 | reverse complement strand
CACCCACCCAGCCCGCCGCAGGCGCAACGGCGAGACCACCCGCGGCGGGAGAGACGGGTACGTGCGGGGCGCCGCAAAGCGCGCAACGGCGAGACGACCCGCGACGCCGCAGACAGGTACGTGCGGGGCGCCGCAAAGCGCAACGGCGAGCGAGCCCCGCGGCGGGAGAGACGGCTACGTGCGGGGAGCTCCGCAAAGCGCCC
The DNA here is from genome assembly GCF_040652715.1 of Streptomyces sp. NPDC048196. Taxonomy (NCBI): domain Bacteria; kingdom Bacillati; phylum Actinomycetota; class Actinomycetes; order Kitasatosporales; family Streptomycetaceae; genus Streptomyces; species Streptomyces sp. NPDC048196. The sequence goes on along the minus strand of NZ_JBEZMM010000072.1, from coordinate 29,426 downwards.
CGCGGCGGATCAGACGAGTACGTGCGGGGGCGCCGCAAAGCGCAACGGCGAGCAACGAGCACGGCGCCGCAGCCGAGTACGTGGGGATCAAAGCCGAGTCAGCACCCGCTCCGCAAGGAGATGCAAGGAGCGCCAGCCCTCGTCGACCGGCATGCCGCCGCACAGGGGGTGGAGGATCAACGAGCCCTGGGTGCCGGTCCGTTGGGCCAGGGTGAGGCACTCGTCCGGCGTGACGATGCGGTAGACGCCCTCCTTGCGCAGCGCCTCCGTGTCCGTCGCCGCCGAACGGACCGCGGACCGGATGCCCGCGGACTGCCAGGAGGCGTAGGTCCGCGCCTCGTGCAGCAGGTGGTCGCCGTACTCGGCCCAGGTGCGGTCCGGGTCCTCGGAGACGTGCAGCAGGCAGGTCCGCTCGGGGGGCTGCAGTACCCAGCCCTCGGTGCCGTGGGCGGCGCGCTGCTCGTGGTAGTACGCCTCCAGCCCGGGCAGGCGGGCGCTGGGGAAGAAGGGGAGGCCCAGCCGGGCGGCGCGGCGGGCCGCGGCCCGTGAGCTGCCGCCGATCAGCAGCAGCGGGTGCGGCCGGGTGAACGGGCGCGGGGTGACCCGGACCGTACGCCCCCGGTAGCTGAACGGTTCGCCGGTCCAGGCGGACAGCAGGGTGCCGAGCACCTCGTCCTGGAGCGCGCCGCGGCCGGCCCAGTCCTTGCCGTGCGCCGCGTACTCCTCGGGCCGGTAGCCGATGCCCGCGACGGTGACCAGCCGGCCGCCGCTGAGCAGGTCGAGCGAGGCGAGGTCCTCGGCGAGCCGGAGCGGGTCGTGCAGCGGGGTGATCAGTGCGGAGACCGTCACACCGATCCGGCGGGTGGCTCCGAAGACGGCGCCCGCGAAGGTGAGCGGCGAGGGCATCCAGCCGTTGCCGGTGGCGTGGTGCTCCTCGGTCTGGACCATGGTGATGCCGCGGTCGTCGGCGAAGGCCGCCATCTCGAAGGCGGCCCGGTAGCGGGCGGCGAGCGAGGCGGCGGTGGGCGCCGGGTCGACGAGGTTGATGCGCAGGACCGTGACGGGCCGGGCGGGCGGTGCGGTCGGGGCGGGCCGGACACCGGGTGCGGCACCGGGCGCGGTGTCGGACGTGGCATCGGACAGGGCAGCGGACATGGCAACGTCCCCTTCGCCAAGGACGGTTGGCGAAGGGGACGTTAGCTGACGTGGCGTCAGGTAGCCAGGGGCGGGAGCGTGCCCGCGGCCCGCCGTAAGGCCGGCGGCTCAGCTCACCTCGGCCCGCTGCCGGGCCTCGGCCGGCGCCTCGGCACCGGTCGCCGGGACGGACTCCTTCGCCGCCGGGAGGACCGCGAAGACCACCGCGGCGATCGCGATCGTGGCCGCCCAGCCCAGGCCGTTCTCGCCGATCCAGGTGGTCGCCAGCGGGCCGGTGAACCACTGGACCTTGGTGAAGCACAGGCCGGCGATCAGCGCCACGGCCCAGGCGGTCATGGCCTGCCAGCAGAAGCCGCCGGCGTACCAGTAGCGGCTGGTGCGGCCGGTGTCCATCAGGCCGGCGGAGTCGTAGCGCACCGCGAGCCTGCGGCGGCGGAACATGTCGACGCCGTAGACGCCGATCCAGGCGGAGAAGGAGACCGCGAGCAGCGTCAGGAAGGCGATGAACTGCCCGATGAAGTCCTTGGCCACCAGCATCATGAACAGCCCGCCGATCAGGCTGATGGCGGCGTTGATGCTGACCGCCAGGGCGCGCGGCAGCTTGACGCCCATGGTCTGCGCGGTGAAGCCGGCCGAGTACATCGACAGGCTGTTGATCAGCATCATGCCGAGCAGCGCGGTGATCAGGTACGGGATCGCGATGGCCCGCGGCAGGACCTGCCCGAGGAAGGACATCGGGTCGGTGTTCTGGCTGGCCAGCTCCGGGTTGGAGACCGCCATCACGCCGCCCAGGAGCACCATCGGGATCAGCACCAGCGCCGCGCCGGAGATGGTCGTGCCGACGATCTTCTTGCCGGAGGCGGAGTGCGGGAGGTAGCGCGCGAAGTCCGGGCCGGTGGGGACCCAGCTGATGCCGCCGGCGGCGATGGTGCCGATGCCCGCGATCATCAGGGTGGTCGAGCCCGGCGACTTGTGCAGGATCGAGCTCCACGGCGCGGTGGCGACCAGATAGACCAGCACGACCACGCTGATCGCGCTGAACAGGTACGTCGAGTACTTGTTGCACACGTTCAGCGCCTTGCGGCCCATGCCGCTCACCAGGAACGTGCAGGCGACGAAGGCCAGCAGGGTCACGACGACCAGGACGTTGTTGGCCTTGATGCCGAAGACCAGGTGCAGCACGGTCAGGATGGCGTACGCGCCGGTGACCGCGTTGATCGTCTCCCAGCCGAAGCGGGCGACCCACAGGATCGCGCCCGGGAAGTAGTTGCCCCGCACGCCGAAGGCGGCCCGCGAGAGCATCGCGCCCGGGGCGCCGCCCCACTTGCCGGAGACCGACAGCAGCCCGACCATGCCGAACGAGACGGCCGAGGCGATCGCGGCGACGATCAGCACCTGCCAGAAGTTCAGGCTGTTGTTGATCACCAGCGAGGCCCCCATGGTGAGCAACAACACGCTGATGTTGGCGGCGACCCAGGTGGGGAACAGCTCGCGGACGCGTCCGCGGCGCTCGTGATCCGGGACGGGCTCGATGCCGCGGGTCTCGACGGCGCCTTCGGTTTCGGGACGGGACGTGGACGTGGTGCTGGTGCCCATAGGTGCAGCTATCTCCGTGCGGGGATCTGGGGGCACCCCCGGGGGAGGAGGTGCAGGCAGCGGCTGTGGTGCCTGGCCAGAGTGTGTGGTTGCCAGGACTCTACGCGCGTTGCGCGGCCGTCCACCATCGTACTTTGATCCAACTTCTGCCACTCTGCACCGTTGGATCCCTCGACGACGTCGAGTGTCACCCACACTCGTCGAAGCGTCCAGTCGCACCCCGGCGACCAGCCTCCGGGCCGGTCCGGACGGGAGCCGGAATGCGGCGCGGGAGGCCCCCGCAGACGGGGCGTGGCTGATACTGGAGGGGTTATGGAATACGTCATCCTTGCTGTAGTCATCGCCGTGGTCGTGCTCGGCGCGATCAGCGGGCTCGTCGTCAGCGGCCGCAAGAAGAAGCAGCTGCCGCCGCCCCCGCCGGCCACCCCCCAGCCCTCCGTCACCGCGCCCCCCGCCGAACCGCACGTCGGCGAGGAGGCCGAAGCCCCCAGCGACGAAGAACGTCGCACCGTCGAGGACGTCACGCTGCCCACCGCCGAGGCCCCCGCGGCCGAGGCACCGGCCGCCGAGCCCGAGGCGCCCGCCGCGCCCCCCGTCGAGGTCCCCGAGCCCACCGCCGGCCGGCTGGTCCGGCTGCGCGCCCGGCTCTCCCGCTCGCAGAACACCCTCGGCAAGGGCCTGCTGAGCCTGCTCTCCCGCGAGCACCTCGACGAGGACACCTGGGAGGAGGTCGAGGACATCCTCCTCACCGCCGACGTCGGCGTCGCCCCCACCCAGGAGCTCGTCGAGCGGCTGCGCGAGCGGGTCAAGGTCCTCGGCACCCGCACCCCCGACGACCTGCGCGAACTCCTCCGCGAGGAACTGCTCGCGCTGATCGGCCCGGACCTCGACCGGACCGTCCACACCGCCAACGGCATCGGCAACGGCGGCGACGAGATCCCCGGCGTCGTGATGGTCGTCGGCGTCAACGGCACCGGCAAGACCACCACCACCGGCAAGCTCGCCCGCGTCCTGGTCGCCGACGGCAAGTCCGTCGTCCTCGGCGCCGCCGACACCTTCCGCGCCGCCGCCGCCGACCAGCTGCAGACCTGGGGCGAGCGGGTCGGCGCGCGTACGGTCCGCGGCCCCGAGGCCGGCGACCCCGCCTCCGTCGCCTACGACGCGGTCAAGGAAGGCATCGCCGAAGCCGCCGACGTCGTCCTGATCGACACCGCCGGCCGGCTGCACACCAAGACCGGTCTGATGGACGAGCTCGGCAAGGTCAAGCGGGTCGTCGAGAAGCACGGCCCGGTCGGCGAGGTGCTGCTCGTCCTGGACGCCACCACCGGCCAGAACGGCCTGGTCCAGGCCCGGGTCTTCGCCGAGGTCGTGGACATCACCGGCGTGGTCCTCACCAAGCTCGACGGCACCGCCAAGGGCGGCATCATCGTCGCCGTCCAGCGCGAGCTGGGCGTCCCGGTCAAGCTGGTCGGCCTGGGCGAGGGCGCGGACGACCTGGCGCCGTTCGAGCCGAAGGCGTTCGTGGATGCGCTTATCGGCGACTAGCGCGCCCGTCCGTGCGGACCTCGCAGCGCCCCGGTACGCGGGCCCGGCTCCACGGCCGGCCGCACCGGGGCGCTCCGCATGTCCGGCCCGCACCGGATGCCGCCGCGCGCCGGCCGCCGCGGCTCAGCCGTACAGCGGCGCGCGGTGGCACACATAGGCCAGCGTCCCCAGCACCAGCCGGGCCTGCGGGGGCCGGCCCGCGGTCTCCAGGGCCGGCGGGCGCAGCCAGCGCATCGGGCCCAGCCCGCCGTGGTCGGACGGCGGCGCGGTGACATGGGCCCCGGGCCCGAGCGCCCGCAGATCGAGCGCGGCGTCGTCCCAGCCCGTCCGGTAGAGCAGATCGGGGAGCTCGGCGGCCGCGCCCGGGGCGACGAAGAACAGCGCCCGGCCGGTCGGGGGCAGCGCGACGGGGCCGAGCGGCAGCCCCATCCGCTCCAGCCGCGCCAGCGCGTGGCGGCCCGCGGCCTCCGGTACGTCGAGCACGTCGAAGGACCGGCCCACCGGCAGCAGGACCGCGGCCCCCGGCGTCTCCGCCCAGGCCGCGGCGGCCTTCTCCAGCGTGGCCCCGGCCGCCAGCTCCCCGGCGAACTCCAGCGGATGGGCACCGGGCGCGGGGCACTCGGGTGCGCCGCACGAACAGTCCGGACGGCCGCCGGCGGTGCGGGCCGCCCGGGCACCGGGCACGACGTCCCAGCCCCACAGCCCGGTGTACTCCGCCACCGCCGTGATCTCGGTCGAGCGGGCGCGGCGCCGGGAGACGGAACGCCTCTCCCGGATACCGCCGATCGTGAAGCCCATACCCCCTCCAACGGGTGGTGCCTGGCAGTGGTTACGAGTCGGTGGGTTGACGACGGGCGCCCTGCACGCTCCGTCCACGGTCCGCGGGGCCGGTGGCGCGTCGTGGTGCACCGGGTGGTGCGCAGTGCCGCGGGAGCCGCTGCGCGCTTCGTTCCGCCCGGACGTGCTCGACCTGTGTCAAGTCAATCGCGAGAGCAGCGCCCGGAGTTCATTCGAAGGGGTGGCGAATGGTGGCGTTTCCGCGATCGCCCTCGCGGGGGGCGTGATCGTAGGATTACTTTCAGTGTCTGAACCCCGGAGAGGCATCGTTCGCACGGGTATGCCGGTGGCAACGCACCGGTCGAGCACAGGCCAAAAGGTGTGGCCGGAATCCGTGATCGGGTAGATGTACCCCGGACTGGCGTCGCAACGGACCGCCGCCCGGGGGCGGTTCGCACGACGGCACCAGGCAGCAGGCAACGCACCGAGCACGCACCAGGCACCAAGCAGCAATCGGGATGGGGGCTTCCAGTGGGCGGCAACGGCGGCACGGGCGGCACCGACGCCGTCAAGAAGCCCAACGCGCAGTTGGGTTCGTGGTTCATGCGCAGCGGCTGGTCCAAGGGCGAGCTCGCCCGCCAGGTCAACCGCCGCGCACGGCAGATGGGCGCACACCACATCAGCACCGACACCTCCCGGGTGCGCCGGTGGCTCGACGGCGAGCAGCCGCGCGAGCCCATCCCCCGGATCCTGTCCGAGCTGTTCTCCGAGCGCTTCGGCTGCGTCGTCGGCATCGAGGAGCTGGGCCTGCGCTCCGCGCACCAGTCGCCGTCCGTCTCCGGCGTGGACCTGCCCTGGGCCGGGACCCAGACGGTCAACCTCATCAGCGAGTTCTCCCGCAGCGACCTGATGCTCGCCCGCCGCGGCTTCCTCGGCACGTCGCTCATGCTCGCCGCCGGACCCAGCCTCATCGAGCCGATGCAGCGCTGGCTGGTGCCGGTACCGGCGTCCGCGGGCGGCGCCGACCCGCAGCCGGACCGCGCCCGGCGGCCGGTCCGGCTCTCCAAGCCCGAGCTGGACCTGCTGGAGGCGACCACCGCGATGTTCCGCCAGTGGGACGCCCAGTGCGGCGGCGGACTGCGGCGCAAGGCCGTCGTCGGCCAGCTCCACGAGGTCACCGACCTCCTCCAGGAGACGCACCCGGAGCCGGTCACCAAGCGGCTCTTCAAGGTCGCCGCCGAGCTCGCCGAGCTGGCCGGCTGGATGAGCTACGACATCGGGCTGCAGCCGACCGCGCAGAAGTACTTCGTGCTGGCGCTGCACGCCGCCAAGGAGGCCGGCGACCGCCCGCTGGGCTCGTACATCCTCTCCAGCATGAGCCGCCAGATGATCCATCTCGGCCGGCCCGACGACGCCCTGGAGCTCATCCACCTCGCCCAGTACGGCAGCCGGGAGACCGCCACCCCGCGCACCCAGGCCATGTTGTATGCGATGGAGGCCCGCGCCTACGCCGGGATGGGCCAGCCCAGCAAGGTCAAACGGGCCGTGCGGATGGCCGAGGACACCTACTCCGACATCACGCCCGGCGAGCCCGAGCCGGACTGGATCCGCTTCTTCTCCGAGGCCGAGCTGAACGCCGAGAACGCCCACTCCTACCGCGACCTGGCCTACGTCGCCGGCCGCAGCCCCACGTACGCCTCGCTCGCCGAGCCCGTCATGCAGCGGGCCGTGGAGCTGTTCGGCAAGGACCCCGAGCACCAGCGGTCCTACGCGCTCAACCTCATCGGGATGGCGACCGTACGGCTGCTGCAGAAGGAGCCGGTGGCCTGCGCGGAGATGGCGCAGAAGGCCATCCCGTTCGCCCGGCAGGTCCGCTCCGAGCGGGTCAACACCCGGCTGCGGAAGACCGTCGACACCGCCGCCCGGGAATTCGGCGAGGTCGCCGAGATCATCCGGCTCAGCGACGACCTCGCCCGCTCCCTCCCGGAAACCGCGGAGGCCGTCTGACCGGCCCCGCCCCCAGAACACCGGCCGCGGCCACCGCCCCGTACACCCCGACTCGGCTCCCCCCTGCCAGGTCACGCGGGCGGCGGACCGCGGCCGGCTTCGCTTGTGCCCCCCAGGCCGACGCCGCTTCCGCGGAGGCCGTTGCTCGTGGCGCCGGCCTGCTCAGGGGAAGGGGTGCGGTGGCGTGGCGCGTTTCTTACGGCTGAACGGGTGAATGCGGGGGCGATCGCGGAGTTCACCGGGGCGTAACACGGCGGCGGTGTTCGTCACTGCGGTGAAACACCGGCAAGGTTTGGCCGAAACCACCCTGCGACAACCTCATCGCGAAGTCGGCCCACCAGAAACACGCCCGCACGGGCCGCATCGACGACGAGGAGACGCCGATGCCCCCAGGCATCCTGACGATCGCGGCAGACAAGGTGACGCTCAGCCCGGCCAACACCGGGTTCATGCTGATCTGCTCCGCACTGGTGATGATCATGACCCCCGGGCTCGCCTTCTTCTACGGCGGCATGGTCCGGGTCAAGAGCGTGCTCAACATGCTGATGATGAGCTTCATCAGCCTGGGCATCGTCACGATCCTGTGGGTCCTGTACGGCTTCGGCCTCGCCTTCGGCAACGACGCCGGCGGCTTCCTCGGCTGGAACGGCTCGTTCGCCGGCCTCAGCGGCATCGGCCTGACCCAGCTGTGGGGGGCCACCACCATCCCGATCTACGTCTTCGCGGTCTTCCAGCTGATGTTCGCGATCATCACGCCCGCGCTGATCAGCGGTGCGCTCGCGGACCGGGTGAAGTTCACCGCCTGGGCGCTGTTCATCGCCCTGTGGGTGACCGTCGTCTACTTCCCCGTCGCCCACTGGGTATGGGCCGAGGGCGGCTGGCTCTTCGACCTGGGCGTGATCGACTTCGCCGGCGGTACGGCCGTCCACATCAACGCCGGTGCCGCGGCACTCGGCGTCATCCTCGTCGTCGGCAAGCGGATCGGCTTCAAGAAGGACCCGATGCGGCCGCACAGCCTGCCGCTGGTGATGCTCGGCGCGGGCCTGCTGTGGTTCGGCTGGTTCGGCTTCAACGCCGGCTCCTGGCTCGGCAACGACGACGGCGTCGGAGCGGTCGCCTTCGTCAACACCCAGGTCGCCACCGCCGCCGCGATGCTCGGCTGGCTCGCGTACGAAAAGCTCCGGCACGGCTCCTTCACCACCCTCGGCGCGGCCTCCGGCGCGGTCGCCGGACTGGTCGCCATCACCCCGGCCTGCGGCTGCGTCAGCCCGCTCGGCGCCATCGCGGTCGGCGTGATCGCCGGTGTGCTGTGCGCGATGGCCGTCAACCTGAAGTACAAGTTCGGCTACGACGACTCCCTCGACGTGATCGGCGTGCACCTCGTCGGCGGCGTCACCGGCTCCCTGCTGATCGGCCTGTTCGCCACCGGCGGGGTGCAGAGCAAGGCCAAGGGCCTGTTCTACGGCGGCGGCTTCGAACAGCTCGGCAAGCAGACCGTCGGAGTGGTCTGCGTACTCCTCTACTCCCTCGTGGTCAGCTACGTCCTTGCCAAGGTCATCGACCTGGTGATGGGCTTCCGGGTCAGCGAGGACGAGGAGATCTCCGGTATCGACCAGGCCGCGCACGCGGAGACCGCGTACGACTTCACCGGCGCGGGCGGCGGTACCGCGGCCCGCAAGGGACCGGCACTCGGCGAGGCCCTGACGAAGAAGGTGGACGCGTGAAGCTCATCACGGCAGTAATCAAGCCGCACCGGCTGGACGAGGTGAAGAACGCCCTGCAGGCATTCGGGGTGCACGGTCTGACCGTCACCGAGGCCAGCGGCTACGGCCGGCAGCGCGGGCACACGGAGGTGTACCGCGGCGCCGAGTACACCGTCGACCTGGTCCCCAAGATCCGGATCGAGGTGCTCGTCGAGGACGCGGACGCCGAGGAACTCGTCGACATCGTCGTCAAGGCGGCCCGCACCGGAAAGATCGGCGACGGCAAGGTCTGGAGCATCCCGGTCGACGACGCGGTGCGCGTCCGCACCGGCGAGCGGGGGCCGGACGCGCTCTGACGCACCCGGGACGGCCGGCCGTCCGCCGCCAGCGCGGCGCAGGGCCGCCCGCCCGGCCTCGGCCCGGACCGGGCATACGGGACGGGCCGAGGACACGCGGGGCAGCGCCCCGGCGTACGGCGGGGGCCACGGGGCAGGCGGGGGACAACACGACCAAGGAGCGCGCGAGTTGACCGACAGCGTCGAGGGCACGACAGGACCGGCCACAGCACCCGGAGGGGACGGCGGGCCCGCGGACGGCGGCGGGTACCCCGCGGCCCGGGTGCGGCTCCTCCAGGACGAGCAGACCACCGGACCCGACCGCCGCGCCGCCCTCGCCCGGCTCACCGACGAGTGGCTGGCCGGCCTGCTGACCCGGCACGCCACCGCCGCCGGTCTGTCCGGCACCGCACTGGTCGCGGTCGGCGGCTACGGCCGCGGCGAACTCTCCCCCCGCAGCGACCTCGACCTGCTCCTGCTCCACGACGGACGCGCCGACCCGCGCGCCCTGGCCGCGCTCGCCGACCGGCTCTGGTACCCCGTCTGGGACCTCGGCATGGCCCTCGACCACTCCGTCCGCACCCCCGCCGAGGCCCGCCGGGCCGCCCGCGAGGACCTCAAGGTGCAACTGGGGCTGCTCGACGCCCGCCACCTGGCCGGCGACGCGGAACTGAGCGCCCGGCTGCGCTCCGCGGCGTATGCCGACTGGCGCGAGAGCGCCCCCAAGCGGCTGCCGGAGCTGCACGCCCTGTGCCAGGAGCGCGCCGAGCGCCAGGGCGAACTGCAGTACCTCCTCGAACCGGACCTCAAGGAGGCCCGGGGCGGGCTGCGCGACGCCACCGCACTCCGGGCGGTCGCCGCCTCCTGGCTCGCCGACGCACCCCGCGGCGGCCTGGAAGCCGCCCGCACCCTCCTCCTCGACACCCGCGACGCGCTCCACCTCACCACCGGGCGCGCCACCGACCGGCTCTCCCTCCAGGAACAGGACCAGGTCGCCGCCGCCCTCGGGGTGCTCGACGCGGACGCCCTGCTCCGCCAGACCTACGAAGCCGCCCGCACCGTCTCCTACGCCGCCGACGTCACCTGGCGCGAGGTCGGCCGGGTGCTGCGCGCCCGCGCCGTCAAGCCCGTCCTGCGCGGCCTGCTGACCGGCCGCACCGCCGCCAAGGGGGAGCGCTCACCGCTCGCCGAGGGCGTCGTCGAACTCGACGGCGAAGCGGTACTGGCCCGCACCGCCCGCCCCGAACGCGACCCGGTGCTGGTCCTGCGCGCCGCGGCCGCCGCCGCCCAGGCCGGCCTGCCCCTGGCCACCGCCGCGATCCGCCGCTGCGCCACCGCCCTCGCCGGCCGGCCGCTGCCCGAGCCCTGGCCGGCCGAGGCCACGGAACAGCTGGTCACGCTGCTCGGCGCGGGCGCGCCCACGGTGCCCGTATGGGAGGCGCTGGAGGCCGAGGGCGTCATCACCCGGCTGCTGCCCGACTGGGAGCGGGTCCGCTGCCGCCCGCAGCGCAACCCCGTCCACACCTGGACCGTCGACCGCCACCTGGTCGAGACCGCCGTACGGGCCGCCGCGCTCACCCGCCGGGTGCACCGCCCCGACCTGCTGCTGGTCGCCGCGCTGCTGCACGACATCGGCAAGGGCTGGCCCGGCGACCACTCGGTGGCCGGCGAGACCATCGCCCGCGACATGGCCGCCCGGCTCGGCTTCGACGCCCGCGACACCGCGGTGATCGCCACCCTCGTCCGCCACCACCTGCTGCTCGTCGAGACCGCCACCCGGCGCGATCTGGACGACCCGGAGACCGTCGGCGCGGTCGCCGACGCCGTCGGCACCACCCGCACCCTGGAACTCCTGCACGCCCTCACCGAGGCCGACGCACTGGCCACCGGGCCCGCCGCCTGGAGCGCCTGGCGCGGCGGACTCGTCGCCGACCTGGTGAAACGGGTCGCGGCACGGCTCGCCGGGGAACCCGAGGCGGAACCGCGCGGCGCCGAGGGGCCGACCGCCGAACAGGAACGGCTGGCCATGGAGGCCGGACGCACCGGCGGCCCGGTCCTCGCGCTGCGCACCCGCGCCGAACCCCCCGCCGAGGACGCACCCGCGACGGACGGCCCGGAACCGGTCGGCGTCGAGCTGCTGATCGCCGTCCCCGACCAGCCGGGCGTGTTGCCCGCCGCCGCCGGGGTGCTGGCCCTGCACCGGCTCGCCGTGCGCGCCGCCGACCTGCAGCTCCTGGACCCGATTGGCGACGGCCCGGTGCTGCTGCTCAGCTGGCGGGTGGCCGCCGAATACGGCTCGCTGCCCGAGGCCGACCGGCTGCGCGCCGACCTGGTCCGCGCCCTGGACGGCTCCCTCGACGTCCCGGCCCGGCTCGCCGAACGCGAACGCGCCTACGCCCGCCGGGCCCGTGCCGTACACGCCCCGCCACCCCGGGTCACCGTCGCCGCCGGCAGCTCCCGCACCGCCACCGTCATCGAGGTCCGCGCCCACGACGCGCACGGCCTGCTGCACCGCATCGGCCGGGCCCTGGAGACCGCCCGGGTGGCCGTCCGCAGCGCCCACATCAGCACCCTGGGCGCGGACGCGGTCGACGCCTTCTACGTCACCAGCACCGACGGCGCACCCCTGACCGACGCGGCGGCCCACGAGGTCGCGGCGGCGGTGGAGGCGGCGCTGCAGTAGCCGCACGGACCGGGCGGGGGAGCGGCCGGGCCCTCCCGCCCCGTAACGGCGCGGGAAACAGGGCAGGAACGGTTCGCTTGCCGGGCCCGATACCCTAGAAGCCGACTGACCGCACCCGCCCCCGACCCCGAGGATCGACGACCGCCGTGTTCGATACGCTTTCCGACCGCTTGGCGAGTACTTTCAAAAACCTCCGGGGCAAGGGACGCCTGAGCGAGGCGGACATCGACGCCACGGCGCGCGAGATCCGCATCGCTCTCCTTGAGGCGGATGTCGCCCTCCCCGTCGTCCGGGCCTTCATCAAGCAGGTCAAGGAGCGCGCCCTCGGCTCCGAGGTCTCCCAGGCGCTGAACCCGGCCCAGCAGGTCATCAAGATCGTCAACGAGGAGCTCATCGGCATCCTCGGCGGCGAGACCCGCCGGCTCCGCTTCGCCAAGCAGCCGCCCACCGTGATCATGCTCGCCGGCCTCCAGGGTGCCGGTAAGACCACCCTCGCCGGAAAGCTCGGCCGCTGGCTCAAGGGACAGGGCCACGCCCCGCTGCTGGTCGCCTGTGACCTCCAGCGCCCCAATGCCGTCAACCAGCTCCAGGTCGTCTCCGAGCGCGCGGGCGTCGCCTTCTACGGCCCCGAGCCGGGCAACGGCGTCGGCGACCCGGTCCAGGTCGCCAAGGACTCGATCGAGCACGCGCGGACCAAGCAGCACGACGTCGTGATCGTCGACACCGCCGGCCGCCTCGGCATCGACGCCGAGATGATGCAGCAGGCCGCGGACATCCGCGACGCGGTCGGCCCGGACGAGGTCCTCTTCGTCGTCGACGCGATGATCGGTCAGGACGCGGTCAACACTGCCGAGGCGTTCCGCGACGGCGTCGGCTTCGACGGCGTGGTGCTCTCCAAGCTGGACGGCGACGCCCGCGGTGGTGCCGCGCTCTCCGTCGCGCACGTCACCGGCAAGCAGATCATGTTCGCCTCCAACGGCGAGAAGCTGGACGACTTCGACGCGTTCCACCCGGACCGCATGGCGTCCCGCATCCTCGGCATGGGCGACATGCTCAGCCTGATCGAGAAGGCCGAGCAGACCTTCAGCCAGCAAGAGGCCGAGAAGATGGCGGCCAAGCTGGCGAAGGGCCCCAAGGAGTTCACGCTCGACGACTTCCTGGCCCAGATGGAGCAGGTCAGGAAGATGGGCTCCATCTCCAAGCTGCTCGGCATGCTGCCCGGCATGGGGCAGATGAAGGACCAGATCAACAACCTCGACGAGCGCGAGGTCGACCGCACCGCCGCCGTCATCAAGTCCATGACGCCGGCCGAGCGCCAGGACCCGACGATCATCAACGGCTCCCGCCGCGCCCGTATCGCCCGCGGTTCCGGCGTCGACGTCAGCACGGTCAAGAACCTGGTCGAGCGGTTCTTCGACGCCCGCAAGATGATGTCGAAGATGGCCCAGGGGGGCATCCCCGGGATGCCGGGCATGCCGGGGATGCCCGGCATGGGAGGCGGCGCCCGCAAGAAGAAGCAGGTCAAGCAGGCCAAGGGCAAGCGCAAGAGCGGCAACCCGATGAAGCGCAAGGCCGACGAGCAGGCCGCGGCCGCCCGCCGCGAGGCCGCCCAGGCCGGCAACCCGCTCGGCCTGCCGCCGGCCGACCAGGACCCGAAGAACTTCGAACTCCCCGAGGAATTCAAGAAGTTCATGGGCTGACGGCCCCGGCACCCCGCCGTACGCAGCGCCGAGCCCCCGGCCACACCTCGTGGCCGGGGGCTCGGCGCATCGACAGCCGCGGCCCGGGCGCCGGCTACCGCGTCCGCGCGATCAGATAACGGAAGACGTTCGGCATCCACACCGTCCCGTCCGGACGCTGATGCGGATGCAGTGCCTCCGCGAGCTCCTTCTCCACCTGACGCTGCTCGGCCACCCGCAGCGCCGCGTCGAACACGCCCGTCGACAGCAGCCCGCGCACCGCACTCGTCAGGTCCGCGTACCCGAACGGGCAGGCCACCCGCCCCGAACCGTCCGGCCGCAGCCCGGCCCGCTCCGCCAGGTCCTCCAGATCGTCCCGGCCGCTGGGCTGCCACCCCGCGGACCCGGCCGCCCGGTCCCCGCCGCCATCGGCCAGCCGCTGCGCCACCCGCAGCACCCCGGCCGTGGCACAGCGCTCCACCGGACCCCAGCCGCCCAGCACCACCGCGCTGCCCCGCTCGGCCAGCCCGGCCGCCGCGGTCAGCGACGCCGCCAGCCCCTCGACGGTGCTCACACACCCCACCGGATGGAACGCGGTGACCACGTTGAACGCGGTGTCCCCGGACGCCGCCGCCTCCAGACCGCCGCTGACCAGCCGGGTGTGCTCCGGCATGCCGTCCGGCGTGAGCCGCTCGCGCGCCAGCTCCAGCCGGGACTCGTCCGCGTCCACCCCGCTGACCTGCGCCCCGCGGCCCGCCGCCAGCAGCAGCGCCAGACCGGAACCACAGCCGAGCCCGAGCAGCCGGGTGCCCGGCCCGACGCCCAGCCGGTCGTACGCGGCTTCGTAGAGGGGGACCAGCATCCCTTCCTGGATCTCGGCCCAGTCGCGGGCGCGCGCCCGCGACCCGGCCGGTAGGGGCGGGCCCTCACAGCGCAGGGAAGCAGAGTCCGGAAGCTGGTGCCGTACGAGCGTGGGTGACATCGATAGCGCCCCTATTCGCCGAGAACCGAACCTGTGCCGTACCGATCGCCCCCGTCAACACGCGTGGTGCGCCCCCGCAACCCAGACAACTGCGCATCCGTCCGGGCGTCCAGGGGTTGCGCCGGGGTTGTCTCCCGCGCGCCCCCGTATGCGCCGGGGCCGCTCCCTGAAGCGCCGTTCCAGGGTGCCCCGGCCGGCGCCGTTCCGCCACGCCAGCGTTCCCGCCGGGGTCGCTTCCGCACCTCCGTGCGCCCTCGCCCGGCGCCCGCGCGCGGCCCTACGGTGGGGTACGGGCCGGTGCGGGAACGCACAGGTGGGCCCCGTAGCATCGCCGCGGCGCTCTCCGTAGTGGCCGGGCGTCGTTACGCCGTGCGGCGTACCCGGGTGCGCGCGGAGGCCTTCCACGGGCCTTCCACGGGCCGTCTCCGGACACTCCGGTGCATACGCGGGGATACGTCCCGGCTTGCGGCCCGGTGGGCGGCTTCTGCGCAGATCGGGGTAGGCGCCCACCAGCGCGGCGCATGGCCGGAAACTGACTGGTACGTGCAAATTATTTGGGATGGCCCGGAATCGGAACACTGGGCCGCCCTGGCTCGTTGTTACGACGTGAGCACGACACCGCCTGTTCTCGCCGCCGAGCTGGCGCTCGCGTGGGCCGACATTCAACGGCACCACCCCGAGCTGCCGGACCTGGCCGCGCCCGAGTCCCTGATCGGAGAGTCCTCGTCCGCCTGCGGCGCCGAACTCTCCTTCGAACGGCTGCTCCACGAGGCAGTCCACGGCATCGCCGCCGCCCGCGGCGTCCGCGACACCTCCCGGGCAGGCCGCTACCACAACCGCCGATTCCTGGCGATCGCCGAGGAACTGGGCCTGGACCACGCCGACGAGCCGCACCCCAGCAGCGGCTTCTCGCTGGTCACGCTCAACCCCGAAGCCAGACGGCGCTACCGCCCGACCATCGAACGGCTCGGCCGGGCCCTCAAGGCCCATTCGGCCGCGACCGCCACCGACACCGCCCGCAGCTTCCGGGGCCCGGCCGCCCGGCACGGCTCCTCCGGAGGCGGCGTCCGCGTCAAGGCCGTCTGCGACTGCGGGCGCAATGTCCGGGTCGTTCCGTCCGTCCTCGCGCAGGCGCCGATCGTCTGCGGCGGCTGCGGCAAACCCTTCCGGATCCCCGAGGTGGCCGCGGTCGGCTGACCCAAACGCGTGTGGCACAATGGCTAGCTGTACTCGACAGTCGCACAGGACCCCTCTCTCCTCCGGCTGACGCGTCCATCGGGCACTCGGGTACCGCAACCCCACGCGGCAGCTCGCCGTGCCCAATCACGTCAAATCCAGGAGAACCCACTCCCGTGGCAGTCAAGATCAAGCTGAAGCGTCTGGGCAAGATCCGTTCGCCTCACTACCGCATCGTCGTTGCCGACTCCCGTACCCGCCGTGACGGCCGGGCCATCGAGGAGATCGGTCTGTACCACCCGGTGCAGAACCCCTCGCGCATCGAGGTCGACTCCGAGCGTGCGCAGTACTGGCTGAGCGTCGGCGCCCAGCCGACCGAGCCGGTTCTCGCCATCCTGAAGAAGACCGGCGACTGGCAGAAGTTCAAGGGCGAGCCCGCCCCGGCGCCGCTGCTGGTGGCCGAGCCGAAGGCCGACAAGCGCGCCCTGTTCGAGGCCGCCGCCAAGGCTTCCGGTGACGAGCCGAAGGGTGAGGCCATCACCCCGAAGGCGAAGAAGACTGACAAGAAGGCGGACGAGGCTGCGGCCGAGTCCACCTCCGAGTCCTCCGAGGCCTGAGCATGCTCGAGGAAGCCCTCGAGCACCTCGTCAAGGGCATCGTCGACAACCCCGATGACGTGCAGGTAGCCTCGCGCACCCTGCGCCGCGGGCGGGTGCTGGAGGTCCGGGTCCACCCCGACGACCTCGGCAAGGTGATCGGCCGCAACGGCCGCACCGCCCGCGCGCTGCGGACCGTCGTCGGCGCCATCGGCGGCCGCGGCATCCGCGTCGACCTCGTCGACGTGGACCAGGTCCGCTGACACGTTGAACACCGGCTCGGGCCGGGGAGGGCTTCGGCCCGCCCCGGCCCGTAGTCGTCGTCAAGGGAGAAACAAGCGTGCAGTTGGTAGTGGCGCGGATCGGCCGCGCCCACGGCATCAAGGGCGAGGTCACCGTCGAGGTGCGCACCGACGAGCCGGAGCTTCGGCTCGCGCCCGGCGCCGTCCTGGCCACCGACCCGTCCTCCGTGGGACCGCTGACCATCGCGACCGGCCGGGTACACAGCGGCCGGCTGCTGCTGCGCTTCGAAGGCGTCACCGACCGCACCGCCGCCGAGGCGCTGCGCAACACCCTCCTGATCGCCGAGGTCGACCCCGACGAGGTCCCCGAGGACCCGGAGGAGTTCTACGACCACCAGCTGATCGATCTCGACGTGGTCACCCGCGACGGCACCACCGTCGGCCGGATCTCCGAGATCTCCCACCTGCCCTACCAGGACCTGCTGGTCGTCGAACGCCCCGACGGCAGCGAGGTGCTGATCCCGTTCGTCGCCGAGATCGTCCCGGAGATCGACCTGGAGGAGCAGCGCGCCGTCATCGAACCGCCGGCCGGCCTCCTCGACGACAGCCAGGCCGAGATCGCCTCCGGCCGCGAGGACAGCTGATGCGGCTCGACGTCGTCACGATCTTCCCCGAATACCTCGAACCGCTGAACGTCTCCCTGGTCGGCAAGGCGCGCGCCCGGGGCCAGCTCGACGTGCGCGTCCACGACCTGCGCCAGTGGACACACGACAAGCACCACACCGTCGACGACACCCCCTACGGCGGCGGGCCCGGCATGGTCATGAAGCCCGAACCCTGGGGCGAGGCGCTGGACGCCGTCCTGACCTCCGGCGAGGGCGAACCGGTCATCGTCGTCCCCACCCCCAGTGGCGTGCCGTTCACCCAGCAGCTCGCCGTGGAGCTCTCCACCAAGCCCTGGCTGGTCTTCACCCCGGCCCGCTACGAAGGCATCGACCGCCGCGTCATCGAGGAATACGGCGACCGCGTCGACGTCCGCGAGGTGTCCATCGGCGACTACGTCCTGGCCGGCGGCGAGGCCCCGGTCCTGGTCATGGTCGAGGCGGTGGCCCGGCTGCTGCCCGGAGTCCTCGGCAACGCCGCCTCCCACCAGGACGACTCCTTCGCCCCCGGCCCGATGGCCGACCTCCTGGAGGGTCCCGTCTACACCAAGCCTCCCGAGTGGCGCGACCGTACGATCCCCGAGGTGCTGCTCAGCGGCCACCACGGCAAGATCGCCCGCTGGCGCCGGGACCAGGCGTTTCGCCGCACCGTCCGCAACCGCCCCGATCTGATCGAGCGCGCCGACCCCGCCGCGTTCGACAAACACGACCGCGCGATCCTCGCCGCCCTGGGCTGGGCGCCCGGCGAGGACGGCCGATTTGGGCGGACGACCGGGGCCGTGGAAGAATAGGCCGCTGTTGTGTGCGTCCGGCGCGCGCCCCTGCCACAGGGGGAACGACGCCCGCCCGACGGAACAGCATCCCAAGCATCCTTTACCGATATTCCGTTGATGACCTGTGGCATCAGCGAAGAAAGCAGTGGGTCATGCACCTTCTCGACACCGTCGACTCCGCGTCGCTGCGCAGCGACATCCCGGCCTTCCGCCCCGGTGACACGATCAACGTCCACGTCCGCGTCATCGAGGGCAACCGCTCCCGTGTGCAGCAGTTCAAGGGCGTCGTCATCCGCCGTCAGGGCTCGGGCGTCCGCGAGACCTTCACGGTCCGCAAGGTCAGCTTCTCCGTCGGCGTCGAGCGCACCTTCCCGGTGCACACCCCGATCGTCGAGAAGATCGAGGTCGTGACCCGCGGTGACGTCCGTCGCGCCAAGCTGTACTACCTCCGCGAGCTGCGCGGCAAGGCCGCCAAGATCAAGGAGAAGCGCGAGCGCTGAGCCGCGCCGACCCGGAGCGCGAATTTTTGCGCCCCGGCAACGCAAAGCCCCTCTCGCGCCGGGTGTCCGGATCCGGCCGGATAGGCTCAGGGCCCGATGGACACCGACGCACATCTCACGGAGCGCGACCCCTCTCCCACCCCCGACGCGGGGCCGGAGCAGGGGTCGCGCTCCGCGCGTTTCACCGCCCGCCTCGCCGGGCTGCGCCACCGGCCGGTGACCCTGCTCGCGCTCTGCCTGGCCTTCGTCCTGCTGCTGAGCGCCTTCGTCGCGCAACCGTTCCTGATCCCCAGCTCGTCCATGGAGAACACCCTCCAGATCGGCGACCGGGTGCTGGTCAACAAGCTGGCTTACCGTTTCGGCAGTGAGCCCGCGCGGGGCGACGTGGTGGTGTTCGACGGCACCGGGTCGTTCGTTCACAGGGAGCAGGGGGAGAATCCCGTCACGGGTCTGCTGCGCGGCGCCGGAGCGGCGCTGGGCCTGGCCCGGCCCGCCGACACCGACTACGTCAAGCGCGTGATCGGCATCGGCGGCGACCATGTGACCTGCTGCGACAAACGGGGGCGGATCGAAGTGAACGGTGAGCCCGTCGACGAGGGCTACCTCCACCCCGGGGACGCGCCGTCCTCGGTGGAGTTCGACATCGTGGTGCCGGAAGGGAAGCTCTGGGTCATGGGGGATCACCGCGCACGGTCCAGCGATTCCCGCGATCACCTCGGCGAACCGGGCGGCGGCACGGTCCCGGTCGACGAGGTCATCGGCCGGGCGGATCTGATCACCTGGCCGGTGAGCCGCTGGCGCACGATCGACACACCGGGTTCCTTCGCCCGGATACCGGCCCCGGCAGGCCCCCATGGGTAGCCGCGGACGCCCCCGGCACGGGCGCCAGGGCGGCAACGAGAGTGGGCACGGGCCGGGCGGCGCGTACGGCGAGGGCAGTGGCGCGTACGGCGAGGGGGACGGCGCGTACGGCGAGGGGGACGGCGCGTACGGCGATGCCGCGGCGCCCGGGGCGGGCCCGGCGGGCCGAGCCGGCGCGGGTGCCACGCCACGGCGCCCGGCGACCGGCGGGCGGGCCGAACGGCGCCGCCAGGCCAAGCGCATCAAACGCCGCAGGCAGCGCTCCTACCTGAAGGAAATCCCGATCCTGGTCGGCGTGGCGCTGGCCATCGCCCTCGTACTGAAGACGTTCCTCGTCCAGGCCTTCGTCATCCCGTCCGGCTCCATGGAGCAGACGATCAGGATCGGCGACCGGGTGCTGGTCGACAAGCTCACCCCCTGGTTCGGCTCCAAGCCGGAGCGCGGCGACGTCGTGGTCTTCAAGGACCCCGGAAACTGGCTCAAGGGCGAGCAGCACCAGCCCACCGACGACGGGGGCGCCTTCCAGCCGGTCAAGGACGCCATGACCTTCATCGGGCTGCTGCCGTCGGCCGACGAGCAGGACCTGATCAAGCGGGTCGTGGCGGTCGGCGGCGACACCGTCAAATGCTGTGACAAGCAGGGCCGGGTGACGGTCAACGGCAGCCCGCTCACCGAGCCGTACATCCATCCGGGCAATCCGCCGTCCCAGATCAAATTCACCGTCAACGTCCCCACCGGGCGGATCTTCGTGATGGGCGACCACCGTTCGGACTCCGCCGATTCGCGCTTCCACCTGGACGAGCCGTACCGTGGCACGGTCTCGGAGGACAACGTCGTGGGCCGGGCAGTGGTGATCGCCTGGCCGTTCAGCCACTGGCGGCGCCTCGAAGAACCGGACACGTTCGGGACGGTGCGCGACGCGCCGGGCGCCAAGGCGTCCGCGGCGGATGTGCCGCATAGGCTGTCACCCGAGAGTTTGACCGTACTCCCGACCCCTGCGGAACTCCCGCTCGTTATGGGAGTGGTGGGCCTGCACCGGTTGACGGGCGGGCGAGTGCGTGGAGTGAGGAGCAGACGTGGGGGACTTGGCGGTCGGCGCGCGGTCCGGAACCGGAGAGCCCGAAGAGCCGGCAGGACGCGGTGAGACCCCGCAGCCGGCGGCGAGTTCCGTGCCCCAGTCACCAGCACAGTCACGAGCGGAGTCAGAGCCGTCCAGGCCGCAGTCACCGGCCGCGGCACGGACGCGGTCCCAGGGCCCGGTGGCCCTGGACAAACCGGACGGTGCCGGCGCGCCCGATCCGGCCGGTGGCTCCGGTGCGACGGACGGATCAGCGGGTGAGGAGACCGGCGGCAGCATGAAGAAGGGCAAGAAGCCGCGCGCCTTCTGGAAAGAGCTGCCGATTCTGATCGGGATCGCCCTGCTCCTCGCGCTGCTGATCAAGACGTTCCTGGTCCAGGCGTTCTCCATCCCGTCCGACTCGATGCAGGACACCCTGCAGCGCGGGGACCGGGTGCTGGTCGACAAGCTGACCCCGTGGTTCGGCGCGAAACCGCAGCGCGGTGAGGTCGTCGTCTTCCACGACCCGGGCGGCTGGCTGAACGAAACGCCGACCCCCGAGCCCAACCCCGTGCAGAAGGTCCTCAGCTTCATCGGGCTGATGCCCTCGGCCGAGGAGAAGGACCTGATCAAGCGGGTCATCGCGGTCGGCGGCGACACCGTCGAGTGCCACGGCAGCGGCCCGGTCAAGGTCAACGGCAAGGCGCTGAAGGAAAGCTCGTACGTCTTCCCCGGCGCCACCCCGTGCGGTGACCGCGCGTTCGGCCCGATCCACGTGCCCAAGGGCCGTATCTGGGTGATGGGCGACCACCGCGACGACTCCCTCGACTCCCGCTACCACCAGAACCTCAAGGGGCGCGGCACGGTCTCGGAGGACGAGGTCGTCGGCCGGGCCTTCACCATCGCCTGGCCGGTCAACCGGTGGGCGACCCTGCCGGTCCCGGACACCTTCGACCAGCCCGGCCTCGACAAGGCCATGGCGGCGGCTCCGGCGGCCCTCGGGCTGGCCGGTGCGGTACCGCTGGTGCTGTGGCGGCGGCGCAGGCAGGCCGCGGCCGTGGGCGCCGCGCGTGGCCCGGAGGGCGAGCGAGAGTAGAGCGAGAGGTGTGGCCGGATGGTGCCTGTGGGTGCCGTCCGGTGGTGACTGCCCGGGCGATGCCCGGGCAGTCGGCGTTTCGGGGGGTTCTCGTGGAGACCTGCGCAGACTTCTCGTGCGGCGTTTTGCGGCGGCTGGTGGAGGCTTCTCCTGGGACAGGGCCCTCTGGGGTGGTTGGCTCGGTGGGGACGGGGACGTCCGTGGAACGGGACCGCGGGCCCGGCCCCAGGTGCTGACCGCAGGTCGTAACCCCAGGTAAGGTGCCGTCCCGGATCTTCGACGCGGGCCGGGCCTGCGGGGTGGGAGCGCTGGGATGAGCAGCAGTACGGAACGCAGGACCGACGGCCGCAGCCGGACGGCGGGCAGTGTGCTGTCCGGGCTCGCGGTGGCCGCCGGCTGTGTGCTGTTCCTCGGCGGCTTCGTATGGGCGGCCCTGATCTACCGCCCCTATACGGTGCCGACCGATTCGATGTCACCGACGATCGCGGCCGGGGCCCGGGTCATCGCCGAGAAGGTGAACGGCTCCGAGATACGCCGCGGCGACATCGTCGTCTTCAAGGACTCCGCGTGGGGCGACCTGCCGATGGTCAAGCGCGTCGTCGGCGTCGGCGGCGACCGGGTCGCCTGCTGCACCAAGCAGGGCCGGCTGACCGTCAACGGCATTCCCATCGAGGAACCGTATCTGCAGGGCAGCGGCCCCGCCTCACCCGTCGGCTTCAAGGCCAAGGTGCCCACCGGCCAGCTCTTCCTGCTCGGCGACCACCGCAGCGACTCCCTCGACTCCCGCGTCCACCTCACGGACGGCGACCACGGCTCGGTGCCGCGCGGCGCCGTCGCCGCCCGGGTCGACGCCCGCGCCTGGCCGCTCGGCAGCGTCGGCGTGATGCAGCGCCCGGCTGCCTTCTCGGCCCTCCCCGGCGGCACCTCGCAGCCCGGCCCCATCCAGCCGATCACGCTCGTCGTGGTGGCCGGCGCGGTCCTCATCCTCGGCGGCGCGGCCTACGGCCCGATCGCCCGGCGCAAGGGGCGCACACGTGCCTGACCGGCCGAACCCGGAGGAAGGGCTGAGGACAGAGGCCGAGCCGGCCGTCGCCGTTCGCCAGGTCTCCCGCGTCGTCCTCCTCGACCCGGACAACCGGATTCTGCTGCTCCACGGCTTCGAACCGGACGACCCGACCGACACCTGGTGGTTCACCCCTGGTGGCGGCCTGGAAGGCGACGAGACCCACGAGGAGGCCGCCCGCCGGGAACTCGCCGAGGAGACCGGCATCACCGGCGTCGTCCTCGGCCCCGTCCTGTGGAAGCGGCGCTGCGCCTTTCCCTTCGACGGTCGACGCTGGGAACAGGACGAGTGGTACTACCTGGCGAGAACGGACCGCACTGCCACCCATACGGGAGGGCAGACGGCCCTGGAACGACGCAGCGTCTCGGGACTGAAGTGGTGGACTTCGGAGGAACTGTCCGCCTCGCATGAGACGGTGTACCCGACCAGACTCGCCGAGCTGCTGCGCACACTGCTCGACGAAGGGCCCCCGAGTGCGCCGGTGCTCCTGGAGACCGAGCGGGCCTGACGCACAATAGGGGGACGCACGGCTGAAGGGGATCTGCCATGAGCGCCGAGGACCTCGAAAAGTACGAGACCGAGATGGAGCTGAAGCTCTACCGGGAGTACCGCGACGTCGTCGGGCTGTTCAAATATGTGATCGAGACCGAGCGTCGCTTCTACCTCACCAATGACTACGAGATGCAGGTGCACTCCGTGCAGGGCGAGGTCTTCTTCGAAGTCTCGATGGCGGACGCCTGGGTCTGGGACATGTACCGGCCGGCTCGATTCGTCAAGCAGGTACGCGTCCTCACATTCAAGGACGTGAACATCGAAGAGCTCAACAAGAGTGATCTGGAGCTTCCGGGCAGCTGATCGGCGCGCTTGACGCAGGTGACGCCCGGTACCGCCGGGCGGCCGCGTGGGGCGGGAGCGCGGGCGGGGGAGTGCGGGCGTCTTCACCCGACCGGGTGAGCGAGTTATCCACAACCAGCCGGTTGTCCACCAAGATCCAATAGTTCTGGGCGAGGGCGTCACAGTCGGTGCCGGAGGTGGTACCGATGAACGCCACGCACGCCCGGCACCCGGCCGGACCCGACACCCAGCCCCCGCCCACGCCCCGCCCGATCCGCACGCCACACACGGCCCCTGCGACACCGGGGGCACCGGGGACACTTTCGGCACCGGCGAAACCCAGGACGGCACGGGCTGAACCCCAAGCGACCGCACCGCCGCCCCGGCCCGGGACCACTCGAAAGCGGCGTCCCCCAGCAACGACCGCACCCCCACGCACCGATGTCCGGCGACGCGCCCTCGGCCGCTACGGCGAAGACCTGGCCGCCCGGCACCTCATCGACGCCGGCCTGCGCATCCTGGCCCGCAACTGGCGCTGCCGGGAGGGCGAGATCGACCTCGTCGCCGCCGACGGCGACGCCCTGGTGATCTGCGAGGTCAAAACCCGCCGCGCCGGCCGGTACGAACACCCCATGGCCGCCGTCCGCCCCGAGAAGACCGCCCGGCTCCGCACGCTCGCGGAACGCTGGATGGCACGCCACGGCGGCCCACCGCCCGGCGGCGTCCGGATCGACGTCGTCGGAGTCGTCCTGCCCACCCGCGGCGCCCCGTCCGTCGAGCATGTGCGAGGGGTGGCCTGAATGGGATTCGCCCGTACCTGCTCGGTCGCCCTGGTCGGCGTCGAAGGAGTCGTCGTCGAGGTCCAGGCCGACCTGGAACCCGGCGTCGCTGCCTTCACCCTCGTCGGACTCCCCGACAAGAGCCTCATCGAATCCCGGGACCGCGTGCGCGCCGCCGTCGTGAACTCCGGCGCCGAATGGCCCCAGAAGAAGCTCACCGTCGGCCTCAGCCCGGCCTCCGTCCCCAAGGGCGGCAGCGGGTTCGACCTGGCCGTCGCCTGCGCCGTCCTGGGCGCCGCCGAGCGCCTCGACCCCCGTGAACTCACCGACCTCATGATGATCGGCGAACTCGGCCTGGACGGCCGGGTCAGGCCGGTGCGCGGCGTACTCCCGGCCGTACTGGCCGCCGCCGACGCCGGATACCGCCAAGTCGTCGTCCCCGAACGGACCGTCGCCGAGGCCTCCCTCGTCCCCGGCATCTCCGTCCTCGGCGTCCGCAGCCTGCGCCAGCTCATCGCCGTCCTCGCCGACGAACCGGTACCCGAAGAGGAAGACGCCCCGCAGGAGGGCCGCCCCGACCCGCTGCTGGCCGGCCTGGTCGTCCCCGGCGCCGGCCTGCCGCGCGGCGACCACGTCCCCGACCTCGCCGATGTCGCAGGTCAGCACACCGCCCGCCGTGCTTTGGAGGTGGCCGCCGCCGGACGGCACCACATCTTCTTCAAGGGCCCGCCCGGCGCCGGCAAAACCATGCTCGCCGAACGCCTCCCCGGCCTGCTGCCACCCCTCACCCCCAAGGAGTCGCTGGAGGTCACCGCCGTCCACTCCGTGGCCGGCACCCTCCCGCCAGGACAGCCGCTGGTCGACCGGCCGCCCTACTGCGCCCCGCACCACTCCGCGACCATGGCCTCCCTCGTCGGCGGCGGCACCGGACTGCCCCGCCCCGGCGCGGTATCCCTCGCCCACCACGGCGTCCTCTTCGTGGACGAGGCCGCCGAATGCAGCCCCAAAGTCCTCGACGCACTGCGCCAGCCCCTGGAATCCGGCCATGTCGTCGTCGCCCGGGCCGCCGGCATGCTCCGCATGCCCGCCCGCTTCCTCCTGGCCCTCGCCGCCAACCCGTGCCCCTGTGGACGGCACGGCACCCTCAGTGGCGGCTGCGAATGCCGCCCCTCCTCCATCCGCCGCTACCGCGCCCGCCTCTCCGGCCCCCTGATGGACCGGGTCGACCTGCGCATCGCCGTGGAACCGGTCGCCCGCTCCGAGCTCATCGCACTGAGCCGGGGCGCCGAATCCAGCGCGACCGTGGCACAGCGCGTACGGGCCGCCCGCGAACGCGCCGCGGCCCGCCTCGCCGGCACCCCCTGGCACACCAACAGCGAGGTACCCGGCCATGAGCTCCGCACCCGCTGGCAGGCCGACCCCGGCGCCCTCGCCCAGGCGGAACGCGACCTCGAATGCGGCCTCCTCACCGCCCGCGGACTCGACCGCGTCCTCCGCGTCGCCTGGACCGCCGCCGACCTGGCCGGCCGCGACCGCCCCACCAGCGAAGACGTCAACTGGGCCCTGGAACTCCGCACCGGCGTACGACGCGGCGCCCTGACCACGGTGGGCAGCGGTAGCTCCGACAGGACCGCCCACGAATCCGCAACCACCCACCCACCAGGCCCCCGGAACCAGGACTGACGGACCCATGACCGGACTCGACGAATGGGGCTTCGCCGCACCCCGCCCCGGCCCCCGCACAGGCGGCAACACCGCCCGCACCCCACACGACCGGAACCACGAGGCACACGCCCACCTCATGGGAGACGCCCAGGCCCACCTCACGGGAGGCGAACCACCCCACCCGCCCTACGAACCGCAGCGCAGCGCCCGCGCCGCCCTCACCCGGATCCTCGAACCGGGCGACGAAACCGCCGGCCGCTGGCTGAACGACATGGGCCCGGTCGCCCTGCTGCACGCCCTCACCGACGAGGACGCGGCCCCGCCCCCGGGCGCCGGCCGGACCAAGCTCGCCGGCCTGAGAATGCGCGCCGCCCGCGCCCGCCCCGCCGAAGACCTCGCCGCCGTCGCCGCACTCGGCGGCCGGTTCCTCTGCCCCGGCGACGAGGAGTGGCCCAGCCAGCTCGACGACCTCGGCGACGGCCGCCCCATCGGCCTCTGGGTGCGCGGCAGGGCCCACCTCCGGCTCTGGGCCCTGCGCTCCGTCGCCGTCGTCGGCGCCCGGGCCTGCACCGAATACGGCGCCCACCTCGCCACCACCCTCAGCGCTGGACTCGCGGAGCGCGGCTGGGCCATCACATCCGGAGCCGCGTACGGCGTCGACGGCGCGGCGCACCGCGGCGCATTGGCCGCCAACGGCGCCACCATCGCCGTACTCGCCTGCGGCGTCGACTACGCCTACCCGCGCGGCCACACCGAGTTGATCGACCGCATCGCCGAACAGGGCCTGGTCATCGCCGAGTTACCACCCGGCGACCACCCCACCCGCAGCCGCTTCGTCCAGCGCAACCGCGTGATCGCCGCCCTCACCCGGGGCACCGTCGTCGTGGAGGCCGAACTCCGCAGCGGTTCGCTCGTCACCGCCCGCCGGGCGCTCGCCCTCGGGCGCTTCACGATGGGCATGCCCGGCCCCGTCACCAGCGGCCTGTCCGCCGGAGTGCACCAACTCCTGCGCGGCGAGGCGGCGCTGGTCACCGACGCCGACGAGGTCATCGAACTCGTCGGCAGCATCGGCGACCTCGCACCCGAGCGGCGCGGACCCACCAACCTCCGCGACCTCCTCGACCCGGTCGCAACCCGCGTACTGGAGGCACTGCCCGCGCGCGGAAGCGCGGACACCGGTCATCTCGCGCGGGAAGCCGGCACATCCCGCGACCTCACCCACAACAAACTCTTCGAGCTGCAGTCCCTCGGATTCGTTCAAAGGTGCGGTGAGGGCTGGGAGTTGGCCCGACGCGCCGAGACGACCGAGGGTTCCCGGCGAGGCGGTACTTGACCTGGGGCGAACGGGTGAAAGGGTGAGGGGAATGACCGCAGAATCCAGGTTTGCCGTGCTTCGGTACCCGTGTCCGACCCGCGGCGCGACAGCGATAGTGCGCAACGGGCATACGGCATCCCGCCCACCCCGTCGCCGCGTCCACCCCCACGGCTCGCCACCGGCGCACGCCCGGCATCGCACGCACGCGTCGACACGCCGTACGAGGTAACCCTGAGGTGCGGGCAGCGGAACGTATCTGCGCACGCCCGAACTCGCCCTCATCGCGGACCGCAACACTCCGGTCACGCTACGCTCACATCCAATTCATCCCTCACACATCCATCCACCCGCGTCTCGGCAGAACGGCTCAAGGCGACGAATGCCCCAGCACACCTCCGGGTCTGACCGTGCGGCAGTACCACCCGCCGCACGCGGCAGCGTGCGCCCCGCCCCGCCCACCTCACTCGACGAGCTGTGGCGCTCCTACAAGTCATCCGGCGACGGGCGGCTGCGGGAACAGCTGATCCTGCACTACTCGCCGCTCGTCAAGTACGTCGCCGGCCGCGTCAGCGTCGGCCTGCCACCCAACGTCGAACAGGCCGACTTCGTCTCCTCCGGAGTGTTCGGACTGATCGACGCCATCGAGAAGTTCGATCCCGAACGCTCCATCAAATTCGAGACCTACGCCATCACGCGCATCCGCGGCGCCATGATCGACGAACTGCGCGCCCTGGACTGGATCCCCCGTTCGGTGCGCCAGAAGGCCCGCGCCGTCGAGCGCGCCTACGCCACCCTCGAAGCGCAACTGCGCCGAACCCCGACCGAGGCGGAAGTCGCCGAGGAGATGGGCATCGCCCTGGAGGAGCTGCACGCCGTGTTCAGCCAGCTGTCCCTGGCGAACGTGGTGGCCCTCGAAGAGCTGCTGCACGTCGGCGGCGAGGGCGGCGAACGGCTCAGCCTGATGGACACCCTTGAGGACACTGCCGCTGAGAACCCGGTCGAGATCGCCGAGGACCGCGAACTCCGGCGGCTGCTCGCCCGGGCCATCAACACCCTGCCCGAACGCGAGAAGACCGTGGTCACCCTCTACTACTACGAGGGCCTCACGCTCGCCGAGATCGGCAACGTCCTCGGAGTCACGGAGAGCAGGGTCAGCCAGATCCACACCAAGTCCGTACTGCAGCTCAGAGCCAAGCTCGCCGACGTCGGCCGCTGAGTCCTCCGGTGTGGGGCCCCACGCTGAGCCGATGGCCGATTCGCTTGCCGACTCCCCGCCGAGCCCTTGCTGAGTCGCCACGGCCCCGCAGTCGCCACGGACCCCACCGCTCGCCCTTCCCGGGACGCCGTGTCGCCATGCGGAGTGCCACGCCGGGCACGCCATCCGTAGAGTGGTGACGTGCCCAGGATTCGAGCGGCCTCCGTGGCCGAGCACCGGACGATGCAGCGCGGCGCCCTGTTGGACGCCGCTCGCACCTTGCTGTCGGAAGGCGGAACCGAAGCGCTGACCTTCCCCGCCCTCGCCGAGCGCACCGGACTCGCGCGCTCCTCCGTGTACGAGTACTTCCGCTCGCGCGCAGCCGTCGTCGAGGAGCTGTGCGCGGTCGACTTTCCCGTATGGGCCGCCGAGGTGGAGACGGCGATGAAGCGCGCCGACACCCCCGAGGCGAAGATCGAGGCGTACGTCCGGCGGCAGCTCGCCTTGGTCGGCGACCGGCGCCACCGTGCCGTCGTCGCCATCTCCGCCGGCGAGCTGGACGCCGGCGCACGCGAGAAGATCCGCGCGGCACACGGCGGCCTCATCGCCATGATCGTCGAAGCCCTCGCCGCCCTCGGCCACGAACAGCCCCGCCTCGCCGCGATGCTCCTCCAGGGCGTCGTCGACGCCGCCGTCCGCCGCATCGAACTGGGCGCCGCCGAGGACCCGACCGACATCACAGAGGCAGCGGTAGCCATGGCCCTCCGCGGCATCCACGGCTAGCACCCTCCGCGGCATCCAACGGCCAGCCTCCTCCGCGGCGCATTCACGGCTGGTGCCCTCCGCGGCGCGTCCGCCTACGGGCAGCGTCCTCTGCGGCGCATCCATCCGCGGTCAGCGCCGCTCCGGTGCATCCAGGGACAGGCTGCGCGGCTTGCTGACCTGGGGATCTCGCCGGCTTTGGGACCTTGCCGGTCTGGGGGCCTTGACCGGCGGGGGCTTGCACGGACCGGTCGGGGCGGCCGGAACTCTGACCGGGGCCCTTCCCCCTCCCCCCGGGGCCCTTCCCCCTCCCCCCGGGGCCCTTCCCCCTCCCCCCGGGGCCCTTCCCCCTCCCCCCGGGGCCCTTCCCCCTCCCCCCGGGGCCCTT
>NZ_JBEZMM010000071.1:0-30761 GCF_040652715.1 Streptomyces sp. NPDC048196 | reverse complement strand
GGCCCGCTCCCTAATTTGATCCTCTTGTGCGGTTTTTTCGCCGCCCCCCCCCGTACACCACCACCCCCCCGCGCCGGGGGCCTGGCCCCCCCGCCCCCCCCGCGGCCCCTTCGACGTGCGGCTGAGCACCGGATGGTGCCTGATGCAGTCCCGCCTGGTGACGATGGGCATCGCCGCCGAGCCGGACGGCGCCGGGACGCGGCTCGCCGTGTGCGGGGCGGCGCGTCCAGCCGCCCTGGGCCCGGTGCAGCGCGTCTACCGCAGCCTGCTCGGGAAGCGCCGCACACGAGCCTTCTTCCGCGCGGTGGAGCACCGCGCCGCCCTGCGCTGACCTCTCAGCAGGTACTGGCGTCGGGGACGGCCGGACGGTCAACTGACGCTGTTACGGAGCGATGTCACCTGGGCCGGTCATCTGCGTCTCCCCTCTGCCCTTGCCCTCCGAGCCGGTCCGTCCTCTCGCGTTGGCGATGAGCTCCCGCAGGGCCTCGGCCACCAGCATCGGCCGCTCCTCGTGCAGATGGTGTCCGGCGCCCGGCACGATCCTGACGGTCAGGTCGTCCGCGTGGGGCTCACCGCGCAGCAGGGCCGGCGGGATCACCGGGTCGTGCTCGCCGACCAGCACGAACGTCGGGACGGTCAGCCGCTGGCGACGGTGGGTGCCCCGGAAGCCCGCCGGAATGTCCCGTACGACGTACTGCCAGAACATCGCCTGCCAGGCGTGCGCCGAGGTCTGTGCCGCCGCCGTGAACTCCGTGAGGTCCGCGTCCTGCCAGGCTCGCGGGTCGGCGACCGCGCGCCGCAGCAGGTACCGGGTGAAGGCCGGCCAGTGCCGAAGGACCAGCCGTCCGGCCACCGGGTACTCAAGGAAGGCGGTGAACCACATCCGCCACAGATTCGGCAGGACGTCACGGTGACGCGTCCACGGGTGCGCCATGTTCAGCGCCAGGAAGGCGCGGAACCGCCCCGGGGCCCGCTGGCAGAGCCGGAAGCCCACCCCGGCACCCCAGTTGTGCCCGACCAGCGTCACCCGGTCGAGGTTCAG
Organism: Streptomyces sp. NPDC048196; assembly: GCF_040652715.1. NCBI lineage: Bacteria > Bacillati > Actinomycetota > Actinomycetes > Kitasatosporales > Streptomycetaceae > Streptomyces > Streptomyces sp. NPDC048196. The sequence goes on along the minus strand of NZ_JBEZMM010000071.1, from coordinate 29,719 downwards.
CTCGTCGAGCAGCGCGAGTACGTCGTCGCCGAGTCCGTCCGTGTCGTAACCGCGCCTGGTCTGCTCCGACCAGCCGAAGCCGCGCAGATCGACGCAGATCAGCCGGTGATCGTCGGCGAGCAACGGGACGAGCGCGCGCCACGCGTACCAGTGCTGCGGGAAGCCGTGCAGCAGCACCACGGGCTCGCCGCTGCCGAACCCGGCGATGTGCAGTCGTGCCCCACGGACCGTCACCCATCGGTGCTCGGCCCCTTCGAGTGTGGGCAGGGGGCGGTCGCTGCTGATCATGTGGGAAATCCCTTCGCCGGGTGCGAGAAGCCGCTTACACCCGCCAGGAGGCGGCCGCCCCCGCGAAAGTTCCCTCGTATCTGCACGGCCGTACGGTGCTGCGGTCCAGACCTGTGGTCTAGGCGTCGGCGAGGTCCTGGCCGGGCTCCTGGCCCGGTTTCTGGCCGGGATCCTGGGCGGAGGCCGTGGCGTCGGCGGTCTTCGTACGGCCCCCGGCCAGCCGTAGCGTCACGGCAGCCACGACTCCCGCCACCAGGCCGAAGGTGAGTGCGGCCGGGACGCCGTCACCGAGGCCGGTGGCCAGGTGCAGCAGCCCCCAGCGCAGACCGGTCCCGTCCGTCGCCATCCGCAGCAGCTGGCTCGCCAGCAGGCCGAGCACGGTCGCGCACACCGCGCCGACCGCCATCGCCGGGACGGTGACGCGGGTGAGCAGTCCGGGCAGCCGCCGCAGGGCCCACCACACCACGGCGAGCAGCAGCACATCGGCGGCGCGATACAGGAGCCAGTCACCGAGGGGCGTGCCTGCCGGGCCGGTCCAGGCACCGAGCAGCAGCCACTGACGCAGGAGGTCGCCCGCTTCGGAGAACAGTCCGTAGCTCGGGGAGATCGTCTGGAGGGCGGCGGCGACCGACTGGTACGAGAGGACCACCAGGGACAGGGCGATCACCGCGGTCCCGGCGGTGGCGGCCAGGCGGGCGGCCCGCGCCGGGACTTCCACCGGCGGCCGCGGATCGTCTCCGTTGGCGGTGGCCCGCGCGGCGAGCACGGTCGCCACCGCCGCGACCAGCGCGGTCACCACCAGGATCTGCCGCCCGGAGCCGATCACGCTCGCCAGATGGGGCAGGAAGCGGAAACTGCCGTGCCCTCCTGCGGCAAGCATCCACGGTGCCGAGACGGTCACCGCCAGGGTCCCGGCCACCACACCCCACGCCCAGATCGCGAGCAGCGCGGCCGCCGTCCGGCCGCGGCCGCCCACCGGCGGCAGCCTGCGGACCAGGAGCAGCGCCCCGAGCAGGAAGAAGGCGAAGACCGTGCCGAACCGGATCTGCAGTGCGGTGGTGTACAGCGAGAGGTAGCGGGCCGCGTCGATCGGGGCTGAGTCCCCGACCCCGCCGGACGGCTCGCCGCCGAGCTGGGCCGAGGACGGGAGGTCGTACGACCAGGGGGCGAGCCAGTGCTCCAACTCGGCGGGGGCCGGGCCACCGATGACGTTGGTGGCGCCCGGCAGGTGCAGCGCATGCGCGCTCGTCCCCGCCCACCACAGAAGCGCCGTGAGCACCACCGCGCCGACCAGTGCCGGTATCGCCGCGCGCCGATATGTCATGTGTTCCCCCGTCTTGGTCATGCATCCTGCGAATCCCCAGTTCAAGTGGAGATTACGGGGGGTTGATCACACGCGGATCACGGCCGTGCGCCGTTGGGCCGGGCCGGGAAGCCATGTGCCCGGGCGGTCAGTACGACGACGAGGACCGGGACGAGGAGGGCCAGGACGGTCCAGGGGAAGGCGTCGGCTCCGACGGCCTGTAGGAGGAGGCCGCCGATGATGCCGCCGGCGGCCATCGCCGCGTTCCACAGGGTCACCAGCATGGCCTGGGCGGCATCGGCCGCCCCGCCACCGGCTTGGCCTGCGGCGGTCTGCAACAGGGTGGGAACGCCGCCCCAGCCCAGGCCCCACAGAGCGGCGGCGACGTACACCAGCGCGTGGCTGCCGGAGAACGCGCCCAGGACCGCGGCGGCGACGCCGACCAGCACGGCGCTGGCGAGGGTCAAGGTGCGCAAGTGGCCGTGGATGAGGGTGCCGACGATCCAGATGCCGGCCAACGAGGCGATGCCGAAGACCAGCAGAACCGCGTCGGTCCGGCCGCCGAGGCCGATGTGGTGGAGGAAGGTGGCGATATAGGCGTAGAGGATGGTGTGCGCCAGAACGAAGACGAGGGTGACGAACAGCACCGGGGCCACACCCGGGACGCGCAGGGTCCGGCGCATGGGGAGCTTGCCGCCGGTCCTCTGGCCCGGGTAGTCGGGCACGGCGACGACGATCCAGACCAGCAACACCAAGGTCAGGGCGGTCATGGCGAGGAAGGCAGCCTGCCAGGAGACCACCTGGCCCAGGAAGGTGCCGGCCGGGACACCCAGGGACAGTGCGACGGGAATGCCCGCCATGGCGATCGCGATGGCCCGGCCCTCCTGGTGAGGGGCGACCATCCGGCGTGCGTAACCGGCCAGCAGGGCCCAGGCCAGCCCGGCGGCCACGCCGGCGACGAACCGGGCGACGAGGGTCAGCGGGTAGTTCGCCGACCACGCGGTAACGGTGTTGGCGACGGCGAAACCGGCCATGGCCGTCAGCAACAGGCGCTTGCGGCGCCAGCCGGCGGTGGCGGTGGACAGTGGGATCGCCGTGAGCACCGTGCCGAGCGCGTAGATGGTCACCGTCTGGCCGGTCGCCGACTCGCTCGTGTGCAGGCCGGCGCTCATCGCGGGCAGCAGCCCGGCAGGCAGGGTCTCGGTGAGACTGGTGAGGAACACCGCGATGGCCAGCGCGAGCAGCGCGCCGATCGGCAGACCATCGCGCGTAGTTGATGACTCGTCAGGAGCGAGCGCTGAGGGTGTGGCGGTATCAGTGGGTAGCTTTGTGCTTCGCATGAGGGGATGCTGAAACCTTCCCATTAGTGTGAAGGTCAAGTCCCGCTCGCATGCGGGCGGATCCGTCCGAGCCGGCTGGCTGCCTGCCTGAACGGCGGCGGTCCGAAGAGGGGCGACTCCGCACCTCGATCGTCCGTGCGAGAGGTGGCTACGATCTCGCCCATGACCAAGCTCTTCACGCACCGGCTGCGGGTGCGCTACAGCGAGTGCGACCAGCAGAACGTGGTGTTCAACGGCCACTATCTCTTCTATTACGACGTCGCCGTCACGGAGTTGTGGCGGGAAGCCGCGGGGGGCTATGCCGCCATGCTCGCGGAGGGTGCCGATCTGGTGGTGGCAGAAGCGCGGATTCGCTATCGCCAGGGGGCACGTTTCGACGAAGTGCTCGACATCGAGATGCCCCTCACCCATCTCGGAACGACGAGCATGATCGTCTCCCCGAGATTCAAGGTCGGCGAACGGCTCATCGCGGACGGTGAAGTGCGGCATGTGTTCACCGACGCCGTGGCCGGCGGCAAGAAGGAGATGCCCGACGTCATCCGGAAGGCATTCCAGCCCTACCTCTCAGCAGCGGAATAGCGCCCGGACGGGCGTCAGTTGGTGCGCCGCGCATTGGCCTGTTCTCAGCCTTTCCGCTGCGCAGCCGGGTCACGGCCGGCACGCCCTGTCCGAATACTCCACAAGAAGTTCGAGATTTGATCGAGCCTCCGTGGGTTAGCTTCCTCTCATCGCCTGACCGCCCGCCGTTGTGGCCGCGGCTCCCTTTTCAGGCGCGAAGTCGATGGGGGAACCATGGACATCGCACTTCCGACCGACGACACCGGTGGCCCGGCCCGCTGCTGTGTGTTTCTCTCCGACAACAGGACCGGCGGCCCCGTATCCGGGGCGCTGGCATTTCTGGAAGCCCAGCTGACCGTTTTGGAGGAAGGCCCCGGCGGTGAGGTGGGGGCTGCCGCCCGTGCCGGGGGAACGGCCCGCATTCCGTTGGGTTTGCTCGGCAGTGACCACGCCGGGTACCTCTCGTGGGACCTGGCGCCGCTGTGGCGGCAGGCGCTGCAACTGGCGGAGCGGCCCGACGGCTCCACCGCCGAGGTGCGGCTCGCCCATGTGTGGCTGTACCTCGGCGGTCCGCTGCAGAGCGCGGTGGACGTCCTGGCCGAGGCCGACGAGCGGGCGCAGGCGCTGGTCCTGCGGCTCGGCGTGGATCGCGACGGTGTCTTCACCGGCTCGGCCACCGGCTTCCCCGCGATGCAGTCGCCCTCGCTCCTCGACTGGTACCTCTCGCCGGGCTCCTTCGCGTACGTACCGGCCGAACTCATCGGGCAGGACGGCTGCGAGACCCTGCTGCCGTCCAATGTGGCCACCCAGCAGTACCAGGTGCACCAGATCGTGACCGTCCCGGATCTCACGGCGAGTCTGGACTTCGGCGCCCAGTACACGGCCCCGGCCGGGGAGGGCGGCGGAACCTCCGCCCCCTCCGGTCACTCCGCCCCCTCCGACCACCCCGGCCCCTCCGACGTCTCCCCAAGCTCCCGCGCCCTCGCCGGCTTTCCGGTGCCCCTCGCCCTGGTCATCAGCTACGACGTGACCTGGATCCCCGTGGGTCACGGGCTCGGGCAGGTCACCTACAGCCTCCCGCTGGCACCGGGTGAACAGGTGCAACTCGCCGTCGTGGACTGGTCGCGCACCTCGACGGACAGCCGGCTGGAGGACATCGCGCTCACCGACGACCTGGAGCATGCCCTCACCCGTGACCGGACCGTCGACGAGGTCGTCAAGGGCGCCGTCAACGAGTGGCAGCGCGGCGGCTCGGTGATGACCGGCGCGGCGGGCGCGGCGTCGATGGGCATGTTCGGCGGCTCCGCCGCGATCGGCGGCGGCTACGCCACGACTTCGGGCGACCGGAGCGTGTCGGCGGACACCGTGCAGAACCTGCACGACCAGATCCGCCAGCACTCCACCTCCGTACGTGACATGCGCAGCACGGTGGTCGTGCAGTCGCGCCAGGCGGAGAGCTCCACCGCGCAGACCCGGACCGTACGCAACCACAACCACGCGCACGCGATGACCCTGCTCTACTACGAGGTGCTGCGGCACTTCCGGGTCCTCGTCGAGCGCGGCAGGGTGCGGCCGGCCGTCCTGCTGCCCGCGGCCTCCCCGAACCTCGACGACGAGCTGGTCATCGTCCGCTACCGCCGCCTGCTGCAGGCCGGGCTGCTCGATCCGCGGCTGGCCGGGGGATTCGACGCGGTGGAGAAGTACGCCGCCTGGCGGGAACTCCAGCCCGAGGTGCCGGTGCCGCCCGATCCGGGCAGTGTGGAGTTCATCCTCTTCCAGTTCCGCTTCACCATCGGTGACCTGTCCAGCTTCCAGGACCGGGTTCCCACGACGGTCACCCTGACCCAACGGGCGCCGGACGGCGGCCAGAAGGTCACCAATCTGATCCGTCCGCAGCACAGCGACTGGGACCCCGATCCGACCCATCTGCAGAATCCCGGTGACTTCCAGCACACCCACGCCGTGGTCGATCTCGCCGGTGCTCCCCGGCCCGACGAGCGCGTCAACTGGCGTGATCTGCGGACGATTTCGGTGACCCTCGTCCCGCCCCACACGGAAGGCAGGAATGACGACGTCGCCGTGGAGCACCTGGTCGTCACGGCCGTGGACACCGCGGGCAACACCCACCTCCTGGTCGACGAGCCCAGCGGCAAGCTGTTCCAGAAGCCGTCCACGACCTGGGCGCTGGCGGCCCGGCAGGCTCCGGAACCCGCGCCCGCACCGACCCCGTTCCAGCGGCTCAGCGATGAGGAGAACCTGCTGCGGATCCGGCTGCGCAGGCACCTGGTGCAGAACCGCGAGCACTACTACCGGCTGATCCGGCTCGGCGAGGACCCCAACGCCCGGTGGACCGAACTGGCGGGCAGCAGCCTCACCGTCGGGGGCACCACGCGCCCGCTGTTCCAGGCGGTCGAGAACCGCGCCCTGGAAGTGCTCGGGGATTCCACGGCGTTCCCGCTCGACCCCGCGCTGTTCGACGGGGCGGGCGAGGGGCCCGTGCGTCTTCCGGAGGTGGAGCCGGCCCGCAGCGAGCAGTTGGTCAGCCTGCCCACCCGCGGAGTCTTCGCCGAGGCCAAACTCGGCCACTGCAACTCCGCGGAGGTCATCGACAACACCCGGTTCTGGGACTGGCAGAAGTCACCCGATCCGGACAGCGCCCCGCAGATCGCTGCGGTGTCCACGGCGAGCCGGGAGGTGGTCGTCTCCACGGCCCCCTCGGGGCTGCCCGCCTCCGCGGTCACCATCGTCCAGCCGCCGCAGGCTCCTGATCCCGTGGGCATGGCGGCGGTCCTCCAACTCCTGGGCAAGGGCGACATCTTCCGCGACGAGTCGATGCAGAAGGAGATCGCCGCCCTGCTGACCTCACTGGCGAGCAACGCGGCCGGGCTCGCCGGCAAGAACCCCGGCACGCCCGGCACACCGGGCACGCCCGGCAGCGGCCCGACGCCGGGCACGGGAACGGGCGGCGGTGCGGGACCAGGCACCCCCGGCACGGGCTCCGGCCCCGGCGCTCCGACCGGCGGCGGCACCGGCACCCCGGGCGGTGGTGTGCCGGGCGGAGGCACCGGCACCGGAGGCACCACGTCCCCAGGCACCGGCGGAACGCCTGCCGACCCGGGCGGCACCCCGGGTCCGACAGGGCCCGGCACGCAACCCGGCACCGGCGACGGCGGCTCCGGTACGCCGAAGCCTCCCGCACCGGCGCCGCGTCCCACCCCACGGCCGCCCGTTCCCATCGGCTCGGACAACCGCTCGTTCGTGTTCAGCTTCGCCCCGGTCAGTTTCGGCCCGAGCGAGGCGGACTGGGAGCGCGGAAGGTTCGCCATCGCGATCTTCCAGGACGGCAAGCCGGTGCTCAGCCGGGACAATGTGGAGCCCGCGGCGCCCAGCGTCATCCTCAACGGCAAGGTCGCCCCGGACAAACCGCTGGACATCGTGGTCGACGGCTCGTCCACCCACTGGGTGACCTACCCCTCGATCTACTCCTCCGCCATGGCGGGCAATTCATCCACCCGCGGGACGCCTCCCGGCATCCTGATCACCACACATCTGGTCGGCAAGCTGACGCTCACCGGCCTGGATCCCAAGCAACGCAGTTATGTCTTCTCGATCCAACGCGAGGTCAAGTTCACCTCGGTGACGTTGAGCGAGCAGCAGATCCGGCAGCAGGGTCTGGAGAAGGTGGTGTCGGGACAGATCAACGCCAGCTTCGACAAGGTGATTTCGTTCGGCGCGGGACTCAGCTCGTCCGAGACGTCCTCGACCAGCACCGGGACGACCACCAACAAGACGGACACCGTGCCCATCACGTTCTTCACCGGCCTGATGTCCATCAACCAGGTCAAGAACTGAGCCGGCCATGGCCGAGACGTGACTGTGGTGTGGGTGTGAGGGCCGAGGGCCGAGGGATCACGTCCCTCGGCCCTCGCCCCAGGCCGGTCCGGTCCCGTCCGGCCGATGACCGGGGCGATGTCTGTGACAGAGCCAGAGCCAGAGCCAGAGGCCGGGCCCGGGAGTAACTGCTCGCCTTCCGGCTCGCTCTCCCCTGTCCTATGACAAGAGCAAGTTCCCTCGGTGACTGGGGTGTTGGGGCGCGTGACCTGCGCATCCGGTGCGGCGGCGAAAGGTGGGTGCGATGGCGACTTGTGATCCCATTTACGGCTTCCCCGGGCGGGACAGCCCCTATGCTGTCACCTCGCAATGACTCTACGTGGTGAGTTTTTTGGGGGGAATGTGAAGAGGGCAGCGTTAGCACTGCTTGCCTGTGGGCTCGGCTCGGTGCTCTTGGTGGGGTGTGGAGGTGACACAGAGGTTGACCAGTCATCGGCCGACATCGCCGATGCCGTCAGGGACTTGCAAGGCGCCATGACGAAGGAGACAGCGGCCGTCAAAGCGGGCGACGCACGTCAGGAGACCGAGAACGTGCAGCGCGTCGCGCAGGTCGACCACGACCGGCTCGTGCAGCTGGCGGAGCGCGCGCCGGCGGACACGCAGAACTTCGCCGACGCGGCCGAGTCGTGGGCCAAGGCCGTGTTGTCGGACCGTAGTGCCGTCATCGCGGGGGCACGCGCGGACACCGGCAAGGCGGCGACGCTCAACATCCGCCTGGCCGCCAAGAAGGTGGACTCCGAAGCGGCACGGCTGGACATCACGCCGTGGCACAAGCTCGACCAATACTGACCGGGGCCTTCCGGCGGCCAGCAACTCGGGCCCTCGCCCGACGGACCGGCCGTCGACCTGCTCTCAGCGACGCACTCCGCTGCCTCGGACCGACCGCCGAGGCGCGGAGTGCGTTTGCTCTGCCAATGCTCTGCGAATGCTATGCGAACTGGCCGGGCCGGTAGTCGCCGGCGGGCTGCTGGACGATGACGTTCAGGCGGTTGAAGAGGTTGATCAGGCCGATGGCGCAGACAAGCGCGGCGAGCTGCTCCTCGTCGTAGTGCTTGGCGGCCTGCGCCCAGGCCTCTTCCGTGACACCGCCGGCCGCGTCGGCGATCCGGGTGCCCTGCTCCGTCAGCTCCAGGGCGGCGCGCTCGGCGTCGGTGAACACCGTCGCCTCCCGCCAGGCCGCGACCAGGTGGAGGCGCGTCGCGGTCTCGCCGGCGTGCGCGGCCTCCTTGGTGTGCATGTCGGTGCAGAAACCGCAGCCATTGATCTGACTGGCGCGGAGCTTCACCAGTTCCTGTGTCGCGGCCGGCAGGGTCGAGTCCGCGAGCACCTTGCCCGCAGCGACGATGTGCTTCCCGACCTTGGCCGCGATCGGGCTGGTGAAGAGGTTCAACCGAGCTTCCATGGTGCACTCCTGTGCCGTCGTTGAGTGATGACACCTCTTGGACGGAACAGCTCCCGCACGTTGTGACACGAAGGAATGTGACGCGCGTCTCCTGTCGCATGACGGAGTGGGCGGGGCGGGGCATTTTCGTTGGGATCAACGTGCGGACCAGAGGAAATGTCTGCCCGCCTGGAGGGTGTGCCGTCCCATGGCCGACCGCCGCCAGGGCCGTTACCGCCCTTCAGAACACCTGAAGCGCCAGCAATGTAGTGCGGTTGAGGACGAAGAGGCGGTTCCCATTGGCGGCGATGGAGCGGGAGCCGCCGCCGGCGAGGGCATATGTCTGAGGCTGGTCCTCGCCGGAGCGTGGCAGGCCGGTCACGCCGGTCTCGTCGCTCTCCACCACCCAGACGCTGTTTCCCTGGACGACCGGTGGCCGCCACGGAGGGACGACGCCGGCGACCATCCTCGGGTCGGCGGCCTGGCTGCCGTCGGAGTGCAGTGCGCGCAGCGCGTCGCAGTCCAGTGCGTAGACCACTCCGCCGGCCACGGTGGGCGGCCCCCAACCGGCGACGCCCTGTCTGGGCGGTCGCATGGGATTCAGGGCCCACAGCTCGCGACCGCCGGCCGCCTCCACCGCCGCCAGGCTGGTGCCGCCGAGATAGACGGTGGTCCCGTCGATGGCGGGCCGCAGCGGTCCTTCGGCCTGGCCCTTGCGGACCCATGCGCGGGACCCGTCCTCGGCACGGACCGCGGCCACGTCCCCCGTCTCCGTGCAGAGCACCAGATGGCCGGCGCCCAGTGCCGCGGCGGGGTGGCCGCCCGACAGCGGCAGCGGCGGCTGCCGGGTCCACCGCACTTTCCCGTCGGTCCCCACGCAGCGCAGCCGGCCGTCGGAGGTCAGCAGGTAGACGGCGTGGGCGTCCGCGGCCAGCAAGGCACCCACCGCCGCGTCCACCGTCCACCGGGGGGACCCGGTGGCGGCCACCCAGGTGCGCAGCGTCCCCTCGCCGTCGGCGGTGGCCACCAGCCGGTCGCCGATCGACAGGTATCCGGCGTCCGCCTTGGCGTCGCCGACCCGCCACCGTTCCCGGCCGTCGGTGACCCGGCGCGCCGCGATGCCGCCGCCGGAGGCCGCGAACACCACCACATCGCGCACCGGCAGCGGGGCCGGCGATCCGGCGTCGGCCACGCCCTGAAGGGGCCCCCACAGCAGTTTCGGGGTGCCTTCGGCGGAGCCGAGCGGCGCGGCCCGCACCGTGGCGGCCGGCGGGATGTCGAAGGGGTCGGCCGGGGTGTCCGTACCGCCACCCCGGCTGAGCCACCAGGCCGTGCCGCCGCCAGCCGCCAGCAGGGCCCCACCGCCGACGGCCGCGGCCAGCAGCCGTCGCCGGGGGAGACCGGAGGCGCCGCCGGCGGCACCCACGGAGGTGGGGGAGGACGCGATCGAACGGGCCGTCAGGCGGCGTGCCGTCGCCTCCCGTTGCCGGATCTCGTCGCCCAACCTGCCCGATTTCCACAGCCGTTCGGGCTGGCGCGGTGCCGCAGCGGCTTCCGCGACCTGGGTGGGCAGCGGGCGTGCCGCCGGGTCCTTCGAGAAACAGGGCGTGATCAGACACCGCAGGCCCTCGGGAACGGCCGCCAGGTCGGGGCTGCCGTGCACGACCTCGTACAGGACGGCGGTGACCTCGGCGCCGGTGTAGGCCGGCCGGCCGCCCGCGGCGAAGGCGAGGACGGCGCCGAGGGAGAAGACGTCGGCCGCCGGCCCGACGCGCCGCCCGAGGACCTGCTCCGGTGCGCCGTAGCCGGGGGTGACCGGGATCTGTCCGGTGCGGGTGAGGGTCAGGCCGTGCTCGGGGCGGGCGATGCCGAAGTCGATCAGACGGGGGCCGCGCGAGGTGAGGACGACGTTGGGGGGCTTCACGTCCCGGTGGACCAGCCCTGTGGCGTGCACGTCCTGGAGCGTGCGGGCCAGGGACCGCGCCAGTTCCCGTACGGCGGAGTCGTCGAGCGGCCCGAAGCGGTCGACGGCGTCGTCCAGCGTCGGGCCGGCCAGGAACTCCGTGGCGATCCACGGCCTGCCGCCCTCCAGTTCGGCGGCCAGTACGCGTGCCACGCCCTCACTGGTCACCGCCTGCGCGGTCCGCGCCTCCCGGAGGAAGCGGTCGGCCAGGTGCCCGTCATGGGCGAGCTCCGGCAGCAGGACCTTCACCGCGGCGGGGCGTCCGGAGGCGTCCACTCCGAAGTACACCTTGCCCATGCCGCCCTCTCCGAGGACGCCATGGAGGCGGTAGGGGCCCAGGCGCAGCGGATCTCCCTGGCCGAGGGGTTTCACAGGCGGTCGTCTCCAGGATCGGGAACGGGCAGGACGTCAGGCGAGCGGAAGGGCGAGGGTCCGCTTCTCCTGGCGGACGTACAGATGGCCGCCCTTGGCGTCGGCGGACAGGACGAGGGGTACGGTCTCGTACGTCCAGACGGCCTTACGGGTGCGCAGGTCAACGGCACGGAGGCCCTTGTCGTCGGCGCAGTACGCGTACCGCTTTCCGATCGCCGGGGCCACGTTCCGGTTGTTCTTCCTGCCGGACAGTCCCTTCTCCTGCCAGTTCAGCGTGCCGGAGAGGGCGTCGACGGCGATGAGTCCCTGGTCCGCCTCGGTGCAGTAGAGGACTCCGTCGTGGAGGATCGGCGTGCCGTACCGACGCTCCTCGCCCGCGCTGTCACCGACATCGCGGTCCTTCCCGAAGAGCCATTCGAGCCCGCCGTCGGACAGCCGGCGGGCGGTGAGGCTTTCGGCGCCCAGATAGAGGTTCCGGTCGTCGGTGACCAGCTGGGACGGCGGTGTGGTGCCGGCGAACGTCTCGGACATCTCCCACAGTTGGCGGCCGTGGTCCTTGTCGTGCGCGGAGAGGCCGATGAACTTCGAGCCCTCGCTCGGGGTCCCGCACAGCACCACCCGGGACCCCACCACGGCACCGCACAGCGCCGGCGGGAACCCCTCGGTCTGCGGCCCGTCCACCGGGCTGCGCCAGCGCTCCTTGCCCTTTCCGAGGTCGGCCGCGACCAGGTACCAGCGCTTGCCGGACGCGGCCTTGGCCACCAGGTACGCGATGCCGTCGACCACGCACAGCAGTTGGTTGTACTGCTCCTTGCCGGTGAACGCGGAGAGTTCCACCAGGGGCTTGCCCAGTCGGCCGTCGATCTGCGAGACCTCGCACACCGCCAGCGCCGCCCCGTCCTCCCGGTCCCGCAGGGCGTACACCCGGGTTCCGTCGGTGGCCGACCGCCAGGTCTCGGCGATGTTCGCCTGCCACGTGTCCTTGCCCGACTCGGCGTTGATGCCGCACAGCACGATGCCCGCGCGCATGACCAGATTGCGGCCCACCCGCGTCACCTCGCCCCCGGAGTCGGGGCACCGGATGGTGGTGTTCCACAGCTGGGTCGGAGGCTTCGGCCGGTCGACGGCGTCCTTCTTCGTGCCGCCGCCCCCGTCGTCCCCGGGACCCCCGAACAGGGCCCAGCCCGCGCCGCCCAGGAGGCCGCCGCCCAGCAGGGCGCCCCCGGCCACGGTCAGCAGCCGCCGCCGCGAGACGCCCGGCGCGGGGGCGGCCTCGGTCCGCGGCGTCTCGGTGGGCACCGGTGGTGGCAGGCGGTGCGGTGGCTCGCGCCACACCTCGTCGCTGCGGCGGGCGATCTCCCGCAGTACCGCGTCGGGCAGCAGGTCCGCGAAGCCGCCGCGGTCGCCCGGGGTGACCCCGGCGCCGCCCAGTGCGGTACGCAGCTCGGTGGTGGACGGGCGGTGCGCGGGATCCTTGGCCAGGCAGCGGACGAGCAGGGGCCGCAGCGACTCGGGAACCCCGCCGAGGTCCGGCTCGCCGAACCGGACCCGGTACAGCAGGTCGGTGGGGGCGCCGCCGCCGAACGGACCGACGCCGGTGGCGGCGAAGACCAGCACTCCGGCCAGCGCGAACACATCGCCGGCGGCGGCGTGTTCCAGGCCCGCGGCCTGCTCGGGTGACATGAACGCCGGCGTTCCCACGGCGCTGCCGACGTTCGTCAGATGCTCGTCGCCGAAGGCCCGGGCGATGCCGAAGTCGATGATCCGCGGGCCCTGCGCGGTCACCAGGATGTTGGAAGGCTTCAGGTCGCGGTGCACCACCTCCGACCGGTGCAGCTGCTCCAGTCCGGCGGCGAGGGCCGCGCCGAGGGCGCGCACGGCCGGCTCCGGCAGCGGCCCGCCCGCCTCGACGGCCGTGTCCAGCGGCGGGCCGAGCACGTACTCCGTCGCCAGCCACGGGGTGGGTGCCTGGGGATCGGCGTCGACGACCAGCGCACCGTGATCGGAGCCGATGACGCGTGCCGCGTCCGTCTCCAGCCGGAAGCGGGTCCGCAGCGTGGTGTCCGCGGCGAGACGGGTGTGCAGCGTCTTCACCGCGACCGTGCGGCCGCCCGCCGAACGTGCCAGGTAGACGGTGCCCATGCCGCCTCCACCGAGGCGGGCGAGGATCCGGAACGGCCCGACGGTGTGCGGGTCGTCGTGGAGAAGGGGGGAGATCATGACTTCAGTGCCCTTGGGTGGGGAGTGCGGCGGCCAGGACCTCCGCCGACTGACGGGACAACGCCTCGACGATCCGGCCGGGCAGCGACATCGGCTCCGTGGCGCCGGTCAGCGCGCCGTATGCCGCGCCCGGCAGCAACTCCGCCAGCACCCTTGCCGGTTCGGGGCGGCCTTGCGGATCGCGCGAGCGGCACGCCGTGACGATGTCCCGCAGGCCGGCGGGGATCTCCTGCCGCTCGGGCACTGTGTGCCCGGTCGCCGCGTACGCCAGCACGGCGCCCAGCGCGTAGACGTCCGCGGCCCGGTCCGCCGGGCCGCCCGCCGCCAGTTCGGGGGCGAGACAGCCGGTCTCCAGCGCGGTTGCCTGCGTGGGCGAGGCGGCCGCGGCCACCGGGTTCGCGCGGGTCGCACCGAAGCAGCCCAGCAGCGGCCCGCAGGCGGTCAGCAGCACACCCGCCGGGCAGAGCCCGCCGTGCACGATGCCCAGGACATGGGCCGAGGCCAGAGCTTCGGCCAGCGTGCCGCCGAGGGTACGGACCAACGGTTCCGGCAGCGGACCGCCGTACGCGGCCAGGACGGCGGGCAGCGGCAATACGGGCCGGTACGGGGAGGAATACCACGGGAAGGCCGGCGTCCCCCCGAGCCGGCCGACCGGCAAGAAGCCGGGCTGGGTCAGCCGGGCCGCCTGCTGCGCCTCGGCCGCCCACCGCGCCGGATCACCGCCTGGCGACGGCAGAAACGCCAGCACGGTGTGCCCGCCGTCAGCGCTACGGGCCAGATAGCGACGCTCGGGAACGCCTCTGCTGCCGTCGGCGTCGAGACGCGCCAACGTCAGAAATTCCCCGATCCGCGCAGGATCGTCCTGCCGCAGCCGCTCCACTCGTTTCTCCCCCGTCAGGCTCGATACGGACGTGAGCCTATATACGGCGGGGGCGGGGGCCGGAAGGGGGTCCGCATGGGGGACGACGGACGGCACATGGCGTCCGAAGTGCGCATTTTCGCCAGGTAGGGCGAGCGGGGTGGTCACCGAGAGGCTGGACCTGGTCGCTCACTGCCGACTGGCCGTGCGGAGCCGCCAGTTGTTGCTGCGGTCCCCATCGTGCCTCGATCGCCAGGACGGTGTGTTCCACTCTTGGCGTACTCCCTGCTACCGCCTCAAGGAGGCACGGATGATTCTGGTGACCGGTGCGAGTGGGAATGTGGGAACGGCGCTCCTCGCTCGGCTTTCTGCCGACGGTGTGGCCGTGCGTGCGGCCTACCGGGATCCGCACACCACGACCCAGGTGATCAAGTCGGGCGGTCAGGCGGTGACGCTCGATCTGGCCGAGCCGGACACGCTCGGGCCGGCACTCGACGGCATCGAGTCCGTCTTCCTCCTCGGCGCGACCAGCCCGGCCCAGACGACACATGAGCTCAACATGGTGGAAGCCGCCCGGGCGGCGGGAGTGCGGGTGGTCAAGCTGTCGGTCTGGCGGGCCGACGAAGGGCTGTCCCCGATCGCCCGGCTGCACCGGCCCGTCGAACGGGCACTGGTCACGTCCGGCCTCCCCTGGACGATCCTGCGCCCCAACTTCTACCTGCAGAACTTCCTGAACCAGCCGTCCATCCGAACGGCCGGCGAGTTCAGCCTCCCGCTGATCACCGCACCCATAAGCTTCATCGACGTCGGCGACATCGCCGCTGTCGCTGCGCGGGTTCTTACCACTGACGGCCACGACGGCTGCGTCTACGACCTCACGGGGCCCAAGGCACTGACTTACACCGAGGCCGCGGAAACGTTCTCCGATGTCCTCGGTAAGCCGGTGCGCTATGTGGGACTGCCCGACGACGAAGCGCGTGCGGCAATGCTGGGCCGTGGGCTGCCGGAGTTCTACGCCGATGCCTTGATCGAAGTTGCCCGCGCCTTCCGCGACGGCGGTGCAGAGACCATCACGTCAACCGTTGCCGATCTCACCGGCCGCGAAGCCCTCGGGTTCGCCGATTTCGTCCGCCGGAACCGCCACTTCTTCGTTTGACCGTGATGAGTGTCGCCCTGGGGCCGTTCTGGCCCTTCAGATCCAGGGCGCGCGTTCGATGAAAAATTCCTCGCCGGGGAAGTCGTCCGGGAAAACCCGGCTCGTCAACTCGCCCCGCAGGACGCGCAGCAGGTAGCTCTCCGCCGGGCCCTCGTAGAGATCGAACTCCTCACCACGGCCGATGACGGTGAGAACCGCCCATTCGTCGGGGTCGGGGTGGGGAACCAGGAACAGTATGTCCGCGTTGTCCGTCCCGCCCCACCGAATGAGTTCCGAAGGCGTGACGCCACGGTCTGCCAGCAGACTTCGGAGGTGGGGACGGGAGTTGGCCATGGTCGCGCGTGCGGCGATCGACCTTCTGATCAGGTCGACGTTCTCGTTCTGGGCACCCGCGCGGTAGACGCGGAGGAAGTCGTCGAATTTGGCGCCGCCGAAGACGTCGAGGAATTGCTTGAAGGGCGCCGGGAAGCTGGTGTGCAGGGCCTGCTCGGCGCTCGGCCAGTCGTTCGCCACCGGGTGGTCCGCACCGGTCGAAGGGAAGCGAGTCAAGAGTTCAAGGTCGGTCATATCGCCTACTGGTTGATGACGGTCTGGTCGATGTCTAGGCCAGGCCCGATGGCCTTGATATGAATTCCGGCCGGAATGAGATCGTCCGGGTTTCGATACACCGGTGTCGCGGAGTATTCCACGGGGCCGCGTGTGCGGACGGTTTCGTAGATGAGCTGTTCCAACTTCTCCATGACCTCGTTGTTGGCCTTGTCGTACATGAGGGCGATATTGGCCCGTGCACGTCCATCGCCACCCAGCGACCTGGCCAGGAGGTGGCCGCGGGTGTGGCCGGCGGCTTCACCCACCCACCCCGGCGGCTGGATGCGCCGCGAGGGCTTGGTTCCCGTGTTCAGCATCTCCGAGGTGATCGTCGTCTGCACACCGGTGGCTCGCCCCAGGGCGTCCAACGGCTTGCAGTAGGACGGAATCGGGGCGGCTGGAGCCCGCACTCCAGGGACTGCCGCCCGGCCCCGGACGGCACTGGCGGCGGCTGCCGCCGCGGTCGCGGCGGCAGCTCCGGCAGCGACCGCACCCGCCCCGGTCCGGGCTTGTCCGGCGCAAGGATCGCCGGGGCGGGGGATGGGTGGCGGGCTCGGGTTGCCGTTGGTGTCATAGCTGACGCTGCCGCAGGGCGCGGCGTACGCGGGGGCCGGCAGGAGTAACCACAGCGCGCACAGCAGGCCGGACACCGCCGCCGTGCGCCGTAACAGCATGCGTAGGGTCATGACGCCGCCTGGACCGGGCTCGGAGACGGTGGGGGTGGGACCGATGGGCGTTTGAGACCGGCGATGCGGCGGCGCAGGGCCTCTTCGGCCAGGGCGCCCGCGGTGTGCGGGTCGTACTCGTCCCGGCTGCGGTGCCAGCGGGTCATGCCGAGGCGTAGTTGGGCGTCGTACAGCCGGCCCAGGTGGTGGTACCCGGTGATGCCGTCGCGTCGGAGTGCGCGCAGGCGGAGGTAGAAACGGCGGGGCGGGCTCAGGAGCACCGGTACCTCGCCGGCGGTCACCGCTCCGTGTCCGGTGGCTGCTTCGGCGCGGAGCTCGACGGCGAGCGCGGCTGCCTGGTCCTGGGCCCCCCGCCTCAGCAGGACCAGGTAGAGCAGCACGAGCGGTCCTTGGAGCAGCAGGAAGGTCAGCGGGGTGAGGACCAGGAGGTCGACGGTCGGGCCGGGTGCGAACCACTCGTCCTTGACGCGGCCGAAGGCGGTGAAGAACACGTCATTGGCGAAGTGACCGGCGATGGCGATGCCGAATCCGCAGACGATGGCGGTCCGTCGGGCCCGCCGCTCCTTCAGCTGCCGCGCGATCCCGAAGCCGGCACCGATCGCGGCGGTGAACGCCACATGGGCCGCCATCAGCCCCAAGGACTGGCGTAGGAAGTACTGGGTGGAGGCGTTCGCGGCGTCATGTGCGGCCATGTACTGGGCGCTCTCGGTGAGGTTGAATCCCACACCGCAGGCCGCGCCGAGCACGATCCCGGACACGATGTTGTCGATGTGCCTGCGCAGCAGCAGGTGGGCGACCGCAACGCCGGCGCCCTTGCCCAGTTCCTCGAAGAGGCCGGCGGACACCAGACTGCCGGACGTGACGTCGAGCTTGAGCCGCGCCAGGTCAAGCGGCATCAGATGCCCGGGGCCCGGGGAGAGGTAGTGGTAGGCGTAGTCCAGCCACCATTGGTTCATCGAGCCGCCGAAGCCGCCGCCCACCACAGCGCCCCAGCCGGCCATCGCCAGCAGGAACCGTGCCGGGAGCCGGACGTAGCGCTGCATCCGGTGGACCAGCCACAGCGCGTAGGCGGTGCTGGGCAGGCAGAGCAGCAGCGATGTGAAGCTGTGGGTGAAGGAGTCGAGCATCCAGACCGGGTAGGGCAGGAGCAGCACCAGGGCAGCTGATGCCTGCCGATGGGCGAGATGCTGCCCACGTCGCCGGCCCATCAGGTAGAGGGCCAGGGCGGCCGGGAGACTCAGGACGTAGCACCAGAACGACACCTTGTACCAGCCGAACGACGGGTAGGGCGACCCCTTCAGCGGCGGGTTCAGCCAGCCGACCAGCGCATGGGCTTCTTCGTAGAAGAGGTGTGGGCGCAGAACGTCGACGGCCACCTGGACGGTGTACGCGGCACACATCAGCACCGCGACGAGCAGCACCGCACGCATGCGAGCAGCCGGCGAGCCGGAGAGGCGGCCTTCAGGGGAGAGCTGGCTCATGAACTTCCCCCAGTGAGACCCGGAAAACCGGTGGAGGAACCAGTGGGGAAACCAGTGGGAAAACCACTGGGAAGACCAGTGGGCAAACCAGTCGGGGGACCAGTGGGAAAACCAGTCGGGAGACCAGTCCTCCCACCAGTCGGAGGACTGGTGGGGAAGCTCGTAGGCAGTCCGGAGGGACGCGTCCGCATCCCGGGGAGGGTTGGCACTTTCGGATCCGGCTGCGCCCCGAAGTTCACCACCCCGGCGACCACGCCCAGCAGCACGGCAGCCACCCCGCACCCCAAGAGGAGGCGGTACTGCGGTGCTCGTTGGTAACCCGGCGCCGCTGTCTCAGTATTCGTCTGGGTCTTTCTCTTCGCCGCTGTCTCCGGTGCGGGTTCAGTCACGGCGCACTCCCCGACCGCAGCACTCCGAGGACCATCTCGTGCGCCCCGTAAGAAGCGGAGAACGCTAGGGCGAGATGGCCGCCGACCCGGACACCCCGTGGCGGGCGTACAGGGTCGTCGGCGGCGAACGACCCGCCCTTACCCGACTTCAAGGCCGGTCCCTTCGTCACCCGGTCAGGTCCTGCGACGGTGTACAGCGAGGGCCTGCCCGCAGCGTTCGCCCACACCTCCACGCCCGTATCGGTGGGAGACACCAGCGTGACGGACGAGACGCCCGGCAGGGTGGTGCTCCAGCGCTGTCGACCCGTGGCGAGGTCCACGGCGATGACGCCGTCAGAGCGGGCGTTGAAGGTGTTCTCGCCTTTGACGAGGTACAAGGTGTCTGCGTTCATCGGCACGTTCGCCGGGGCATGGACGCCGGCGTAGTCGTAGGACGCGGTGATGGTGGCGGCTCCGCTCGTATCGACCGGCAGCAGCCGGCTCGCCTCCGGCGAAAGTGTGTAGAGCGCAGCCCCCGGGCTCGCCAGATCGCATCCGACCAGCAGATGGTCCGCCTTGACGGTCATGAGCGCGGACGATGTCCGGTGGGAGACGGGGTACTTGCACCCGGGCAGCGGGCTTTCCCAGACCGGTGTGGTGGGGGAAGCGGCACCGAAGGCGAGCAACCTGGGTGCACTGCCGCACTGGGCAACGGCATAGACCGTGCCCGTCAACGCCTGTGCGTGCCCGCTGAGTTGGCATCCGTTGGGCATGGCTGCGGCACCGAAGTCGGTGGACCACCTCACCTGGCCGGTCGGTACATCGGCGGTGAGCAGATCGGTGCCGCCATGGTCCCGCGTCCGCGGCCCGGCGAACGGGGCGCTCACCACGTTGCCGCTGATGGACAGCGACTCCCCACCGACCCGGTCGGGAAATCCGGTGGATCCCTCGGCCACCAGACCGACCGGGTGTGCCCAGCCGAGCCGGCCCGAGTCGACGGAGACGGTCTGCAGACGGTCGCACCTCTCGATCCCCGGTTTCGGGGCCCATCTGCCGTAGACGAAGGCTCCGATCCCTTCGGACGTGCTGTGGCTCATATTGCACAACAGCCCGCCGTGCGGTGGCTTCCAGGTCCACAACCTCTTGCCGGTCGCGACGTCGTACGAGGTCAGACCGGTGTCGGTGCCGAGCACAACGGTGCTGGGGGTGCTCCACAGGCCCACGAAGGTGCCCGTGTCCGCTTTGGTCAACGACCAGGCGAAGCCGGACTTTCCTTGGGGGGCATGGCTGGGCCGACCTGAGGCTCCCGGCGGAGTAACGGGCGGATGACTGGCGGCCGTTGACGAAGACCCCGGGCCCCAGGCCGTGAGCGCGAGAGCAGCGGCAAGGATCGTGGCGAGCACTGCGACGAGTGGGACCACCGGCCCGCGGCGTCCCCCTATTCGGGTGGGTGACGGGGGAGTGGGCGGTAGGGGTGGAGGGCCGGACGGCATGGGCGGTATTGCCACCGGCTGGGGGCGCAGGCGCTGGAGTATCTGTGCGGCGGTGAGCCGTACGGCCGGGTCTTCGGCAAGGCAGTCGGCTATCAGCGAGCGTAAGGAGGGATCCGCTACGGCCGCCAGGTCGTACGGTCCGGGGCGTGACACGCCGGTGGCCGCGAAGAGGAGCACCTTCGCGAGGGCCCGGATGTCGTCAGCCGAGGAGTCGGTGGGGGCAGGGGAGCCCGAGCGCGTCGGCCGCGGACCGTCCGAAGTCACCAGGATGGTGGACGGGGCGAGGCCGCCGTGTGCCGCTCCGGCGGCGTGCAGGGGCACCAGTACCTCTGCCAGGCCCAGCGCCAACTCCTTCACCGGGCCGGGCGGGAGCGGACCACCACGGTTGATCAGCTGGTCCAGAGCTTCGTCTTCGTGCGACGGCATCAGTCAGCTTCCTCCTTCTCGCGTACGGCGTTGCCGAAGCGCTGATTCGACCCGGGCGGCAAGGTCCAGGACGGGCCGGGTACCGAGGGACCAGGTACGGGCGTGGGCCCGGTGAAGGGTCCGTATGAGCAGCAGCGCTCCCTCGGGGCGCGGTTCGATCGCGAGCAGTCCCGGCACCTGCCAGGTGTGGAGGTGATCGGGGCCGGCGGTGGTGGGCGACAGTGCACGGGCCAGATCGAGCAGCTCGGCATCCGCGTTCAGCAGGCTCGCGGTGGCGGTGTCCCCTTCGAAGGAGGACGGGGTGGAGCCGCGCCGGGTCACAGTCAGGGCAACGCGTGCGTGAACCGGCGGGCCGATCGGCACGGCATGGAGCAGGGGCCCCAGCCCGAGGCTGCGGCGGAGCCCCGAACGCCCGCTCATGACGACGGCGCGCAATTCGAAGGGTCTCGGTGCCTGGGCGTCGACGTAGACGAAGCAGTGCGTCGGCGCGGGCATGCCGCTGAACCGCTCTCGCGCCGGCAGCAGGCTGCCGGCCGGGACCCCAGTGCTGTCGGCGGGAAGTGTTACGGCCAACGGCGGTTGTGCGAGGCCCAGTTCAGCGCCCAGGGCTTGCGCGATGTCGGCGGTCACCTTCGCCGAGTGACCGTCTCGACCGGACCAGATGGCTGCGGGCATGATGTTCTCCTCGTTCCGTCAGGCAAGCCGGGCGGCTTCCTGGCGGACTTGCGCCGCCTGCTGTTCCTGCCCTGCCGCGGCCAGGAGCTCGCCCAGGCGCCCGAGCGCGGCCCGCCGTTCCGCCTGGAACCGCCCGGGCCGGGCCTCGGTGAGCTCACGCCAGTGCGCGGCGGCCTCCCTGGCCTGCGCCAGCGCTTCCGCCTGCCGGCCTTGGGCGGCCAGCTGGTCGCGGCTGTGGTCCGACTGCTGGGCCAGCCGCAGCAGCGTCTGGGTGCGGTCTTCGACCGGTGCCGGCGCGGCAGCCTCCTCTCTGGCCACCCGGCGCCGGCGCGCGGCCACGCTCAACGCCCCCACCAGGGCGATCAGTCCACCGGTAAGGACCGCAGAAACCAGCTTGTGCAGCAGATCCGTCATTGAAGTTCTTTCTTCCTCAGTGAGTTCCTGGGCCGTACGCAAACGCGCAGCAGTCCGCTGTCCGAATCCGACGCCGTAGCGTCGGCGTAGGCAGCGGTGGCCAAGCACGAAAGATCTTTCCGAGGAAGTCAGCGGTCGTCGTTGACCTGCAGCGCACACCTGTAGGCATGGAACGCACGGAAGACCGTGCCGTGCCGGCCGCAGGTGGCTGTCCTCCGCCGTCCTCTCGGCTGAGCCACCCACAGGACACCCGGCCCGGTCGTTGTGTGACACCGAGACGCTGTGTCGCGCGTCACATGTCCTGCGCGAAGCTGTCCGGGCCCCGGCCCTGTCCGCAGACAACGTGAGACCTGCGGCCCTTGGTGCACCTCGCTCAAGGCCAACCACCGTTGCGGAACGTTCCTGCTCAGCGCGGTGAAAGGTCCATGAGGCGCTGAATCAGGTCGGGGTAGGTCCAGCCTGCCGCTGTCGCCGCGAGCGGCAGCAGGCTCGTCGCTGTCAGGCCCGGGAGTGCGTTGACTTCGAGGCACATCGGCTCGCCGACGGCGTCGCAGCGGAAGTCGGTACGTGAATACGAGTTGCCGCCGAAGCCGAGGGCCTGATGGGCACGCAGGGCCAACTCCTGTAGCCGACAGGCGAATTCGGACGGTACCGGTGCCGGACACACTTCGCTGACCGCCCCGGACTGATACTTGGCCGTGTAGTCGAACATCGACGTCGTCAGCTCGATCTCGACCACGGGGAGCGCCTCGCCGCCGACCACGGCCACGGTGAACTCCCGCCCGGAAAGGAACGGTTCCACGATCAGCTCCGCCTCACCGGAGCGTGTCTGGGCCGCCACCCGCGCCAGCTGCGGGAGCGAATCGACGTAGTGGACCGACACGCTCGAACCGTTCGCAACCGGCTTGACCACCACCGGCCCCGCCGCCACCAGCCGCTTCACGGCCGCCGGCAGACCACTTGCCGCCGGCTGCCACAGCACCCGCTCGGTCACCGGAACATCCGCCGCAGCCAGTACGGCCTGTGTGCGCCCCTTGTGCCACGCCGCCGCGCATGCCGCGCTGCCCGCGCCCGTGAACCGTACGCCTGCCATCTCCAGTAGCGCCTGCACATGCCCGTCCTCGCCCCAGCCGCCGTGCAGTGCCAGGAACACCAACTCCGCCTCACGCAGCAGCTCCACGACGGGGCCGTCGGTCAGGGCGGCGTGCATCCGCCGTCTCAACCGAGGCAGGTCTGCGGGGGACGGCGGTTCCTTGCCCACCGCGAACCCGTCGACCGTGTCGCCGGGCCGCAGCGGCCCGGCCAGGACCGGCACCGCGGAGGCCGGGTCGACCAGCACCACCTCGTGTCCCCGCTCAAGCAAGGCCCCGGCGACCGAGGGGCCCGAGGCCAGGGAGACATCGCGTTCCGAGCTCTCCCCGCCACACAAGATCACCACACGCACGGCTGACTCCCTCACCCTTCTCCGGCCCGGCCCGGCTCGCCTCGCAGCGAGCCGGTCGGCTCAGTCGTTCACTTCACGATCAATCGGCGCTGCGGCCAGTAGCTTCGTGGTGCGGCGCGGGGCTCAGGATCATGAGTTGTTCGGGGTTCGGGACGGGGGCGAATCCAACCTTCGCGTAGACCCCGTGGGCGTCGAGCGTGGAGAGCATGACGCGCTTGAGCCGGTACGGGGCGAGGTGGTCGCGGACGGCGCCGGCAAGCCAGGTGGCGAGCCCCTTCCCGCGGTGTGCGGGAGCGACGTAGACATCGCAGAGCCAGGCAAAGGTTGCCCGGTCGGTGACGACACGCGCGTAAGCGACCTGGGAGCCGGTGGCGTCATGGACGGCGAAGTTGAGGGAGTTGCGCACCGACTGCTCGACCGTTTCCCGGCTGCGGCCCAGCGCCCAGAACGCATCGGTCGAGAGCCAGCGGTGCACCAGGTCGATGTCGAGGCGGTCGGGGTCCGTGGAGAGCTGGTATCCGTCTTCCCTGCTGCTGTTGACCATGGGAAGGCAGCGTAGCGGCCGAACTTTGGTTTTCCAAGGAGTAACTTGGAACTTCCAAGTAACGCAAGTGTCGACTGCGGTCGGACATGGTGCCCGCAGATCGAAAAGCGTTCGAGCGTGCGTGCTCTGTGGGATATGTTTCTGCTGTTCGAAGGGGGACGAAGTGGCGAAGCTGAACCAGATCATCGCTGTCGAAAAGGGTGTCAAGAGCAAGTCGCTCCAGGACATCACCGCGGCTCACCACAGGGTGCAGAAGCCCACTCTGCTGGCCGGTATCTCGCGTACGTATCAGCCCAAGGACGAAGAGGGCGAACAACTGCCGCCCGAGTCCACGCGGGTGCAGGTCCAGGCCGAGGACGTGCTGCGCGAGATGTCGACGTCGCTGACCCGCCTGTTCGACGTGACGGCCACCAAGGACTGGGCCAACTGCACGGCCCGTGCCGACGTCACGGTCGACGGTCGGACGATCCTCGCCGAGGTTCCGGTCAGCTACCTGTTGTTCCTGGAGAAGCAGCTCACGGACCTGCATGCCTTCGTCAAGAAGCTTCCGGTGCTGGACGCCGCCGAGTCCTGGTCCCTCGACCCGTCCACGGACTGGTGGAAGACGGACCCGGTCCGCACGATCCGCACGAAGAAGGTCCCGCGCAACCACGTGAAGGCGGAGGCGACCGACAAGCACCCGGCGCAGGTCGAGGTGTACTACGAGGACGTGCCGATCGGTTACTGGACCACGGTGAAGTTCTCCGGAGCGCTTCCCGCGCGTCGGGTGAACGAGCTGTTGGAGCGGGTCGAGAAGCTCCAGCAGGCGGTCAAGTTCGCCCGCGAGGAGGCCAACGGCGCCGAGGTCACCGACCAGCGCGTCGGCGACGCGGTGTTCGGCTACCTCTTCGGCTGACGACGGCCGCTACCTGTTCGGCTGACGACGGCCGCAGGTAGCATCCATGATCGCCCCCGCGTGCGAGCGCGGGGGTGCGCAACAGGCACGGGCCGGATTGAGGACCGGTCCGTGTGATGAGCGCAAGCTGAAACTGAAGTTCAGCCTGAAGACGCGGGTCACAGTGAAGGTTCGAGTCCTTCCCCCGGCACCACGGGCCGGGGTAGCCCAACATGGCAGAGGCAATCCCGCATCAATCTCAGACTCTCGCTCCAGCTTCAGCATTGCCGCCGATCGCCGGATCGACCGAGGACGGACGAACGCCGTCGGATGCGAGTTCGAATCTCGCCTGCACCTCTCCACGGTGCGGTAGTTCAAGGGAAGAACACGACGGCCTGATGACTGATCCGTCCTCTTAAACGCCGCCGGCGTGCGCAATTGGGTGGCACCCCCAGGGGCCCGGGAGCTGGATACGACTCCCGGGCTCCGCCACGTTCTGCGTCCCATGTCTGTGTGGGGCCTGGCGCTGCGTCGTGCCGTTTTGGCTGTGTGGTGCCTGCTGACCGCTGACGACGGCCAACGAAGCGAGGGCCTCGCCTTCGGGGAGATGCAGGTCACATTCGCCCATGTCACAGGGCGTGCGGCTGCCCCGTCTCAAGGGTGTAGTCACCGATGACCACAGAGGAGCACATCATGGACGCGCGACTGAACTTCTTCGCCAGCCCGATCGCCGGCAAGGCCCTCAAGTACGTCATGTCGGCCGGCAAGGCGGTCAAGGAAGCGCCGCTGCCGGCGGCGACGCAGGAGCTGGTGTCACTGCGCGTAAGCCAGATCAACGGCTGTGCCGTCTGCATCGACATGCACACCAAGGAGGCCGCCGCGGCCGGCGAGACCTCGGTGCGCCTGAATCTGGTCGCGGCGTGGCGGGAGGCCACGGTCTTCACCGAGGCCGAGCGTGCCGCGCTGCAGCTGGCCGAGGAGGGGACCCGGGTGGCGGATGCGGCCGGTGGGGTCAGCGATGAGGTGTGGGCGAATGCCGCCAAGCACTACGACGAGGAGCAGCTCACCGCCCTGGTACTCCTGATCTCCTTCATGAACATGGCGAACCGACTGAACGTCATTTCCCAGCAGCCGGCGGGCGACTACGAGCCGGGGCAGTTCCACTGATCGGCACAAGGGTGACCGGCTCGGGGTCCGACGGTGGGCCCCGAGCCCAATGGAAGTAACACGACGGGGAGTTGGGTTGAACGTGAGCAAGGTCGAGGAGTTCGAGGAGCTGCGGCCCCTGTTGTTTTCGATCGCGTACCGGATTCTGGGCAGTGTGGGGGAGGCCGAGGACGCGGTGCAGGATGCGTGGCTGCGCTTTGACGGTTCGGCGACGCGGCCCCTGTCGACCAAGGCTTTTCTGTCGGCCACCGTGACGCGGATCTCGATCGATGTGCTGCGTTCCGCACGGGTGCGACGCGAGGAGTACGTGGGCCCGTGGTTTCCCGAGCCGCTGCTGAGCGATCCGTATCAGGATCCGGCGCGGTCGGTGGAGCTGGCCGACTCGGTGTCGATGGCGGCGCTGGTGCTGCTGGAGCGGCTGAGCCCGCTGGAGCGGGCAGTGTTCGTGCTGCGGGAGGTGTTCGGCTTCGGGTTCGACGAGGTCGCCGCGGCGGTGGGGCGGTCGGAGCCGGCGTGCCGGCAACTGCTGGTGCGGGCGAGGCGGCATATGGAGGCCGGGCGGCCGCGGTTCGAAGCGGCCCGCGAGGAACGGGAGGAACTGGCGTCGCGGTTCCTCGACGCACTCCGCGAAGGCGATGTCGCCGGCCTGCAGGGCCTGCTCGCCGCCGACGTATCACTGGTCGGCGACGGCGGCGGCAAGGCTCCGCAGCTGGCCAGGGCCGTCATGGGCGCCGAGAGCGTGGCCCGGCTGCTCGCCTCCGTCTTCCCGTGGATGGCCCGGATCGACGTGACCTTCGAGCCGCACGAGATCAACGGCCAGCCGGGCGCGATCTTCCGCGACCGGGACGGCAAGGTGCTCAACACCATGGCGCTCGATGTGCTCGACGGGCAGATCCAGACCATCCGCTCGGTGATCAACCCCGACAAGCTCGGCCACATCGGACCGGTCGCCGACGCCTGGGCCATCGACCGGGAGGTGAAGCAGAGCCGACGGCGGCAGCGGCACTGACCCTCGCTCGCGAGAACTCGGGGCGCCCAGGGGCCACTACGACACGACGCCGAGATCGCCTTCGAGGAGGGTCCGGGCGATCGAGGGACGGTCCCAGAGGGCGAGGAGCTCATTGGCGAGGGCCACGATCGACAGCGGGTGCCAACCGCGCTTGCTGTGCACCTCGATGGCGGCGGCCGACAGGCTGCGCGGGACGGCTTCGGCATCGAGGAGGACCCGCCACTCGTCCGGGCCGAGCTTCAGGAACTCCAGTCCGGTCAACTCGGCGATCTCCAGCGGGTCGGCGAGGGTGCCGGGGTAGGCGGTGAGGGTGCGTAGACGGGGCAACCCCATGACGGGGGCAAGGCTGAGCGGCTCACTGTCCCAAACGCCGATGCTCAGCACCTCCAACCCGGCGTGCACGGCGGCCTGCACACTGCTCAGACTCCGGATGTTGACCCTGGCCACGACCGGCGGCCGGTCCGTGCGATGGCTGTCGGGCTCTTGCTCGGGCCCGTTCAGCACCAAGTCGGTGAGGGAGTCGGCGACCAGGTCGGCGCCGATGTTCTCCTCATGGCTGAGGATGATGATCTGCCCTGTGTGTCCGCGCGGGCCGGGCGTCAGGTCGACCGCGATCCGGTCGCCACCGCCGTTGTCGCCGAAGACGATCCAGCCCGGCGAGCCGACGACCCCCTGCACCGCGGCGTCGGACGCGGTGACGACCGCCTCCGTCGCGCCGAACTCCCAACGGCAGGGACGAGAGGCGGCGTCGGCGATGTACAGGGCATCCAGTGGGAACAGCTCGCAACCGACCGCCTGGGCCTCCCGCTCCGCCGCTTCGTAGTCGTCTCCCCAGTCCTCCCACTTCGCCCGCGTGACCCGGTAGAGGACCTTGAGCTCGTCGGGCAACGCGACGCCGAGGCGCGCTTCCGTGGCGACCAGCTCTGCCTCGGTCGCGCCGATGGCATCGGGGAGGCGCTCGCGAAGCGTGCGTTCCAGCAGCGCCAGATCCACAGAAGGAGCCGGTAGCGCACCGGGGACCGGTTCCGGCAGCCGACGCCAGGGCTCCGGGACCGCGTCCTCCACCAGGAGGAGAGAACCAGGATGCGGACCGAGGCCGGTCTCCACCGCGGGGCTGGAACCGATCAGGTGGAGTGCGGCCCGCCCGTTCGGCGAGATCTCCGCCACGAACGAGACGTCGTCCCTGCCGGCGCTCGCGAGCGCGCTTTGGACACGCTTCACCGCGCGGAACTCGTCCTGCATGTCCGCGACCTGGGCGGCTTGTCCGGGCGGCGGGAACCGTCGCTGCACGGGCAGACTCCACGAGTGCGAGCCGATACGGCCCGCCACGTGGCCGCCCGGCGCGGCAAGGCTCTCCACGTTGGCGGCCCGCAGGAGCCGCAGTACGGGCTCCCAGGTCGCGAAGTCATCTATCGCATGTATCGAGGGCACGGTGTTCTCCGGTCGTTCCGATGAGGCATGTCAGCTGCCGAGGAAGTACGGCTGAGGTGTCAGCTGCCGAGGAAGTACAACTTCTCCATGCGGCGGGTGTAGCTCTCGGTGTGGCGGACCCTGAGTATGGAGGTCTCCAGGTGCGTCCAGGGCCACGGGTCGGCCTCCCCCAAGGCCAGGCCGACGAAGGCGGACCACTCCACCTCCTCCGGCTCGGCGTCCAGGTCGACGTCGATCTCCGCCAGCGTGTCGCCGGTGACACCGAGGGCGGCGGCAACCGCGTGCGGGTCGCCGGTCACCTCCCAGGGGTCCATCCCGGGCCAACCGGAGGCATGGAACATGGTGCCGTCAGGAAGCCACACGATGTCCTCGGTATGGGACTCGCCGTAGTCCACCTCCACGCGGCCGACGATCCGTGCATCCGGGTAGCGCTCGCGCAGCCGGCCCACCTCGTACAGCAGCGGGGTGTCGTTGCCGTCGTCGCCGAGTGCGGGATCGCTGATCCCCAGTACGGGGCCCCAGGCCCCGGCCTGTACCTGGTCGAGGTCGGACCGCTCCATGAGGTTCAGGGGCGGGTGCGCGGGGCGGGTCTCGATCTCCTCCAGCACCTCCTCGACGGTGCCGAAGGATCGGACCAACTCCCGTGCCTGGCCAGGGTCGTTGGCCGGGAGACCGTGCGCGGTCGCCGTGAAGAACGGCGGTTGAAGAATGGTGATATCGCATCTGCCCATGCCGCCGCGGACCATGCGGTCCGCCGGAGTGGTCCAGTGACTGAGGTTGGTCATGCGCGACACCGTAGTGCGGGCCACTGACAGCGGACCTGTGGGCCGTCGGCCGAGCACGACGGTCGCAACCTCACTGGAGTGCATCAGGACATATCCGGGTGCTTTCCCGTGTCCGGTGTGACGCACGTTGCGTGAGCCTAGTATTGCGACGACATTCAGCGATCGAGGCACGGGGGACTGATGACTGGTCAGTGGGAGAGACTCGGCGAAGCC
The DNA here is from genome assembly GCF_040652715.1 of Streptomyces sp. NPDC048196. Lineage (NCBI taxonomy): Bacteria > Bacillati > Actinomycetota > Actinomycetes > Kitasatosporales > Streptomycetaceae > Streptomyces > Streptomyces sp. NPDC048196. The sequence goes on along the minus strand of NZ_JBEZMM010000071.1, from coordinate 790 downwards.
GGTGGCATCGAGGCGTATGTGCACCGCCCGGTGGGTGAGGTACGGGGCGCGGTGGTGGTCTGCTCCGAGTTGTACGGAGTGAACGCCTACGTTCGCGACACCTGCGCGGAGTTGGCGACGGCCGGGTACGTGGCGCTGGCACCCGACTACTACTGGCGCAATGCTCGCCGTACCGCGCTCGGGTACTCGGCCGAGGAGCGCGAGGACGGTCTGGTGCTGATGCGGGCGCTGGACCGGGACGAGTTGGTGGCTGACGCCTCGGCGGCACTGACGGTGGCGCGCGCGGCAGCCGGCGAGCGGGGCGTGGCCTTCCTCGGACTGAGCATGGGCGGACACATCGCGCTACGGGCGGCGACCGAGCTGAGCTTCGAGCTGGCCGCTGTCTTCTATCCGGGATGGCTGCTGAACAGCGGCTTCCCGCTGGTCGGGCCGGTGCCTCCGTTGGAGACCAGCGAGCGGATCGCTGCGGGCGGCGCCTTCCTGCTGGGTTTCCGCGGCGAGCTGGACCACATCATCCCGGCCGAGGAGTGGGAGCAGGCCGAGCAGCGGCTCACCGAGGCCAAGGTGCCGCACGAGCTGGTGACGTACCCGGGCGCCCGGCACGGCTTCGCCTGCGCAGACCGCCCCGAGGACTACGAACCGAAGGCCGGCGCGGATGCCTGGGGCAAGGTGTACGCCGCCTTGGCAACGCACCTCTAGGTGTATTGATCACGAGCGTTGTTAACGGTCGCTGGGTCTTGATCATGGCGAAGACCTCCGGTGTGGTGGAGGTGTCTAGGCTCCACACCAC
>NZ_JBEZMM010000070.1:0-31691 GCF_040652715.1 Streptomyces sp. NPDC048196 | reverse complement strand
GCCGGTTGTGTGGACTGCTGACGCTTTACGTCCACACAACCGGCCCCTCCGGCCCGTCCCCTCCCGTTGAGGGATGGGAAGAAGGCGGGTGGGGGTGGACGTTGGGGATACAAGGGGCCGTTGGGACCCGTAGGGGATGGTCGAACAGATCCCGTAAGGGTTGTGAGGGCCCCCTGCGGGGCCACAACTCGACGCACCGGGCGAGCTATTCCCACTGACCCGCAACACCAGGTGCATCCTCGACAACGCGCGCCCCCACTCACCCGCACACTTCCCCAACGGGAGGGGACGGGCCGGAGGGGCCTTGTTCGTGGACGTAAAGCGACAGCAGTCCACGAACAAGGCCCCGCAGGCCAGTCACCGCACCCAACACAACCCAGCCCGCCGCAGGCGCAACGGCGAGAAACCCCACGGCGGGAGAGACGGGTACGTGCGGGGCGCCGCAAAGCGCACAACGGCGACCAAGCCCCGCGGCGGGACAACCAGGTACGTGCGGGGCGCCGCAAAGCACAACGACGAGCAACCCCCACGGCGGGACGGCCAGGTACGTGCAGGGCCGCCGCAAAGCGCACAACGACGAGCACCCCCCACGGCGGGACAGCCAAGTACGTGGGCGAAAAGCCAAGCGCAGCGGAACGTGGGGAATGCCACAAGGACCCCGCGGCAGGAGAGCCGGGTACGTGGGCGGTATCCGGAATGGCTGGTTCCGTTCTTGCAGGTCGGAATGGTCACGGGCCCTTGCGATATGCGATGGAACGCCGCCGTCGCTTTGCATCAGGTCTGCAACAGGGCTGGCCCGATCCCGCACCTGCCCTATGGGACGGGCCCCTGGGCCGTGCACACTGCCCGGTATGAATGAGTGGCCCAACGGATGGTCCGGCGACCGGAACGGCAACGGATACGGGCGCGGCAGCGGTGCCGACCCCGAGGGTGCCCGTGCCATGCCCCAGGTGCGGCGTGACGCGGCCCCCGGCTATCAGCGGCAGGAGCCCCCGCTGCCGCCGTCGATGTCCCCCCGCAGGGGCGCGACCGTGCCGCCGCAGCAGTCCCAGGGCTACGACGACGCGTACGACGGTTACAACACCGGCCAGGTCTACGGAGGCGGTGGCGGCGGTGGCGGCCGCTACGACGACGGGTACGGCGGCGGACGGCCGCGGCCGCGCTGGGGGCGGCGCATCAAGTGGACGATCATCACCGTGGTCGTCGTCCTGGCGGTCGCCTCGGTCGCCACGTACTTCTGGGCCGACGGCAAGCTCCGCCGCCAGGTCGACCTCAGCAAGGTCATCGACCGGCCGGAGACCGGCGACGGCACGAACTACCTGATCGTCGGCTCGGACAGCCGCGAGGGCATGTCCGCCGAGGAGAAGAAGAAGCTGCACACCGGCTCCGCCGAGGGCAAGCGCACCGACTCGATGATGATCCTGCACGACGGCAGCAACGGCCCCACGCTGATCTCGCTGCCGCGTGACTCGGACGTCGAGATACCGTCCTTCGTCGGCTCGGACTCCGGCAAGAAGTACCCGGGCACCGGACGGCACACCAAGCTCAACGCGGCCTACGCCGAGGACGGCCCGGAGCTGCTGGTGCGTACCGTCGAGGCCAACACCCACCTGCACATCGACCACTACGTCGAGATCGGCTTCGCCGGCTTCGCCAACATCGTGGACGCCATCGGCGGTGTGGAGATGGACATCCCCAAGGCGTTCAAGGACAAGTGGTCCGGCGCCGACTTCCCGGCCGGCAAGCAGACCCTCAACGGCCAGCAGGCGCTCGCCTTCGTCCGCACCCGGCACGCCTTCGCCGGCAGTGACCTGGACCGGACGAAGAACCAGCAGAAGTTCCTGTCGTCGCTGGCCGGCCAGACGGCCACGCCGAGCACCGTGCTCAACCCGTTCAAGCTCTACCCGGTGATGGGTGCCGGCCTGGACACGCTGATCGTCGACAAGGACATGAGCCTGTGGGACCTGGGCGAGATGTTCTTCGCGATGAAGGGCGTGACCAGCGGTGACGGCAAGTCGATGAACATGCCGGTCTCCGGCTCCACCGGCGGCAACCTGGTGTGGGACAAGGCCAAGCTGCAGCAGCTGGTCCAGCAGCTGAACAACGACGAGAAGGTCACCGTCAGCGGCAACTGACGCAGGGCCGGACACGGAAAGGGGCCCGGACCGCGAGTGCGGTCCGGGCCCCTTACCCGTGTGCCGTGGGGCCTACTGGGGCCTACTGGGGCAGGTTGCGCGCCATCACGATGCGCTGGACCTGGTTGGTGCCCTCGTAGATCTGGGTGATCTTGGCGTCCCGCATCATCCGCTCCAGCGGGTAGTCGCGGGTGTAGCCGTAGCCGCCGAGCAGCTGGACCGCGTCCGTGGTGATCTCCATGGCGGCGTCCGAGGCGTAGCACTTGGCCGCGGCGCCGAAGAAGGTCAGGTCCTCGCCCTTGCCGCCGGCCGATATCCGCTCGGAGCGGGCCGCCGCGGCGTAGGTGAGCTGACGGGCCGCCTCCAGCTTCATCGCCATGTCGGCGAGCATGAACTGGATGCCCTGGAAGTCGCCGATCGGCTTGCCGAACTGCTTGCGCTCCTGGACGTAGCCCTTGGCGTAGTCCAGCGCGCCCTGGGCGATGCCGAGCGCCTGGGCCGCGATGGTGATGCGGGTGTGGTCCAGGGTCTTCATGGCCGTGGCGAAGCCGGTGCCCTCCTCGCCGATCATGCGGTCGGCGGGGATGCGGACGTTGTCGAGGTAGACCTCGCGGGTCGGGGAGCCCTTGATGCCGAGCTTCTTCTCCGGGGCGCCGAAGGAGACGCCCTCGTCGCCCTTCTCGACGACGAAGGCGGAGATGCCCCTGGAGCGCTTCTCCGGGTCGGTGACCGCCATCACCGTGTAGTACTCGCTGACGCCGGCGTTGGTGATCCAGCGCTTGACGCCGTTGAGGACGTAGTGGTCGCCGTCCCGGACGGCCTTGGTCTTCATGCCGGCCGCGTCGGAACCGGCGTCCGGCTCGCTCAGGCAGTACGAGAACATCGCGTCGCCGCCGGCGAGCGGGCCCAGGTACTTCTTCTTCAGCTCCTCGGAGCCGGAGAGGATCACCGGCAGCGAACCGAGCTTGTTGACGGCCGGTATGAGGGAGGACGAGGCGCAGACCCGGGCGACCTCCTCGATGACGATGACGGTCGCCAGCGCGTCGGCGCCGGCACCGCCGTAGGACTCCGGTACGTGGACGGCGTGCAGGTCGTTGACGACCAGCGCGTCGAGCGCCTCCTGGGGGAAGCGGGCCTCCTCGTCCACCGCGGCGGCGAACGGCGCGATCTTCGCCTCGGCGAGCGAGCGCACCGACTCGCGGAGCATGTCGTGCTCCTCGGACGGCCGGTACAGATCGAAATCAGCGGTTCCCGCCACTAACTCTCACTCCCCTGAGCTCCGGCAGTGCTAACTACCGTTAAGTAACCCTTTACCTCTCCGGATTCTAGGCTCCGCGCCCGGCCTGCGGATACGTGAGGTTGCCGACAGTTACGGTCCTGCCCGCCGCGCGACTGGAGTAGGCCATTCCCCTCGCGACTATGCTCGGTCCGGCCGTCTTCGTCAGCATGCGTCTGGAGCACCCATGGCCCTCAAGATCACCGTGATCGGCACCGGCTACCTCGGCGCCACCCACGCCGCAGCCATGGCCGAGCTCGGCTTCGAGGTGCTGGGGCTCGACGTGGTCCCCGAGAAGATCGAGATGCTGCAGCGCGGCGAGGTCCCGATGTACGAGCCGGGCCTCGCGGAGCTGCTGCGCCGCCACGTCGCCGGCATCGAGGGCTCCACCGGGCGGCTGCGCTTCACCACCTCCTACGAGGAGGCCGGCGCGTTCGGCGACGTCCACTTCGTCTGCGTGAACACCCCGCAGAAGCACGGCGAGTACGCCTGCGACATGAGTTACGTGGACAGCGCCTTCGACGCGCTGGCGCCGCACCTGACCCGGCCCACGCTGGTGGTCGGCAAGTCGACGGTGCCGGTGGGCAGCGCGGCCCGGCTCGCCGAGCGGCTGGCGGCCGCCGCCCCGGCCGGCCCGGCCGCCGAGCTGGCCTGGAACCCGGAGTTCCTGCGCGAGGGCTTCGCCGTCCAGGACACCCTGCACCCGGACCGGATCGTCGCGGGTGTGGCCGGCGAGAAGGCCGAGGAGCTGCTGCGCGAGATCTACGCCAGGCCGATCGCCGAGGGCTCGCCGTTCATCGTCATGGACTACCCGACGGCCGAGCTGGTCAAGACCTCCGCCAACTCCTTCCTGGCGACGAAGATCTCGTTCATCAACGCGATGGCCGAGGTCTGCGAGGCGGCCGACGGCGACGTGCTGAAGCTCGCCGAGGCGATCGGGCACGACGAGCGGATCGGCAAGAAGTTCCTGCGGGCCGGCATCGGCTTCGGCGGCGGCTGCCTGCCGAAGGACCTGCGGGCGTTCATGGCGCGCGCCGGTGAGCTGGGCGCCGACCAGGCGCTGACCTTCCTGCGCGAGATCGACTCGATCAACATGCGGCGCCGCGGCCACATGGTCGAGCTGGCCCGGGACGCGGTCGGCGGCGGCTTCCTCGGCAAGCGGGTCGCGGTCCTCGGCGCGACCTTCAAGCCGGACTCGGACGACGTCCGGGACTCCCCCGCGCTCAACGTCGCCGGTCAGATCCACCTCCAGGGCGGCCAGGTCACCGTCTACGACCCCAAGGGCATGGAGAACGCCCGCCGGCTCTTCCCGACGCTGGCCTACGCGGACACCGCACTGGAGGCGGTACGCGGCGCGGACGTGGTGCTGCACCTGACGGAATGGCGCGAGTTCCGCGAGCTGGACCCGGCGGCCCTGGCCGAGGTCACCGCCGAGCGCCGCATCCTGGACGGCCGCAACGCCCTCGACCCCCAACTCTGGCGCAAGGCCGGCTGGACGTACCGGGCCCTCGGACGACCTCGGGCGTAGTTCCCCACGTACTCGGCCGTCCCGCCGCGGTTGTTGCTCGCCGGTGCCGCTTTGCGGCGCCGCGTACGTACTTGGCTTTCCCGCCGCGGGACCTGCTCGCCGTTGCGCTTTGCGGCGGGACGGCCAACTACGTGGGAGGCACCCCAAAGCGCTACGCGCGCTTCGCGCGGTACGTGCGCATCTTTGCCCGGCTCCCGCAGACCGCCATGTCGCACCAACGGCCGCGGGCGGCCGGACTGCGGTCGTAGAAGGCCCAGCGGCAGTCGTGGGCCTCGCAGGCCTTGAGTCGGGGCCAGGTGCCGTCGGCGACCGCGGTCGCCATCGCGGCGGCGAGGTGGGCGGTGAGGTGGGCGGCGCCCTGGAGGCCGTCGGCGGGGCGGAGCGTGGGGTGGCCGTCTTCGGTCACGGTCAGTACCAGGGGTGCTTCGGCCAGCAGCCGGTTGAGCGTGCGTGCCGCCGGGGTGGGGAGCGGGGCGCCCGTGGTGTGGGCCAGGCAGGCGGCGCGCAGTGCCTCCCGTAGCTGCTGGAGAACGGTCAATTCGTCGTTTTCCAGGGGGAGTTCCGGGAACCCGTGGTCGCGCAGGAAGGCGCGGGAGCCGCCGTCGGCGCACAGCGTGTCCGCGCCGGTCTCGACGTCGAGGGTGTTGACCAGGTCCTGTACGAGGAGCAGGGAGTCCGGGGCCGTTCGGGATGCCACCTTGCAATGTTACCGATAGCTGCCATCATGCAGTAAACGAAGTTACCGGTTGGACGCGTATGGAGGTAACGTCATGATCACCTTGGGTGTCACCGTGCTGGACTGTCCCGACCACGCCGCGCTCGCGGAGTTCTACGCGCAGATGCTCGGCTGGCGGGTGACGCGGGGCGATGAGGACGACTGGATCGAGGTCGTCGGGCCCCACGGCCGGGTCCTGGCCTTCCAGCGGGTGGAGAGCGACTACCGGCCGCCGCAGTGGCCGGGCCAGGACGTGCCCCAGCAGCTGCACCTGGACTTCGACGTGGCCCGGGCGGACATCGACGAGGCCGAGCGCAAGGTCGTCGGGCTGGGCGCGAAGCTCGTGCAGCACGACGAAGGGGTGCGCGACTTCCGGGTCTATCTCGACCCCGCCGGGCACCCCTTCTGCCTCTGCCTCAAGTAACGGCCGCGGTCAGCCGTCCAGTTGCCCGATCGTCGCGTGGGACGGGCCGCGCCGCTGCCGCTCGGCGCGCGCCACGTCCTCCGCCGCGCGCAGCGTGCGGACCGCGTTCTGCCAGGTCAGCTTGGCCAGGTCGGCCTCGGACCAGTTGCGGTCCAGCAGTTCGGCGATCAGGTTCGGGTAGCCGGCGACGTCCGCCAGGTCGTCGGGGGTGAAGGCGGTGCCGTCGAAGTCGCCGCCGATGCCGATGTGGTCGACGCCGGCGACCTCGCGCATGTGGTCGAGGTGGTCGGCGACGGTCGCGGCGGTGGCCCTCGGCCGCGGGTGGGCGGTCTCGAAGGCCCGGTGGACGGCCATGCCCTCCTCGGTGGTGTCGAGGTGGTGCAGGCCGTGGGCGCGCATGTTCTCGTCGGCCCGCCGGGTCCACTCCACCGCCTCGGGCAGCACGAACTTCGGCACGAAGGTGGCCATCGCGATGCCGCCGTTGGCGGGCAGCTGGGCCAGCACGTCGTCGGGGACGTTGCGCGGGTGGTCGCAGACGGCCCGCGCGGAGGAGTGCGAGAAGATCACCGGCGCGGTGCTGACCCGCAGGGCGTCGCGCATGGTGTCGGCGGAGACGTGCGAGAGGTCGACCAGCATCCCGCAGCGGTTCATCTCCCGGACGACCTCTTCGCCGAAGGCGGACAGGCCGTTGTGGCGCGGCTCGTCGGTCGCCGAGTCCGCCCAGTCGATGGTGTCGTTGTGGGTGAGGGTCATATAGCGCACGCCCAGTTGGTGCAGGGTGCGCAGGGTGGCGAGCGAGTTGTTGATGGAGTGGCCGCCCTCGGCGCCCATCAGGGACGCGATCCGGCCCTCGGCGCGGGCCGCCTCGATGTCGTCGGCGGTGTGCGCCAGGCGCAGCGCGTCGGGGTAGCGGGCGACCAACTGCCGTACCGCGTCGATCTGTTCGAGGGTGGCGCTGACCGCGGTGTCGCCGGCGTAGTCGGCGCGTACGTAGACCGACCAGAACTGCGCGCCGACGCCGCCGGCCCGCAACCGCGGCAGGTCGGTGTGCAGGGTGGCGGACTGGTCGGTGGCGATGTCGCGCCGGTCGAGGTCGTAGCGGACCTGCTCGCGCAGCGCCCAGGGCAGGTCGTTGTGGCCGTCGACGACGGGCCATCGGGTGAGCAGGTCCCGGGCGGCGTCCCGGGAGGTGCTCACTTGGCGCCCCCGAAGCCGAAGCCGTTGGGGGTGGCGACCTTGTTGCGCAGCCGGCGGCCCTTCTCGGTGGCCTGTTCGTTGAGCTCCTGCTGGAACTCCCGCATGCGGGCCTGGAGTTCGGGGTCGTGCGCGGCGAGCATCCGGGCGGCGAGCAGTCCGGCGTTGCGGGCTCCGCCGACGGAGACGGTGGCGACCGGGACGCCGGCGGGCATCTGCACGATGGAGAGGAGGGAGTCCATCCCGTCGAGGTACTTGAGGGGGACCGGGACGCCGATGACGGGCAGGGGGGTGACCGAGGCGAGCATCCCGGGGAGGTGGGCCGCGCCGCCCGCGCCGGCGATGATCACCTTCAGGCCGCGGTCGGCCGCGTCCTCGCCGTACGTGATCATTTCGCGGGGCATCCGGTGGGCCGAGACGACGTCGACCTCGTGGGGCACCTCGAACTCGGCGAGGGCCTGGGCGGCGGCCTCCATGACGGGCCAGTCGGAGTCGGAGCCCATGACGATGCCGACGAGGGGGGACGCGGGAGAAGTCATTCGGTGATCGTTCCTCGCAGGTAGCCGGCGGCGTGCGCGGCGCGCTCGCGCACATCCGCCAGGTCGTCGCCGTAGGTGTTGACGTGTCCGACCTTACGGCCGGGCTTCACGTCCTTGCCGTACATATGGATCTTCAGCTGCGGGTCCCGTGCCATGCAATGCAGGTACGCGTAGTACATGTCGGGGTAGTCGCCGCCGAGGACGTTGGCCATCACCGTCCAGCGGGCGCGCGGGCGCGGGTCGCCGAGCGGGAGGTCGAGTACGGCACGGACGTGGTTGGCGAACTGCGAGGTGATCGCGCCGTCCTGGGTCCAGTGGCCGGAGTTGTGCGGGCGCATGGCGAGCTCGTTGACGAGGATCCGGCCGTCGGCGGTCTCGAAGAGCTCGACGGCCAGGTGGCCGACGACGCCCAGTTCCTTGCCGATGCGCAGGGCGAGTTCCTGTGCCTGGCCGGCCAGTTCGGGGTCGAGGTCGGGCGCCGGGGCGATCACGGTGTCGCAGACGCCGTCGACCTGGATGGACTCCACGACCGGGTAGGCGACGGCCTGGCCGTGCGGGGAGCGGACGATGTTGGCCGCGAGTTCGCGGGCGAAATCGACCTTTTCCTCGGCAAGGACGGGCACCCCGGCACGGAACGGCTCGGCGGCCTCCTTGGAGGATCGCACGACCCAGACGCCCTTGCCGTCATAGCCCCCGCGGACGGTCTTGAGGACCACGGGAAACCCGTCGCCCTCCGCCGCGAACCGCACCACGTCCTCGGGGTCCGAGACGATGCGGTGGCGCGGGCAGGGCGCGCCGATCGCGTCGAGCTTCGCCCGCATCACGCCCTTGTCCTGGGCGTGCACCAGCGCGTCGGGACCGGGGCGGACGGCGATGCCGTCGGCCTCCAGGGCCCGCAAATGCTCGGTGGGCACGTGCTCGTGGTCGAAGGTGATCACGTCGCAGCCGCGGGCGAAGGCGCGCAGGGTGTCGAGATCGCGGTAGTCGCCGATGACGACTTCGCTGACCACCTGGGCCGCCGAATCCTGCGGGGTGTCACTGAGGAGCTTGAACTTGATGCCGAGGGGGATACCCGCCTCGTGGGTCATACGGGCGAGCTGACCGCCGCCGACCATGCCGACTACCGGGAACGTCACGCCCCCCAGGGTATCCGTAAGCCGTCGTTCCGCCTGACCCGGCCTTGGATGATCCTCTGAGTTCGCACGTTCGAAGATCGCCGGTGGCGGATCACCACCGGCCGTTGGCCCCGGGCCGGGGCAGCCGGTACGGGGAGAAGCCCGGTGCCCGGCCCGGGCCCGGCGAAGGGGAGGCCGGATGGAGAACAGCGACATATCCAGGGGCGCCAGGACGCTGGTGGTCGTCATCGCGATCGCCGCGCTGCTGATCGCCCTGCACTCCGTTTTCAGCCAACTGTCCGCGCCGAAGGTCTACGGCCCGGACGACACCGAGATCGCGGTGTCCGCCGGCGACCGCTTCAGCGTGGAGGTCGCCGGCGGACCCGCCGGCGGCTTCCGCTGGGTCGTCGCCTCGCCCCGGCCCGACCCGGCCGTCCTGCGGCCCACCGGCGCCCACCAGGCCCGCGGCGGCTCGGGGCCGGTCCGCCGCCTCGACTTCGAGGCGGTCCGGCCGGGGCGTACGGAGCTGCGTCTGGTGCGCTGTCGGCGCTGCTCGGCGGGGGCGGCCGACGAACCGGGGGCCCGCACCCTCAACTTCCGCGTCACGGTCGGCTGAGCGGTCGACGGGAACGCTTGGGGCGGGCGTGGTTAGCATGAGGGTGCGGACCAAGGTTGACGGCCGCGCACACCGCCCACGACGGGGAGCTGAACGAGCACCATGAGTGAACGCGGCGCACTGCGGTCGAGGCTGGAGGCGCTCACCCGCGAAGTGGTGAAGTTCGGTGCCGTCGGGGGCGCGGGCGTCGTGGTCAACTTCGCGGTCTTCAACCTCGTACGGCATCTGACCGAGGTGCCCGTGGTGCGGGCGAGCATCATCGCCACGGTCGTGGCGACCGGCACCAACTACATCGGTTACCGGTACTTCACCTACCGCGACCGCGACAAGCAGGGCCGCACGAAGGAGCTGACGCTCTTCCTGCTGTTCAGCGCGGTCGGCCTGGTGATCGAGAACGGCCTGCTCTACATCGCGACGTACGGCTTCCACTGGGACACCCCGCTGCAGAACAACTTCTTCAAGTTCCTCGGCATCGGGCTCGCCACGCTCTTCCGCTTCTGGTCGTACCGCACCTGGGTCTTCCGCACGCTGCCGGCCCGCGAGGCGATAGAGACGGCCGAGTCCTTCCTCGCCGACGGCGCGGACGAGCCGCACCGCAGCCCGCACGCGCGGCGGCCCGCCTCCCGCAAGTAGCCCGCCGGCGACGCCCGCAGCGCCGGCCGGCCTCACTCCTCGACGGGCTCGGCCTCCCGGGCCAGGAACAGTGCGAAGACCGGCGGATGCTGCTGCAGCAGTTCCAGCCGCCCGCCGTCCGCCTCCGCCAGGTCCCGGGCGACGGCCAGCCCCAGCCCCGTCGAATTGCGGCCGGAGACGGTCCGTTCGAAGACCCGCGAGCCGAGGTCCGTCGGCACCCCGGGTCCGGCGTCGGTGACCTCGACGACGGCCTGGTTGCCGGTGACGCGGGTACGCAGCGCGACCGTGCCGTCGCCGTGCATCAGCGAGTTCTCGATCAGGGTGGCCAGCACCTGCGCGACCGCGCCCGGTGTGCCGACGGCCCGCAGGCCCTTCTTCCCGGAGCGGACGATGGCCCGCCCGGCGCTGCGGTAGGCCGGCCGCCACTCCTCGATCTGCTGCTTGACGACCTCGTCCAGGTCGAAGGCGACCGCGGAGCCGCTGCGCGGGTCGCGGGAGTTGGTCAGCAGCCGCTGCACGACGTCGGTCAGCCGCTCCACCTGGGCCAGCGCGATGGTGGCCTCTTCCTTCACGGTGTCCGGGTCGTCGGTGAGGGTGATCTCCTCCAGCCGCATCGACAGCGCGGTCAGCGGCGTCCGCAGCTGGTGCGAGGCGTCCGCGGCCAGCCGCCGCTCGGCGGTCAGCATCCGCGCGATGCGCTCGGCGCTGGCGTCGAGGACGTCGGCGACCCGGTCCAGCTCCTGCACGCCGTAACGGCGGTGGCGCGGGCGGGGGTCGCCGGAGCCGAGCCGCTCGGCGGTCTCGGCGAGGTCGGTCAGCGGTGCGGTCAGCCGGCGGGCCTGGCGGACGGCCAGCACGACGGCCGCGAGGATCGCCAGCAGCGCGACGGCCAGGATGACCAGCAGCGTCCGGCCGATCTCCGCGCTGATCGTGGACCGGGACTCCTGGACCGTGACGGATTCGCCGCGGTCGCCGCGCACGGTCGACTGGATGACGTCGCCGGCGGGGCGCTGCCCGATCTCGATCGGCGGTTTGCCGGGCACCTTGATCTCGGCGTGCCGCTTGGCGGTGATCTGCTCGGAGAGCACATCGGGGGTGATCTTCTCGCCGCCGCCGAGCCGGCTCTCCACTATCCCGACCAGCCGGACCGCTTCGGAGGCCACGCTCTCCTGCGCGCCGGCCTGGATCGTCCGGGTCTCGACGATGACGAGGGAGACGCCGAAGACGGCGATCACGACGAGGACCACGGCGAGCGTGGAGTTGATCAGGCGGCGGCGCACGGGCTCGTGGCTCTTTTCAGCTTTTTTCGAAGCGGAAGCCGACACCGCGGACGGTGGCGATGTACCGGGGGTTGGCGGCATCGTCCCCGAGCTTCTTGCGGAGCCAGGAGATGTGCATGTCCAGCGTCTTCGTGGACGACCACCACGTGGTGTCCCAGACCTCGCGCATGAGCTGGTCGCGGGTGACGACCCGGCCGGCGTCCCGCACCAGGACCCGCAGCAGGTCGAACTCCTTCGCCGTGAGCTGGAGTTCCTCCTCGCCCATCCAGGCGCGGTGCGATTCGACGTCGATGCGGACGCCGTGGGTGGCCGGCGGCTGCTGGGGCTCGGCGGTGGAGCCGCGGCGGAGCAGGGCCCGTACCCGGGCGAGGAGTTCGGCGAGCCGGAAGGGCTTGGTGACGTAGTCGTCGGCGCCGGCGTCCAGGCCGACCACGGTGTCCACCTCGTCGGCGCGGGCGGTCAGGACCAGGATGGGGAAGGAATGGCCTTCGTTGCGCAGCCGGCGGGCGACCTCCAGGCCGTCCATGCCGGGCAGCCCCAGGTCCAGGACGACGAGGTCGATGTTGCCCTGGATACCGGCGTCCAGTGCCGTCGGGCCGTCCTCGCGCACCTCGACTTCGTAACCCTCGCGGCGCAGGGCGCGGGCGAGCGGCTCCGAGATGGACGCGTCATCCTCGGCGAGCAGTACACGGGTCATGGGCCGATGGTAGTCCGATGTATCCGGCCCGAGGGGCGGACCAGCACGGATGGCCGACGGCGGACCGTTCCTGCAGCGTGACCTGCGGCGCGCCCGCGCGGGGCGGCGCGCGCGGTCGCCCGGAGGGGCGCGCGTGGTTCCCCACTTCAGTGTGAGCGTTGTCTCACGAGCACCAACGGCGGCGGATCGAGTCGTATGGTGAATACAACGTCCAACGCACAACCATCGGGACCGTGACGCTCAACTGACGTCACCGGTCCCTGTTGTGTGCGGGGCTGGCACGACCAGCTCCGGTACACAGTGATCGACCTGTCGACCGGGTCCACCGCGCGAGCAGCACGGGGGGCGTGGATCCCGGTGTGGACCGTCCTGCCGGTGCTGCCTCGATGAGGGTGTGCGCACCGAACCCCCCGGGCGTGGGGGGCGGAGGGGCCCACACCGGTGCCGGTCATCCCCCACCGGCCGCGTCACGGCCTTCGGACGCGTCCCGAGCAGCAAGGAACCATCATGGCGTCCAGCCTGACGAAGGGCGCTGCCCAGCAGGGAACCCCTGTGAACGGCGGCAAGACCTTCTTCGGCCACCCGCGCGGACTGGCCACGCTCTTCATGACCGAGATGTGGGAGCGCTTCAGCTTCTACGGCATGAAGGCCCTACTCCCGCTGTACCTGATCGCGCCCGGCGGCATGCACATGCAGGCCACGACGGCCACGGCGATCTACTCCGTGTACATGGCGATGGTCTATCTGCTCGCCATGCCGGGCGGCTGGATGGCCGACCGTTTCTGGGGGCCGCGCAAGACGGTCGCCATCGGCGCCATCGTCGTCATCGCGGGTCACATCACGCTCGCCCTGCCCACCGCGGCGACCTTCTTCGCCGGCCTCATCCTGGTGGCGCTCGGCTCCGGCCTGCTGAAGGCGAACATCTCCACGATGGTCGGCCACCTCTACGACGGTCCGCAGGACCCGCGCCGTGACGGTGGCTTCACGCTCTTCTACATCGGCATCAACCTCGGCGCCTTCCTCGCCCCGCTGTCCATCGGCACCGTCGGCGAGAGCGTCAACTGGCACTTCGGCTTCACGCTCGCCGCGGTCGGCATGGCCCTCGGCCTCGCGCAGTTCCTGCTGGGCACCCGCCACCTGAGCGCCGAGAGCGATGTCGTCTCGCAGCCCGCGTCGGCGCAGGAGAAGTCGTCCGTGCTGCGCAAGGGCCTGGTCTGGCTGATCGTCGCGGCCGTGTTCTACACCCTGCTCGGGGTGACCGGTAACTTCGCCGACTGGGCGCTGATGCCGATCACCATCGCCGGTCTGGTCATCCCGGTCGCCGTGCTGTTCCGCATGAAGCGCGACAAGGAGCTCTCGGAGCTGGAGCAGTCCAAGCTCTCCGGTTACATCTGGTTCTTCGTGGTCGCCGCCGTCTTCTGGATGATCTACGACCAGAACGGCTCGACCCTGTCGATCTTCGGCGAGCACTCGACCACCAACGACCTGCTGGGCTTCCACTTCCCGACGTCCTGGTACCAGTCGCTGAACCCGATCTTCATCATGGCGCTCGCCCCGGTGGTCGCGTCCGGCTGGCTGTGGCTGAACAAGCGCGGCAAGGAGCCGAGCACCGCCGTCAAGTTCGCGTCCAGCCTCGCGCTGATCGGCATCTCGTTCGCGGTCTTCCTCTTCCCGCTGCTGGACACCGCGGCCAACGGCGGCCGGGTCAGCCCGATGTGGCTGGTGGCGATCTACTTCATCCAGACCATCGGTGAGCTCTGCCTCTCCCCGGTCGGCCTGTCGGTCACCACGAAGATGGCGCCCGCCAAGTACAGCTCCCAGATGATGGGTGTCTGGTTCCTCGCGGTCACCGCCGGTGACTCCGTGGCGGGCCTGCTGACCTCCCCGCAGCTGAACGTCGACCTGAACACCTCAAGTTCGGTCGCCGTCGAGGCCGCCCTCGCGGTCGTCGCCGGCATCGGCATCTGGACGTCCCGCAAGCGGGTCAAGGAGCTGATGGGCGGCGTCAACTGACGCCTGCCGGCCCCGGACGGTGAAGAAGGGGGCGTCGCACCGATGGTGCGGCGCCCCCTTCGTCGTGCGGTGGGCCCGCCGGGTCAGCGCAGCCGTGCCCGGCGCCGCGGCAGGAGTGTGAACACCGCGCCGCCCAGCAGGACGGCGGTGCCGGCCAGCAGGCCGAGCGCGGTCAGCGCGCCCCGTGCACCTGCGCCGGTGTGGGCCAGTTCGCCGCCGCCGCCGCTGCTGCCCGAGCCGCCGGCCGAACCGGTCGCGCTGCCGCCGGACGCCGTGCCACCGCCGGACGCCGTGGTCCCGCCCGTGGAACTGCCCGAGGTGCCGCCGGAGGTGCCGCCCGGCCGGGCCGCGGTGTCGAGGGTGAGCGAGGCGCCGGGGTCCTTCTCCGGGGTGCAGGTCGTCGTCGTGCCCAGGGCGTTGACCGTGAGCACGCCCGGGCTCAGCGTGGCCTTGCCGGTGGCGCCCGGCGTGTAGGTGCCCTTCAGATCGGGGATCTCGATCGGATCGCCCGACTTGATGGGCTCGGGGTTGGCCGGGCCGGTCACCTTGACGGTTCCCTTGTCGGCGCCGCCCACCTTGACGTCCATCGACGGTTTGACGGAGTCCTTGGGGATGTCCGCCGGGCTGTTCATCACGGACTTCTTGAACTGCACCGTCAGGTCGTAACCGCCGCCCTTCTTCACGGCGTTGATCTGCACCGGGGAGGTCGCCTTCTTGTCGCCGATGGGCGTCTTGCAGGCGTAGGGGACCTGGATCTCCTTGCCCTTGTACGCGGTGCCGTCGGGGTCACCGCCGGATCCGCCGGTCGAACCGCCGGTGGCCGAACCGCCGGTGGTGCCGCCGTCCGTGGAGCCGCCGGTGCTTCCGCCGGTGCTGCCGCTGGTGGTGCTCCCGCCGGTGCTGCCCCCGGTGGTGCCCGAAGTGGTCCCGCCCGTCGTGCCGCCCGTACTGCCGCCGGTTGTTCCGCCGGTGGAGCCCCCGCCGTCGGTGACCTTGATCGTCACGGCGGGCTTCACCTCCTCCTTGGGCGAGCACTTGGTGTCCGTGGAGATCGGCCGGTTGACGTTGATGTTGTAGAAGCCGGGGGTCAGCGTGACCTCACCGGGCCGGGTCAGCTTGAGCTTGCCCGTCATGTCGGACAGCTTCATCGGGGCGCCCTTGGGGATCGGCGGGTTCTGCCGCGGCCCCTGCATCGCCAGGTCCCCGGTCTGCGCGCCGGCCACCTTGATCGTGCCGGTCGGCTGCACGGTGTCCTTGCCCAGGTCGAGGATGTCGGGGTTCTTCGAGGCGCCCTCGACGGTCTTCCAGACCACCGTGATCTCGTCCCCGACCTTGGCCGTGGCGGGCGCGCTGACGTCCACCTTCGTGGTGCCCTCGATCGGCGGCAGCCCCGATATCGGCGGCGGCAGACATTCCGTTCTGTACGAGACCTCCGCCGCCTCGGCGGCGCCGGCCGCGGCCAGGATGCCCGCTCCCGCGAGCGCCAGCGCGGCCACCGAGGCCACCGCGGCTCTCCTCCGTTGCCTCATCACGTAGAACCTTTCGACGTCGGTCGTTTCGTGGATGTGGTGGTGGACGGTGCGGTGTCCGGGGTGAACCACGGCAGCGCGGCACGGTCGCCGGCCGGCGTGGTACGACGGGTGCGGATGCGGGGGCGGGCGTGACCCGCCGGGCGGCGCGGGCGTACCCGGTCCACGAGCGCCATGCCGATACGGAACACGGCGGTCGGGACCACGACGCACAGCAGCACCCAGAAGAGCGTCACGCCCCAGGGCCGGCCGACGCCCCACGGCTGCTCGGCCAGCACCTTGCCGCCGTATTCGAGGGAGACCAGATAGTCCCCGTGTGCGCCGGCCGCCAGCTCGACCGGCAGCTTGACCTGGACCTTCCTGCCGGGCGGTACGGTCCCTCGCCACTGCTGCTCCTCCCACCGGGGGGCGAAGACGCCGTGCGAGGTGCCGACCTTGAAGACCGGGTTCCGGGCCGGCGCGGAGCCGAGGTTGCCGACCGTGACGGTCAGTTCGCGCTGCGGCGGGGCGCCGAACCAGGTGAGCAGTCCGCTGCTGCCGGCCAGCCGCGGCGGGGCCAGCACCGCCAGCCGGCCGCCGGTGCGCTCCTTCGGCAGCGGCGCCACCGGATGGCCCGCCACCGTGAACGCGGCGTCCGCGGCGGCCGCCGCCCCCGTCACCGTCGCCACGTGCACCACGCAGGGGCAGGGCTTGGGCGGTTCGGCGACCGGCAGGCGCCTGCGGAAGGCGCCGTGTGCGTCGGTGGTGACCGCCCTGCCGTCCCCGTTGGCGCAGGAATTGGTCCCGCCGATCATGTTCTGCCCGCAGATCAGCAGGGTGAGCAGGGCCTTGGGCCGCCAGCCCCGCCCGGTCACGGTCAGGGTGCCGCCCTTGCCGGCCTCCTTCGTGGAGAGCTGGACGGTCCGGTGGCCCCCGGGGGCCCGGTCCGGCGACGCGGCCCGGGCGGTACCGGCCGCCGGCAGGACGAGGGCGGCGGCGAGGAGGAGCGCGGCGACGAGGGCGGTGGCGACGGCCGCGGGAAGGGCAGCCGCCGTCACCGGCCGCCCGTTGCTGCCACCGCTGCCCCCGCTGCCCCCTCCCCCGTCCCGCCGCTGCTCCCGCTCGTCCGCGCGTCGGCGCCGGCGTCGCCGCCGTACGGCCACCAGGCCGGCCGCGCCCGCCACCGGAACCAGCGCCGCCCCGGCCGCGACGCCCCAGGGGAGGGCGGTGTACGAGGCCGTGACGGCGTCCTGCGCGCCGCCGGCCGCGGTCACCGTGAGCCGGAGGCGCACCGCGTCCAGGGCCGGCGGATCGGGCCACTCCTCCGTCAGCCGGGCCCGCCGGCCGGGCTCCAGCGTGAGCGGCAGGGTGCGTGCGGGGCGCCGCAGCACCGGCCCGAGGACACCGTCGGCGCGCACCGCCAGCCGTGGGGTGAGTGCCGTGTTCCCGCGGTTGACCAGCGTGTACCGGATGACCGCCGCACTCCCCCGCCGGTGCACCGACACGTCCTCGGCGGTCAGCGCGGACAGCGCCGGGCCGGCCACCCGTAGGTGGACCGGTACGGTGCGCCGGCCCGTGGGCCCGCCGTGCCGCGCCGGTCCGCCGGTCGCCGTGATCGTGCCGGGGTGGTCGCCCGGGGCGGCGTCCCGCGGCACGGTCACGGTGAACGGGACGCTCGCCCGGGTGCGCGGCGGGACCGTGACCCGCCCCGCGGCGAACCGGAGCCAGGAACCGGCGCCGCCGGCCGTGCCGGTGCCGGTGCCGCGCAGCCGTACGGTGACGGCCCGGCGGGTGGGGTTGCCGAGGGACAGCCGGTCCGACAGCACGGTGCCCGGCGCCCCCTCCAGGTAGAAGTACGGGCGGTCCTGCGCGCTCGGTTCGGCGCCGCGGCCGGGGGCGGGCGCGGCGGACCAGCCCGGCCCGGCCGGCGCGGCGGGGCGGGCCCGGGCCGCGGTGGGGCACAGCAGTACCGCTGCGGCCGCGAGGACCGCACCGCTGACCGCGGGGCGAGGACGGAACGGCATCGGCGGCTCCTGGTACTCGTGGTGCTGGGGCTGCACGTGGTGCGGAGGCTGCGGTCCGGATGCGGTCAGCCGCGCTGGTGACGGCGGGTCAGCCAGAGCACTCCGGCCGCACCGGCCAGCAGTACCGTGCCGCCCAGGGTGCCCAGTGCCACCGCGGAGTCCGCCGGTCCGGTCTGCGGCAGTTGTCCGCTTCCGCCGGAGGAGCCGCCCGTACCCCCGCCGGCCGCGCTGCCGCCGTCACTGCTGCCGCCGGAGCCCTTCACGTCGAGGGTGAGCGAGGGCTTGGGGTGGTTGCTGGGGGTGCAGGTGGTCGTGGTGCCGAGCGCCTTGATGGTGAGGGTGGAAGCCGTGAAGGTGACCTTGCCGCTCGCCTTCGGGGTGTACGTCCCGCTCAAGTCACTGATCTTGATGGGGGTGTTGGCCGGAATCGCCCGGTCGTTGGGCGGCCCGGCGACCGCGACCGTACCGCTCTCCGCGCCGCCCAGCTTGATCAGCGCGCTCGGCTTCATGGCGCCCTTGCCCAGCTCGACGGGGCTGGAGGAGACGCCCTTTTGGAAGGACATCACCAGCTTGTACGCACCGCCGCCGGCGGTGCCCTTGATGTCGATCGGCGAGACCGCGCCCTTGTTCCCGATCGGCGTTTTGCACTGGTAGTTGACGTCGACGACGTCGGCGTGGGCGGCCGGCGCGGTGAGCAGCACCGCGGACCCCGCCGTCATCGCCACGGCGGCGGCGAGGCCGGCCGCCCGGCGCGGTCGCCGGCCGTGCTGTGCGTAGAAGCGGGCCACTGTCCGTTCCCCTTCTCCCGGTGTGCGCACCGCCGAGCGTTCCTGACGGCACATCAGATTGGCCGCTCAAGGTACGCCGGGGACCTTGCCGAGGGAAGGCACAGCGCAGCCCCGATCGGTCCGGGGCCGCAGCGGCGGGCACATCCGGCCGCCCGGCGGTGGCGCGCACGCGCCCGGGAACGGCAAAAGCGCGGGTCCGCGGACCCGCGCTCCTCTTTCGCCGCCGTCTCGGTCAGGCCGGTGCGGCGAGCTCCGCCCAGACGGTCTTGCCCGTGCCGTCGGGGTTGCGCACCACGCCCCAGTCCAGGCAGAGCCGCTGCACGATGAACATGCCGTGGCCGCCGGGGCGGCCGGGGCGGTGCGGGCTGCGCGGCGCCGGCGAGCCCGCGCCGAGGTCGGTGACCTCCAGCCGCAGCATCTTGGAGGTGCACCGCAGCCGCAGCTCCTCGGGCCCCTCGGCGTGCAGACAAGCGTTGGTGACCAGCTCCGAGACGACGAGCAGCACGTCCTCGGCGGCGGCCCGCTGGTCGGCACTGGCGGCCGGCAGCCAGCCCCAGTCGTGCAGGGCCTGCCGGGCGAAATCACGGCCACGTGCCACGGCGCCCCGGGTGCCCGCCAGGCGCAGCCGGCGGATCTGGCCCGCCGGCATGGCGGCGGACGGAACGGCGGCGGAAGCACCGGCGCCGCCCGGCTCCGGGCCGAGATCGCCCGGCGGGTACGGCCGGGTGGTGCTCATCAGCGCTTCACCTCACCGATTCGCCTATTCACGGAGAACAGATAGCGGACTGCTTGCAACGGATTCAGATGTCTCCTGCCCGACCGGACCGTGAGAACACCCACTTCTTGGGTACGGAAGTTGTGACACGGACTACGCGCCCGGAACTGATCGTTCCGGACACCGTCGTCAGGTCACTCGGCCAGGGCCGCATCGACGGAATCGTGCACCGTGAAGACTGCCTCAGCGCCGGTGATCTCGAATACCCGGGCAACCACCGGTTGCATGCCGGCCAGGTGGACCCCGCCCCCCTCGGCCTCCGCCTTCAGGCGCGCGCCGAGCAGTACGTTGAGGCCGGTGGAGTCCATGAATTCGAGCTGTGAGCAGTCGACCACCAGGCGTGCGTAGCCGTCGTCCACGCAGCCTTCGAGTGATTCCCGCAACAGATCCGCGGTGTGGTGATCGAGCTCACCTGTGACCGTCACGACGGCGCTTGCGCCGTGATGGCGGATCTCGACGTGAAGCCGGCCACGGCTTGCACTGCCGACCGTCCCGCGGTCCATGCGAAGCGCACCCCTTTTGCTGTCTAGACGACTGGATTGCCAGCGACTGCGCTCGTCGAACCCTACGCCTTCCTGACGCGCGCCGGTAGCCGAACAATCCGCATATTGCCCAATATACGGACAACGCTTACTTGCCATCTTCCGGCAAAGACAGGTAGGCGTAGAAGAACACATTCGCAACGGCCGGCTTTGGAGGCGCCGCACACCGAAGGCTTCACGAAGAGGCATCGGCAGCCATATGCCGAGAACGATGGAGGAGACCATGTCACCCCGGCTCGACGAACTGCGTACCGACGACACCCGGCAGTCCGCATCGTCGACACCCCTGTCCGACCCGACCGGGCACATCCCTTCCCAGCCGATCGCTGTCGAATCCGATCCGGCGGTTTTTTCCGAGATCGACGATCTGCCCGAGATCCCGCCGTTCGACGAGGTGGGTCCGGTGGACGCGAGGGCTCTGTCCAAGACCCTCTTCGAGCGGCTCGAATCGCTCGAGGAAGGCACCCACGAATTCGCTTACGTCCGCAACACCCTGGTCGAGCTCAACCTCGCCCTGGTGAAGTTCGCGGCCTCCCGCTTCCGCTCCCGCAGCGAGCCGATGGAGGACATCGTCCAGGTCGGCACGATCGGCCTGATCAAGGCGATAGACCGCTTCGAACTGAGCCGCGGCGTGGAGTTCCCGACGTTCGCGATGCCGACCATCGTCGGCGAGATCAAGCGCTTCTTCCGTGACACCAGCTGGTCGGTGCGCGTTCCGAGGCGTCTGCAGGAACTGCGGCTGGACCTCGCGAAGGCGGGCGACGAACTCGCGCAGAAGCTGGACCGCGCCCCCACGGTGCACGAACTCGCCGAACGCCTCGGCCTCACCAGGGACGAGGTCGTCGAAGGGATGGCCGCGAGCAACGCGTACACCGCGAGCTCGCTGGACGCCCAGCCCGAGGAGGACGACAGCGAAGGCGCGCTGGCGGACCGGATCGGCTACGAGGACCACGGGCTCGAAGGCATCGAGTACGTCGAGTCGTTGAAGCCGCTGATCGCCGAACTCCCGCCGCGCGACCGGAAGATCCTGTCGCTGCGCTTCGTGGCGAACATGACGCAGTCCGAGATCGGCGAGGAGCTGGGCATCTCCCAGATGCACGTCTCCCGGCTGCTCTCCCGCACGCTCGGCCGGCTCCGCAAGGGGCTGATGGTCGAGGAGTGAGGACCGCGGTCGCTCCCGCCGGTCCTCGAAGGCCGGCACCGCCCGCGCGGAGGAGGGCCCGCCCCGGTATCCCGGGACGGGCCCTCCTCCGCTTTCCGACGGCCTTCGGGGACCGTAGGCGTCAGACCAGAACTCCCCTGTGCCACACGGCCGAGACGAGCGGGACGCCCGGGCGGTAGGCGAGGTGGACATGGCTGGGGGCGTCCAGGAGGGCCAGGTCGGCGCGGGCGCCGGGGGTGATGCGGCCGACGTCGGTGCGGCGCAGCGCGCGGGCGCCGCCCGCGGTGGCCGACCAGACCGCCTCGTCGGGCGTCATGCCCATGTCGCGGACGGCCAGGGCGATGCAGAACGGCATGGAACTGGTGAAGGACGAGCCGGGGTTGCAGTCGGTGGACAGCGCGACGGTGGCACCGGCATCGAGCAGCGGACGGGCGTCGGGCCACCGGGCGCGGGTGGAGAACTCGGCGCCGGGCAGCAGCGTGGCGACGGTGTCGGACTGCGCGAGGGCGTCGATGTCCGCGGGGCCGAGGTGGGTGCAGTGGTCGGCGGAGGCGGCGCCGAGCTCGACCGCGATCTGCACGCCGGGGCCGTGGCCGAGCTGGTTGGCGTGCACCCGCGGGGCGAGGCCGCGGGCCTTGCCGGCGGTGAGGATCGCGCGGGCCTGGTCGCCGTCGAAGGCGCCCTTCTCGCAGAAGACGTCGATCCAGCGGGCGTGCGGGGCGCAGGCGTCCAGCATCGGGCCGGTGACCAGGTCGACGTAGCCGGCCGGGTCGTCGGCGTAGTCGGGGGAGACGATGTGGGCGCCGAGGAAGGTGACCTCGTCGGTGTGCGCGGCGGCGATCCGCAGTGCCCGGGCCTCGTCCTCGACGGTCAGGCCGTAGCCGGACTTGGTCTCGAACGTCGTGGTGCCCTGGCGGAGGGCCTCGGCGAGGTGGCGGGTGAGGTTGGCCTCCAGTTCGGCGTCGGTGGCGGCGCGGGTGGCGGCGACGGTGGTGCGGATGCCGCCGGCGGAGTAAGGCCGCCCGGACATCCGGGAGTTGAACTCCTCGGTGCGGTCGCCGGCGAAGACGAGGTGGGAGTGGGAGTCGACGAAGCCGGGGATGCCGGCCCGGCCGGCGGCGTCGACGGCGTTGTCGGTGGCGGGTGCTTTGCTGGAGGGACCGACCCAGGCGATGCGGTCGCCGTCGATGACGACCGCGGCGTCCTGGATCAGACCGAGGGGGCCTTCACCGAGGGAGGGGTCGTTGGTGACGAGCTGGGCGATGTGGGTGATGGCGGTGGTCGGCGCGGAGGTCGTCGTCATCGCGGGGGTGTTCTCCTTCAGCCGCGTACGGCGGCGATGGACTCGGCGAGGGCTGCGGGCACGTCGGGGACAAGAGTGTGCACACCGTCCCGGACGATCTGCCGCCCGCCGACGATGGTGTGTCGCACGTCCGCCGCGGAGGCGGCGAATACTGCCGTTTCGGCGGCCAGCCGGGGCAGTGGTCCGGCGGTGCGTACGGAGTCCAGTGCGATCGTGGTGAGGTCGGCGAGCGCGCCGGTCTCCAGGGTGCCGGCGTCGTCCCAGCCGAGGGCGGCATGGCCGTCGGTGGTGGCGGCGCGCAGCAGGGCGGCCGCGGTCCAGTGCCCGCGGGTGCGGGTGCGCAGTCGCTCGTCGAGCTCCATGGCGCGGGCCTCTTCGAGCAGGTCGATGACGGCGTGGCTGTCGCTGCCGAGGGACAGCGGGCTGCCGGCGCTCTGGACCCGGGCGGCCGGGCCGATGCCGTCGGCGAGGTCGCGCTCGGTGGTGGGGCACATGCACACGCCGGTGGTGGAGCCGCCGAGCAGCGCGATGTCCTGGTCGGTGAGGTGGGTGGCGTGCACGGCCGTGGTGCGCCGGCCCAGCGCGCCGTGGTCGGCGAGCAGTTGGGTGGGGGTGCGGCCGTGCGCGTCGCGGCAGGCGTCGTTCTCGGCGGTCTGCTCGGAGAGGTGGACGTGCAGGGGGGCCTGCCGTTCGCGGGCCCAGTCCGCGACGGTGCCGAGCTGGCCGGCGGGCACGGCGCGTACGGAGTGGATGGCGGCGCCGATGCGGACGTGCTCACGGTCCGCCTTGAGCGCGTCGGCGCGCTGCGCCCAGCGGTCCGCGGTGCCGTCGGAGAAGCGCAGCTGGTGCCGGTCGGGCGGGGCGCCGAAGCCGGACGAGAGGTAGGCGGTGTCGAGCAGGGTGATGCGGATGCCGGCGTCCGCGGCGGCCGCGATCAGCGCCTCGCCCATCGCGTTGGGGTCGTCGTAGCGGGTGCCGCCGGGTGCGTGGTGGAGGTAGTGGAATTCGCCGACGCAGGTGATGCCGGCGAGCGCCATCTCGGCGTAGACGGCGCGGGCGAGGGCGAAGTAGCTGTCCGGGGTGAGCCGGTCGGCGACGGAGTACATGATCTCGCGCCAGGTCCAGAAGGTGCCGCTGCCGACCTGGACGGTGCCGCGCAGCGCGCGGTGGAAGGCGTGGCTGTGGGCGTTGGCCAGGCCGGGCAGCGTCAGGCCGCGCAGGACGGTGGCGCCGGGCGGCGGGGTGGCGTCCCCGGTGCGGAGGGCCGTGATCCGCCCGTCCGCGGTCTCCAGGGTCACGCCCGGCTCGACGTGGCTGCCGAGCCAGGCGTGTTCGAGCCAGTACGTCGTCGGTGTTGCCTGCGTGGTCAGCGGCACGCCAGCCCCTCCAGTACGTCGGCGAGTGCGAGGACCCCGGCGGTGCAGTCGTCCTCGTCCGCCGCTTCGGCGGGTGAGTGGGACACACCGGTCGGGTTGCGCACGAACAGCATGGCGGTGGGGACGGTTCCGGACAAAATACCGGCGTCATGGCCCGCGCCGGTGCCGAGGACGGGCACCGGGCGCTCCGCCGTCTTGCCCAGGATGGTGCTCAGTTCGTCCCGCAGGGCGTGCTCGAACTCCACGACCGGGGTGAAGGATTCGCGGACGACACTCAGGTCGACCCCGTCGCGGGCGGCGCGTTCGGCGGCGGCCTGCTCGATGCCGTGCACCACGGTGTCCAGGGTGTCCTGGTCGGCGGCGCGGGAGTCCAGCCAGCCGCGGACGAGCGAGGGGATGGCGTTGACGCCGTTCGGCTCCACGCTGATCTTCCCGAAGGTGGCCAGGGCGCCGGCCAGCCGGGCCTGTTCCCGGGCGGCGAGGACGGTCGCGGCGTAGCTGAGCATCGGGTCGCGCCGGTCTTCCAGGCGCGTGGTGCCGGCGTGGTTGGCCTCGCCGTGGAAGTCGAACCGCCAGCGGCCGTGCGGCCAGATGGCGGAGGCGACGCCGACCGGGTCGCCGGACAGGTCCAGGGCGCGGCCCTGCTCGACGTGGAGTTCGACGAACGCGCCGATCGCGGCGAGCCGTTCGGGGTCCGGGCCGATGGCGTCGGGGTCGTATCCGGCGCGCTCCATGGCCTGCGGCAGGGAGATGCCGTCGGCGTCGCGGAGTTCGTGTGCGGCCTCGGGGGTCAGGGCGCCGGCGGTGAGCCGGGAGCCGACGCAGGCCAGGCCGAAGCGGGCGCCTTCCTCGTCGCCGAAGTTGACGATCGCCAGCGGCTTGGCGGGGTCGGCTCCCCTGCGGCGGAGTTCGTCGAGTGCGGCGAAGGAGGAGACGACGCCGAGGGGGCCGTCGAAGGCGCCGCCGTCCGGCACGGAGTCCAGGTGGGAGCCGGTGACGACGGCCTCGCCGGGGGCCACGTCCTGGTGGCCGGTGGCGCCGAGCCAGGCCCACTGGTTGCCGTTGCGGTCGAGTTCGTAGGCGAGTCCGCGGGCCTCGGCCTGCGCCTTGAACCACGCGCGGCAGTCGGCGTCCGCGCCGGTCCAGGCGTAGCGGCGGTATCCCCCGGTGGCGGAGTTGCGGCCGAGCGGCCGCAACTCCTGCCACATCTCGTGGAACGAGGCGGTCACGCGCCCTCGCCCTCGCGCATGGGGATGCGGACGCCGCGCTCGGCGGCCACCTCGTCGGCGCGCTCGTAGCCGGCGTCGACGTGGCGGATGACGCCCATGCCGGGGTCGTTGGTGAGGACCCGGCGGATCTTCTCGCCGGCCAGCGGGGTGCCGTCGGCGACGGTGACCTGCCCGGCGTGGATGGAGCGGCCCATGCCGACGCCGCCGCCGTGGTGGAGCGAGACCCAGGAGGCGCCGGAGGCGACGTTGACCATGGCGTTGAGCAGCGGCCAGTCGGCGATCGCGTCCGAGCCGTCCTTCATGGCCTCGGTCTCGCGGTAGGGGGAGGCGACGGAGCCGCAGTCGAGGTGGTCGCGGCCGATGGCCAGCGGGGCGCGCAGGGTGCCGTCGGCGACCATCTCGTTGAACCGCTCGCCGGCCTTGTCGCGTTCGCCGTAGCCGAGCCAGCAGATCCGGGCGGGCAGGCCCTGGAAGTGGACCCGCTCGCCGGCCAGCTTGATCCACCGGGCGAGCGACTCGTTCTCCGGGAAGAGGTCGAGGATCGCCTTGTCGGTGGCGGCGATGTCCTGGGCGTCACCGGACAGCGCGGCCCAGCGGAACGGCCCCTTGCCCTCGGCGAACAGCGGCCGGATGTAGGCGGGAACGAAGCCGGGGAAGGCGAAGGCGCGCCCGTAGCCGGCGAGTTGGGCCTCGCCGCGGATGGAGTTGCCGTAGTCGAAGACCTCGGCGCCGGCGTCCATGAAGCCGACCATGGCCTCGACGTGCTTGGCCATCGACTCGCGGGCGCGGGTGGTGAAGCCGGCCGGGTCCTTGGCGGCGTGGTCGGCCATGTCGGCGAAGTCGATGCCGACCGGGAGGTAGGCCAGCGGGTCGTGGGCGCTGGTCTGGTCGGTGACGATGTCGATCGGCGCGCCTTCGGCGAGCATCTGCGGCAGCAGTTCGGCGGCGTTGCCGAGCAGGCCGATGGAGAGCGGTTTGCGCTGGTCGCGGGCCTCGACGGCGAGCTGGAGGGCGTGCTGGAGGCTGTCCGCCTGAACGTCCAGGTAGCGGTGCTCGATCCGGCGCTCGATGGCGCGCGGGTCGCAGTCGATGCAGAGGGCGACGCCGTCGTTCATGGTGACGGCGAGCGGCTGGGCGCCGCCCATGCCGCCGAGGCCGGCGGTGAGGGTGATCGTCCCGGCGAGGGTGCCGCCGAACTTCTTCGCCGCGACGGCGGCGAACGTCTCGTAGGTGCCCTGGAGGATGCCCTGGGTGCCGATGTAGATCCACGAACCGGCGGTCATCTGGCCGTACATGGTCAGGCCGAGGGCCTCCAGGCGGCGGAACTCCTCCCAGTTGGCCCAGTCGCCGACGAGGTTGGAGTTGGCGATGAGCACCCGCGGCGCCCACTCGTGGGTCTGCATCACGCCGACCGGCCTGCCGGACTGGACGAGCATCGTCTCGTCCTGCTTGAGCGTGGTGAGGGTGCGCACCATCGCGTCGAAGGAGCGCCAGTCACGGGCGGCCTTGCCGGTGCCGCCGTAGACGACGAGCTGGTCCGGGTGTTCGGCCACCTCCGGATCGAGGTTGTTCTGCAGCATGCGCAGCGCGGCTTCCTGCTGCCATCCCCGAGCACTCAGCTCCGTACCGCGCGGTGCCCGCACGGGTCGCGGTCCCGACATGGGCCGTGCCTCCCTGAACATCGAATGGATTGAGCTATTCACATCTTGGGGGCGATGAATAGTGCTAGTCAACAGGATGCGGTGAAGGTTTTCCACAGCCCGCCCGTTCGACTTGCCCGGCCGGAAAGTCGGTGTTAGCTTTCCCAGTAGGAAAGTTGAGGTGGGGTGCCGGCACGGGCCCCGCCCGTCTGAAACGCCAACGGGGAGGCGAAGGACATGACCACACCGGTGGACGCCGAGCGGGCCTGGCAGGATCTCCAGCGCATCCGGGTGCCCCAGGAGCGGGTGTACGACGAGGTCGAGCGCTGCGCACAGGACGACCGGCGGAGCACGTACGTCACGGGGGCCCTGATGTGGCTCTTCGTCGCCAGCTGGGGACTCGACCTGCCGAAATGGGGCTCCTTCGTGCTCCTCGGCGCCTATGTCACCGTCCTGGTCACGCTGGCCGTCGTCTACAGCCGCCGCAGCCGGATGCGACTGCACCGGTCGCGGTACGGCTGGCGCAGCGTCGTCACCCTCTTCGCGGGCGCGGTCGTCGGCGGCGGCACGATCATCCTCACCGGGCGCCTGACCGACTGGCTGACGCTGCCCTACGGCAGCCTGATCCAGGCCACGCTCTCCGCCGGCGCCTTCGTGCTCTTCGTCGGCCCGGCCAACCGCTGGGCGGTCAGCCCGCTGCGCGGCCGGGCCCTGAGCGACCCCACAGAGAGAACCCCCGAGGAGGCGCGCCGATGAGCACTCCATCGGGCTTCGACGAACTGATCCACCCCTCCACCCGGCTGTCGGTCGTCGCCCTGCTCGCCGCGACGGAATGGGCCGACTTCTCCTTCATCCGGGACAGCCTCTCGCTCAGCGACTCAGCGCTGTCCAAGCAGCTGCACACCCTGGAGGAGGCCGGATACCTGGAGATCCACAAGGAGGGCGGCGGACGCAAACGCCGCACCAAGGTACGGCTGACGAGCCGTGGCCGCACCGCCTTCGAGGGGCATGTGGCCGCGCTCCGGGCGATCGTCGAGGGCGCCGGCCCCACCGCCGCCCCCGCGGCCCCTCCCCCCGAGCCGGGCCGGACCTCGGACCCGACCACTCAGCAACAGCACGCGGAGGCACACCGATGACGATCACCGAGGGCGCACCCGTGCCCCCGACCGCCGACGCCGCACCGCCGGTCATCCACGTGAGCGGCCTGCGGATGTCCTACGGCAGCACCGATGTGCTGCACGGCGTCGACCTGGACGTCCGGCGCGGCGAGGTCTTCGCGCTGCTCGGTCCCAACGGCGCCGGGAAGAGCACCACCGTCGAGATCCTGGAGGGCTTCCGGCAGCGTTCCGCCGGGACGGTCCGGGTGCTGGGCACGGACCCGGCCCGCGGCGGCGACGCCTGGCGCGGCCGGATCGGCCTGGTGCTGCAGTCCTGGCGGGACCACCGCCGCTGGCGGGTGGCCGAGTTGCTGACGCACTTCGCCACCTACCACGAGGCACCGCGCGACCCCGCTGAACTGCTGGCCCTGGTCGGCCTCACCGGACAGTCCGGCAAACAGGTGGACCAGCTCTCCGGCGGGCAGCGCCGCCGCCTGGACGTGGCGCTCGCCCTGGTGGGCCGCCCCGAGCTGGTCTTCCTGGACGAACCGACCACCGGCTTCGACCCGGAAGCCCGCCGCGACTTCCACGAGCTGATCGAGCGACTGGCCCGCGACGAGGGCGTCACGGTCCTGCTCACCACGCACGACCTGGTGGAGGCCGAGCGACTGGCCGACCGGATAGCGATGCTGGTCAACGGCCGGATCCGGGCCCACGGCACCCCGGCGGAGCTGGCCCGCAGTGCCGCCGCCCAGGCCGAGGTCCGCTGGACGGCGCCGGACGGCACGGCCCGGCGGGAGCACACCGCGGACCCCTCCCGGCTGGTCTGGGAGCTCCACCGCGAGCTCGGCGGCCCGGTCGCCGACCTGGAGGTGCGCCGCCCGACGCTGGAGGACACCTACCTGCGGATGGTGCACCAGGAAGAGGTGGCGCAGGACGCGACCGGACCGGGGACGGACGCCCTCGACGGTGACGTCGGCAGGCAGAACCGCGCCGCCTGAGGACCCGGCGGACAGCAGCACAGACCACAAGGGGGACGGACATGACAGCGGTCACCACGGTGACGGAAGCGACGGACGCGGACGGGGCGAACGGCATGGCGGGCAAGGGAGTTGGCGAGGACGGTCGGAGCCCGGGCGGAGGCGGGTCCGGTGCCCGCCGGCGCTACTGGCGGGCCGGCTGCCTGCGCGGCGCGATCGAGGTACGGCACCTGTTCCGCAACCGGAAGGAGCTGGGCAGCCATCTGATCAACATCGTGGTCGCGCTGGTGGTCGTGAGCAATCTGCACGACGACGTACCGGGGACGCATGTCCCGATGGCGCACCTGGCGCTCTGCGGCTTCGCCGCCTATCTGCTCTTCCAGATCGGGCTGGTGAACCTCCCGCAGATCCTGGTGACCGAGCGGGAGGAGGGCACACTGCTGCGCCTGCGGACCACCCCCGGCGGCATACCGGCGTACCTCATCGCCAAGTCGGTGCTGGTCGTCGCGATGGCACTGGCCACCCTGGTCGTCCTGCTGAGCGCCGGCGCGCTGGTGGCGAACGGCCCGCTGCCGCACAGCGTCGACGGCTGGCTGACACTGCTGTGGGTCAGTGCGCTCGGTCTGCTGGCCGTGGTGCCGCTCGGTGCGGCCGTCGGCGCCGTCCTGCCCAACCCGCGCGAGGCACTGGCGCTGATCATGCTGCCGGCCATGGGCCTGCTGGTGACGTCCGGGGCGATGTTCCCGCTCACCTCGCTGCCCACGATCGTCCAGAAGATCGCCTCCGTCTTCCCGCTGAAGTGGATGGCCCAGGGCGTGCGCTCGGCACTGCTCCCCGACGCCGCCCGGGCCGCGGAGCCGGCCGGCTCCTGGGAGCTGCCGACGGTCGCCCTGATCCTGGCCACCTGGGCCGTGATCGGCTTCCTGCTCGCCATACCCCTGCTGCGCCGCGCCGCCCGCCGCGAGTCCGGCTCCCGCCTCGGCGAACGCCACCGCAAGGCCAACCTCGGAACGGCCCCCGCAGCCTGACCGGGCTCGCCCGGTCCGCCCCGGCCCGGCCGGCGCCCGTCCACCCCCGGGACGGCGCCGGCCGGGCCCCTCACACCCACCACGGCCGCCCCGCCCGGTAAGCGATGGCGCGGGGCCCCCGGGCGATGATGGAGTGGCCCCATGACGAACACGGACCGAGACCGTGCCGTACAGGCAGCCGTCGCGCAGGGGCTGGTGGGGCCCGAGGAGCCGGTGGCGGGGCTGCTGGACATCGCCGGCGTCCGACGATCCGCGGCCGAACTCCACGCCGCCTTCGAGGAGTTCGCCACCCCCGGCACACCGGTGCTGCACGCCTTCGCCGTCAAGGCGGCCTCACTGGTGCCGGTACTGAGGCTGCTGGCGCAGGAGGGGCTCGGCTGCGAGGTGGCCAGCCCCGGCGAACTGGCCCTGGCCCGGGCCGCCGGGGTACCGGCCGACCGCACGGTCCTGGACTCACCGGCCAAGACCCCCGCCGAGCTGCGGGAGGCGCTGGCCCTCGGGATCGCCGTCAACGCCGACAACCGCGAGGAACTCGCCCGGATCGACCGCCTGAGGGAGTCCGTGCCGAGCACCGCGCCCGTCGGCCTGCGGGTCAATCCGCAGATCGGCGGCGGCCGCATCGGGGCGATGAGCACCGCCACCGACACCTCGAAGTTCGGTATCGCGCTGCGCGACGAGGGCGCCCGCGACTGGGTCGTCCGCGCCTGCCTCGACCGCCCGTGGCTGACCCGGCTGCACGCCCACGTCGGTTCACAGGGCATGCCGCTGGAGCTGATGGGTGCCGGGGTACGCACCCTGTTCGACCTCGCCGAGGAGATCAACGAACGGGCCGGCCGGCAGCAGATCGACACCCTGGACATCGGCGGTGGCCTCCCCGTCAACTTCTCCTCCGACGCCACCACCCCCACCTACCGCGAGTACGCCGCACTGCTCCGCTCGGCCGTCCCCGGGCTGCTCACCGGGCGGTACGGCCTGATCACCGAGTTCGGCCGCTCCCTGCTGGCCAAGCACGGCACGGTCCTCGCCCGCGTCGAGTACGCGAAGTCGGCGGGCGGCCGCCCGATCGCGGTCACCCATGCCGGCGCCCAGGTCGCCACCCGTACGGTCTTCGTCCCCGAGGCCTGGCCGCTCCGGGTCGCGGCCTACGACGCCGACGGGCGCCCCAAGACGGGAACACCGGTCGCCCAGGACATCGCCGGCCCCTGCTGCTTCGCCGGCGACCTGGTCGCCGAGAACCGCCCCCTCCCCCTCCTGCAGTCCGGCGACCACGCCGCCCTGCTCGACACCGGCGCCTACTACTTCTCCACGCACTTCGCGTACAACTCCCTCCCCCGCCCCGGCGTCTACGGCTACGCCACCTCCCCCGACGGCGTCCGCTTCGCGGTCATCCGCACACCGCAGAGCCTGTCGGAACTCACGACGGAGAGCGGGGGCGCGCATGCGGAGTCGCTCCGCGAGTTGTAGCCCACGTACTCGGCTGCAGCGCCGTGCTGGTTGCTTGCCGGTGCGCTTTGCGGCGCCACGTACGTGGCTGTCTGTCCCGCCGCGGGGCTTGCTCGCCGTTGCGCGCTTTGCGGCGCCCCGCACGTACCTGGCCGTCCCGCCGCGGAACTTCTCGCCGTTGCGCTTTGCGGCGCCCCGCACCTACCTTGCCGTCCCGCCGCGGGTCGTCTCGCCGTTGCGCCTGCGGCGGGCTGGGGTTGTTGTGGGTGCGGTGACTGGCCGGAGGGGCCTTGTTCGTGGACTGCTGTCGCTTTACGTCCACGAACAAGGCCCCTCCGGCCCGTCCCCTCCCGTTGGGGAGTGTGCGGGTGTGTGGGGGCGCGCGTCGTGGAGGATGCACCTGGTGTCGCCGGTCAGTGGGAATACCTCGCCCGGCACGTCCAGTTGTGGCCCCGCAGGGGGCCCTCACGACCCTTACGGGATCTGTTCGACCATCCCCTACGGGTTCCCAGAACCCCTTGCATCCCCAACGCCCACCCCCACCCACCTTCTTCCCATCCCCCAGCGGGAGGGGACGGGCCGGAGGGGCCGGTGTTTGGGACGTAAAGCGACAGCAGTCCCAAACACCGGC
>NZ_JBEZMM010000069.1:0-32107 GCF_040652715.1 Streptomyces sp. NPDC048196 | reverse complement strand
GTGTGGAGCCTAGACACCTCCACCACACCGGAGGTCTTCGCCATGATCAAGACCCAGCGACCGTTAACAACGCTCGTGATCAATACACCTAGGGGTTGGTCGAACGGATCCCGTAGGGGTCGCGAGCACCCCCTACGGGCCCACAACGAGGCGGGGTGGGGCGGTTATTCCGGGGCTGGGGACGTAAACGAGGCAGGGCGGGGCGGGCAGGGCGGGCGTTCCGCGATGGGGGGCGTAACGAGGTCGGGCGGGCCGGCCGTTCCGCGATGGGCGACGTAACGAGGCGGGGCGGGACGGCATTCCACGGCCGGGGACGTGACGAGGCAGGGCGGGACGGGCATTCCGCGATGGGGGACGTAACGAGGCGGGGCGGGACGGGCATTCCACGGCCGGGGACGTAACGAGGCAAGCCGGTACGGGCATTCCGCGGCCGGGGCCGCACCTGCCGGGGCCATACCTGCCGGGGCCGCACCTGCTGGCGCCCTACCTGCCGGGGCCGCACCTGCCGGCGCCGTACCCGGCCGGGTGACGCACCTGGCCCGGGGACGTGTCCCCAAGGATCTACCTGGCCCGGGGACGAGCCCCAAGCATTACCTCTCCCGGGGACGCACCGGAAGCGCAGCCGGCCCACGAGTTCGGCCGTATGAGCGCACGAGCCGTCCGAGCGTCCGAGCCGTCCGAGCACACGAGCCGTCCGAGCACACGAGCGGTACGAGCGCACGAGCCGTCCGAGCTGTCCGAGCCGTATGACCCGTAGAGCCGGACCGTCCCTCAGCGCGGCAGTGCCACCACGTACGCGACCGGTTCGCGGTCGGGGGCGGCCATGAGGGCCGTGCGGACGACGGCGGCCTGCTGGGCGGGGGCCTCGCGGAGGGTGCGGGGGAGGCAGCGGACGACCGTGATGCCGAGGCGCTCCAGGTGTTCGCGCTTGTGGTCGAAGGCCGAGTGCAGCGGGTCCTCCTCGGGGCGCGGCGCGCGGGTGTCGATCTCCAGGGCCACCCCGTGCTCGGGCCAGAAGGCGTCCACCCCGCCCAGGTGCGGTCCGCCCGGCAGTCGCAGGTCGACGTTCCACAGCGGGTCCGGCAGGTCGTGGTCGTGCACCATCGCGTACAGCCGCTGCTCGGCCAGTGCCCGGCCCTCGGCGAGCAGGGTGTCGACCGCGTCCACCACGTGCGGCCGGGTCAGCAGCCGGGCCCGGCTCAGTTCGCGCACCACCACCGGAGCCTCGCAGTGCCCGCCGCGCACCGCCTCGGTCAGCAGCCGGCGCACCGCCGAGGCGTCGGTGAGGCCGGCGACCGCGTCGGCCAGCGCACGCGCGACCGGTGCGGTCGGCATGCCGGTGACCTGCTGCGGCACCGGCAGCTCCGCGGACCGGACGATCTGCGCGAAGCCGGTCGAGCGCAGCCGCCGGGTGCGGGCGACCAGCACCTCGATGCGGTCCAGGGCGAGCAGCGGCGGCGTCTCCGCGAAGCCGTGCAGGGCGAGCGCCGCCCGGCCGGTGATCATCGCCTCGGCGGGGGCGTCGGCCGAGCCCTGCCGGGGCACCGTCGGCCCCCGGTGGCTGGCGTACAGCAGCACCGCGTGCAGCCGTTCCTCGCTGGTGGGCGGCCCGGGATGGAGCAGGTAGATACCGGGGAGCACCTGTTGCCAGCAGCCGCCGGGGCGGCAGCGCTCGGTGGTCTCGGCCGCCGTCACACCGTGCTGCCGGAGCTGACGGGTGGTCAGTACCTTGCAGCGGACATCGGCGAGGTGACGGAGGGGAAGGGGGGAGAGCGGGGTGTCGTGGTTCATGCCGTGGCGATTCCCGCGCCCGCTCCACCCCCTAACCGCTGTTACACGCCCGTGCCAGGAACCGGACAATCCTGGGCTAAAGTACGGGCGTTCGACTGCCGAAAAGGGCTGGTCGGCCGGGAGGTTACGGCCTCGCCCCGGCCGCCTCGTCACAAGCCTGTGCGCGCAGCGCCCGGGCCAGATCGTCCCGCTCCTCCAGCACGATCCGGCGCAGCGCGGGCGCGGCCTGCGGATGCCCGTCCAGCCAGTCGTCCGCCGCCTCCAGGGTGGCGTGGTCCACCAGCCAGGCCGGGAACAGCCCGCGCACCACGTCCATCGCGATCTCGATGGACCGCTCGCGCCACACCCGCTCGATCGCGGCGAAGTAGCGCGCGGCGAACGGCGCCAGCAGCTCCCGCTGGTCCGGCTGTGCGAAGCCGGCGATGGTCGCCTCCACCAGGGCGTTGGACAGCGCGTCGGACTCCACCACGTCCGCCCACGCCTGCTCCTTGACCTCCGCCGACGGCCGGGCCGCCAGGCACCGGACCTGGTGGCGCTTGCCCGACGCGGTGTCGTCGCGCGCCAGCTCCGCGTCGATCACCGCCTCGTCCGCCACCCCGTGCGCGGCCAGCGGCGCCAGGAGCGCCCAGCGCAGCTCCTGGTCCACCTCCAGCCCGTCGAGGGTCTCGGTGCCGTCGAGCAGCCCCTGGAGCAGCGCGAGGTCCGCGGGCGCGGCGGCCACCGCGGCGAAGTGCCGCACCCAGGACAGCTGGTGGCCGCCGCCCGGCTCGGCCCGCCGCAGCTCCACCAGTGCGCCCTCGGCCAGCTCGCGCCCGGCGGCCTCCTTGTGGTCCGGCGCGGTGTACTGCTCCAGCGCCGCCTGGGCCTGCCCGTGCAGCGACTGCAGTACGCCGATGTCGGTCTCCCGGCCGGCGAACCGCCGCACCAGGCCGAGGTAGTCCCGGGCCGGCAGCAGCCCGTCGCGGGTCAGCCCCCACAGCGCGGCCCAGCACAGCGCCCGCGCCATCGGGTCGGTCAGCCCGCCCAGCCGGCCCCGCAGCGTCGCCAGCGAGTCCGCGTCGAAGCGGACCTTGCAGTACGTCAGGTCGTCGTCGTTGACCAGGATCAGCTCGGGCCGCTCGGCGCCGGCCAGTTCCGGTACGGCCGTCCGCGGCCCGGCGACGTCCACCTCGGCCCGGGCGTACCGCACCAGCGCCGGGTGGCCGCTGCCGGACGAGGCGTCCTGCCGGCGGTAGAGGCCCACCGCGACCCGGTGCGGCCGCAGTTCGGGCTGCTCGGGCGCCGCCTCCTGGCGGACGGCCAGCTCCGCGATCCGCCCCTCGGCGCCGTAAGTGACCTCCGGCGTGAGGGAGTTGACGCCCGCGGTCTCCAGCCAGGCCCGCGACCAGGCCGCCATGTCGCGGCCCGAGGTCTCCTCCAGTACGGTCAGCAGGTCCGCGAGCCGGGTGTTGCCGTACGCGTGGCGCTTGAAGTAGCGCCGGGCGCCCTCCAGGAACGCCTCCTGCCCCACGTACGCCACCAGCTGCTTGAGCACCGCGGCGCCCTTGGCGTACGTGATGCCGTCGAAGTTGAGCTTGGCGTCCTCCAGGTCACGGATGTCGGCGGTGACCGGGTGGGTGGACGGCAGCTGGTCGGCGCGGTACGCCCAGGCCTTGCGGCGGTTGGCGAAGGTGATCCAGCCGTTCGCGAACCGGGTGGCCTCCACCAGCGCGAAGGCGCCCATGAAGTCCGCGTAGGACTCCTTGAGCCACAGGTCGTCCCACCACTGCATGGTCACCAGGTCGCCGAACCACATGTGCGCCATCTCGTGGAGGATGACGTTGGCGCGCCGCTCGTAGGAGGCCTCGGTGACCTTGCCGCGGAAGATGAACTCCTCGCGGAAGGTGACGCAGCCCGGGTTCTCCATCGCGCCGAGGTTGTACTCGGGCACGAACGCGGTGTCGTACTTCCCGAAGGGGTACGGGTAGTCGAAGTGGTCGTGGAAGAAGTCCAGGCCCTGCTTGGTGACGGTGAAGACGTCGTCCGCGTCGAAGTGCTTGGCCAGGCCCTTGCGGCAGAGCGCGCCCAGCGGGACCGTCAGCTCGGTACCGTCGCCGAACGTGCGGTGGTAGGTGTCGGAGACGTAGTGGTACGGCCCGGCGACCACGGCCGTGATGTACGTGGAGATCGGCTGGGTCGTGGCGAACCGGTGCGTCCCGCCCTCGGCCTCGCCCTCCTGCGCGCCGTTGCTCAGGACCACCCATCCCTCGGGTGCGGTCACCTCGAAGGTGAACGGCGCCTTCAGGTCCGGCTGTTCGAAATTGGCGAAGACCCGGCGGGCGTCGGCCGGTTCGTACTGGGTGTAGAGGTAGACCTCGCCGTCCTCGGGGTCCACGAAGCGGTGCAGGCCCTCGCCGGTCCGGCTGTAGGCGCACTGCGCGTCGACGACGAGGGTGTTCTCGGCGGCCAGACCGTCCAGGGCGATCCGGGTGCCGTCGAAGACCTCGGCGGGGTCCAGCTCCCGGCCGTTGAGGGTGACCGAGGTGACCTCCGGCGCCAGCAGGTCGGCGAAGGTGGCGGCGCCCGGCTCGGCGCAGCGGAAGCGGATCGTCGTGCGCGATGGGAACGTGGCCGCGGCGTCCCCCTCGGCGACCGCTGAGCGGACGTCCAGCGCCACGTCGTAGGCGTCGACGCTCAGCAGCCGGCCCCGCTGACGTGCCTCGTCCCGGGACAGATTCTCACCTGGCACGACGTGACTCCCTCGTCCTCGTCTCGAATATCGAACACGGGGAATCATGGCACGCCCACCCGCGGTTGAACCGTCCGCGGCAGAACACCACAGATACCCACCGCTCTCATGAGGAGACGACGACGTGTCCGAGACCCCGAAGACCCCGGCAGACTTCTGGTTCGACCCGCTGTGCCCCTGGGCCTGGATGACCTCCCGCTGGATGCTGGAGGTGGAGAAGGTCCGTCCGGTGGAGGTGCGCTGGCACGTGATGAGCCTGGCGGTCCTCAACGAGGACAAGCTCGA
Organism: Streptomyces sp. NPDC048196; assembly: GCF_040652715.1. Classification (NCBI taxonomy): domain Bacteria; kingdom Bacillati; phylum Actinomycetota; class Actinomycetes; order Kitasatosporales; family Streptomycetaceae; genus Streptomyces; species Streptomyces sp. NPDC048196. Next base: position 27,303 of record NZ_JBEZMM010000069.1, on the reverse strand, counting down.
CACGCTGCCCGAGGAGTACGCCGAGAACATGCGCCCCGGCGGCAAGGCGTGGGGCCCGGTCCGCGTGGTGATCGCCGCGCAGCAGCTGCACGGCGACGAGGCCGTCGGCCGGCTCTACACCGCGCTCGGCACCCGCTTCCACAACGAGGGCCTCGGGGTGACGCCCGAGAGCATCGCCGCCGCCCTCGACGACGCGGGCCTGCCCGCCGAGCTGATCGAGTACGCCGACAAGGACACCTATGACAAGGAGCTGCGCGCCTCCCACAAGGCGGGCATCGACCTGGTCGGCCAGGAGGTCGGTACCCCGGTCATCGCGGTACCCGGCTCCGACGGCGACCAGATCGCCTTCTTCGGCCCGGTCGTCACCCCCGCCCCCAAGGGCGAGGACGCCGCGAAGCTCTGGGACGGCACGCTGATGGTGGCGTCCATCCCCGGCTTCTACGAGATCAAGCGGACCCGCACCCAGGGCCCCATCTTCGACTGAGCGCGGCCGCCCGCACCCATGGGAGCGCCCCCGCACGTATCGGACGTGCGGGGGCGCTCCGTTCTTCCGCCTGCCAGGTGAAGGGTGAGAAGACGATCACGAGGCAGGAGCCGGGAAAGCCGTTACGGCGCCAGCAGCAGGTTGTGGGCGCGCTCCTTGGCCGACGCGTACCGCTTGGCCACGTCCTGCCAGTTCACGACCCGCCACATGGCCTCGATGAAGTCCACCTTCTGGTTCTTGTACTGCAGGTAGAACGCGTGCTCCCAGGCGTCGAAGACCAGGATCGGCACCGAGCCCTGGCCGACGTTGCCCTGGTGGTCGTAGACCTGCTCGACGATCAGCCGGCCGGTGACCGGCTCGTAGGCCAGCACGCCCCAGCCGGAGCCCTGGGTGGTCGCCGCGGCCTTCGACAGCTGCGTCTTGAACTTGGCGAACGAGCCGAAGGACTCGGCGATCGCGTCGGCCAGCTCGCCCACACCGTCCTTCTCCAGCGGCTCACCGCCGCCGTCACCGGTCATGTTGTGCCAGTAGATGCTGTGCAGGATGTGGCCGGAGAGGTGGAACGCGAGGTTCTTCTCCAGGCCGTTGATGCTGCCCCACTGGTCCTTGTCGCGGGCCTCGGCGAGCTGTTCCAGGGTGTCGTTCGCGCCCTTGACGTAGGCCGCGTGGTGCTTGTCGTGGTGCAGCTCGATGATCTCGGGGCTGATGACCGGTGCCAGCGCCGCGTAGTCGTACGGAAGTTCAGGAAGTGTGTAGGTGGCCATGCCGATCCCGCCTCCAAGCTGCGTCAATGCAGTAGTTGCAATCGATGTGCAAGAGCACGCTACCAGCAGGAGCGATCTTCGGCCGGGCACGGGCACCGACCTGGTCCCAAAGACGTAAGGCGGGGCGGGACCTCGGATGGAGGTCCCGCCCCGCCTCACGGGATGCCGGGATGGGCGCCGGTGCGCGGCCCTCGGGCCGGCCGCCGCCGGCTAGAAGTCGGCCGGCTCGCTCCGCCTGCTGCCGAGCGACTGCTGCCGCAGCAGCCCGACCAGGGTCAGCACGACCCCGAAGCCGCCGGTGAACAGCAGCTGGATGCGCTGGTTGTCGTCCCGCAGCATCAGCAGCAGCACCGCGACGATGCCCGCCAGCGCCACCCACGTCAGCACCGGGAAGGCCCACATCTTCACCACGAGCTTCTCCGGCGCCTCGCGCTCCAGCCGCCGGCGCATCCGCAGCTGGGCGACGGCGATGAAGCCCCACACCACCAGGACGGCGGCGCCGACCATGTTCAGCAGCCACTGGAAGACCGTGGTCGGCCACAGGAAGCTGAACAGCACCGCGAGGAAGCCGAACGCCGAGCACAGCAGCACCGCACGGCGCGGCACCCCGCTGCTGACCTTGCCCAGCACGGCCGGGCCCTGCCCGCGGGAGATCAGCGAGTACGCCATCCGCGAGGAGCCGTAGATGTTGGCGTTCACCGCGGACAGCAGCGCCACCAGGATGACCACGTTCATGATCTGGCCGGCCGCCGGGATCTTCAGGTAGTCCAGGACCGCCACGTACGGGCCGGACTTGGCGATCGACGGGGCGCTCCACGGGATGACGGTGACGATGATGGCCATCGAGCCGACGTAGAACAGGGCGATCCGCCACATCGCGGTGCGCACCGCGCTGGCCACCCCGCGCACCGGGTCCTTGGACTCGGCCGCCGCGATGGTCACCGTCTCCAGACCGCCGTACGCGAACACCGACGCCAGCAGACCGACCATCAGGCCGTCCACACCCTTGGGCAGGAAGCCGCCGTCACCGGTGAGGTGGGAGGCGCCGGGCGCCTGGGTGCCGGGCAGCACGCCGAGGATCGCCAGCACGCCCAGGACCAGGAAGATGCCGATCGCGGCGACCTTCAGGGCGGCGAACCAGAACTCGAACTCACCGAAGTTGGAGACCGCGGCCAGGTTCGTCCCGGTGAAGATCACCATGAACAGCAGGACCCACATCCACGGTTCGGTGGACGGGAACCACTGGTGCATCACGTCCGCCGCGCCCAGCGCCTCGGCGGCCACCGCCACGCAGAGCAGCGCGGTGAACATCCAGCCCACCGTGAAGCCGGCCCAGGAGCCGATCGACCGCTCGGCGTGCACGGAGAAGGAGCCGGAGGCCGGGTTGGCGGCGGCCATCTCGCCGAGCATCCGCATGACCAGCATGACCAGGGCGCCGGAGACGGCGTAGGCCAGCACGATCGAGGGGCCGGCCGCCGCGATGCCCTCGCGGGAGCCGACGAAGAGGCCGGCGCCGATGACGCCGCCCAGGGCGATCATCGAGAGGTGGCGCTGCTTGAGGCCGTTGGACAGCGAGGGGCCGCCGTCGGCGCCCGCCGCCAGGTCGGTCTGCTCGCGCGCGGGTGCGGCGGACGAGGGTGTCCGATTCATGTCGTACCTGTCCCAGTAGGTGAGAGCGGAGCAAGAGCGTTACTGCGTTCTCCCGGTGCCGCGACCGGCGCGACGGGCTGCCGGACCCCGGGCGGGCCCCTGCCGGGGCAGGCGGTCGCGCAGGGGCCGCCGACGGCTCAACTCCGGGGTCCTCGGCAAAGCTGGCTCAGTTTGGGTGCCGGTGTCCGCTCAGGGCAACAGTCGTGCAGCGAATGTTCGGTATTCAGACGCCATCGTCACCGTGCGTGCCTGAATCGGCGTCGATTGCGACGCCCGGTGAAACCGGACCGGCGGCTTCACGGTTCCGCCGGCGCCGGTCCCGCAGCTCCCGCCCGCCGGCCACCAGCAGCACCGCCGCGGTCGCCCCGGCCGACCACAGCAGCTGCGGCCGGGCCGTGTCATCGGTCAGCATCAGCACCACGACCCCGGCCATGGCCAGCAGCGCCACCCACGTCAGGTACGGGAACGCCCACATCCGCAGGGCCAGCTTCTGCGGTGCCTCGCGCTCCAGCCGCCGGCGCAGCCGCAGCTGGGAGACGGCGATCAGCCCCCACACGAACAGCAGCACCGCACCGACCGCGTTGAGCATGTACAGGAAGACCGAATCCGGCCACTTCAGATTCAGCAGCACCGAGACGAACCCGAACGCCACCGACGCGAGCACGGCCCGGCGCGGCACCCCTCCGCCCGACACCGCCAGCAGCCCGCGCGGCGCCTCGCCCCGCTCGGCCAGCGAGAACACCATCCGCGACGAGCCGTAGAGGTTGGCGTTCAGCGCCGACAGCAGCGCCACGAACACCACCACGTTCATGATCTGCCCGGCGCCCGGCACCCCGATGTGGTCCAGCACCGCCACGTACGGGCTCTGGCCCGGCCGCATCGACGACCACGGCAGCAGCGCCACGATCACCAGCATCGAGCCCACGTAGAAGAACAGGATCCGCCACACCGCGCTGCGCACCGCCCGGCCCACCGCCCGCGCCGGGTCGTCCGACTCGGCCGCGGCGATGGTGACGACCTCCAGCCCGCCGAAGGCGAACACCACGGCCAGCACCCCGGAGACCACCCCGGCCCAGCCGTGCGGCAGGAACCCGCCCTGCCCGGTGAGGTTCGCCGTGCCCACCGGCGCGGTACCGGGCAGCACCCCGAAGACCGCCAGCAGGCTCAGGACCAGGAACAGCACGATCGCGAAGACCTTCAGGGCCGCGAACCAGAACTCGAACTCGCCGAAGTTCTTCACCGCGGCGAGGTTGGCCCCGGTGAAGACGATCATGAAGAGCAGCACCCAGCCCCACTGCGGCACCGCCGGCAGCCAGCCGTGCGCGATCTGCGCCGCACCGGTCGCCTCCACGGCGAGCACCACCACCAGCAGGAACCAGTACAGCCAGCCCACGCTGAAGCCGGCCCAGCGCCCCAGCGCCCGCTCCGCGTGCACCGAGAACGCCCCCGACGCCGGCATCGCGGCCGACATCTCACCGAGCATCCGCATGATCAGCATCGCCAGCGCGCCCGCGATCAGGTACGACAGCACGATCCCCGGCCCGGCCACCGCGATCCCCGCACCGGACCCCACGAACAGGCCCGCGCCGATCACCCCGCCCAGCCCCAGCATCGTCAGATGGCGCTGCTTGAGTCCGGCGGTCAGGGGCTCCTGCCGGCCGGTGCCCGCGCCGGAGGCGGTCGGCCCGGCGGTGGTCGGTGTCTCGTGCATGGGTGCGTAACTCTCAGGGCGAGGGCGGCCGGGCACACGCTCCGGGCCGCCGGCGGGTTTGGGGGAACTCCACAGGTCACCGCGGGGCGGCACCAGTGTCGCCGCACCCCGCGCGCTACCACAAAACCGGCCACCGGAAGCCGCCCGATCCGTGACGAGCATCACGTGACCTGCAAAGACGCCGCACGCACCAACAGGGCCGGGCATTCTGGCGGTTGTTCGGAAGTCTCCAAGCGGGCCACCGCGGCTTTGTCGCCGCCACACGATGATCAGCGGCCGCCCGCTGGACTAACGTCACACCGTCCCGACCCGTTCCGATCCCTCACACACCCGCGGAGTCCTGATGAGCACCGCCGCCCTCACCCGTACCGGTACCGTCCTGGCCGACCTGCTGCCGGCCACCACCGCCTCCCGCGCCCGCGTCCGCGACGCCGCGCTGGTCGCCGGCGGCGCCGTGCTCACCGGCCTCGCGGCGCAGATCGCCGTCCCGGTCCCGGGCTCCCCGGTCCCGGTCACCGGCCAGACCTTCGCCGCCCTCCTGGTCGGCACCGCGCTGGGCGCCCGCCGCGGTCTGCTCTCCCTGGCCCTGTACGCCCTGGCGGGCATGGCGGGCATGCCCTGGTTCGCCGGCGGCGCCTCCGGCTTCGCCAGCCCCACCTTCGGCTACATCGTCGGCATGCTGCTCGCCTCCGGCCTGGTCGGTGCGCTGGCCCGGCGCGGCGGGGACCGCGGGGCGCTGCGCACCGCCGCCACGATGGCCGCCGGCACCGCCGTGATCTACGCCCTCGGCGTGCCCTACCTCGCGCTGAGCACCGGCATGTCGCTCGACAAGGCCGTCGCCGTCGGCCTCGTCCCCTTCCTGTTCGGCGACGCCCTCAAGGCCGCGCTGGCCATGGGCGCGCTGCCGACCGCGTGGAAGCTCGCCGGCCGCCGCGACTGACCGCCGGCCGGACGACGACGAAGGGCGGGGCCCGCACCGATCCCGGTGCGGGCCCCGCCCTTGCCCTTTCGTCCCGCCCGTTACGCGCGGTCGGCAGTCCCGACGGCCTCGGCGGGCTCCACCACCTGCTTCTCCCGCCCCCGTCGCCGCTCCAGCACCAGCCCGACCGCCAGCACCACCACGGCCGCGACCACCGACAGCACCATCTGCTCCCGGCCGTCCGGGTCGTAGAACATGTAGCCCACCACGAACACGATCAGCGCGATCGTCGCGTACGTCAGCCACGGGTACAGCCACATCCGCACGGTCAGCCGCTCCGGCGTCTCCCGCTCCAGCGTCCGGCGCATCCGCAGCTGCGAGAAGCAGATGACCAGCCACACGAACAGCGCGACCGCGCCCGAGGAGTTCAGCAGGAACTGGAAGACCGTGTCCTTCGACGTGTAGCTGAAGATCGTCGCGACGAAGCCGAAGGCGACCGATGCCCAGATCGCCACCGCCGGCACCCCGCCCTTGTTGACCCTCGCGAACGACTTCGGCGCGTCGCCCCGCTGGCCGAGCGAGAACGCCATCCGCGAGGCGGTGTACAGCCCGGAGTTCAGACAGGACAGCACCGCGGTCAGCACCACGACGTCCATCACGGTGCCCGCGTACGGGATGTCCAGCGACTTCAGCACCGCCACGTACGGGCTCTTGGCCACCGCCGGGTCGTTCCACGGCAGCAGCGTCACGATCACCGCGATCGAGCCCAGGTAGAACAGCGCGATCCGCCAGATGACGCTGTTGACGGCCTTGCGCACGGCCTGCACCGGGTTGGGCGACTCGCCCGCCGCCAGCGTGACGATCTCGCTGCCCATGAAGGAGAAGACCACCAGCAGCATGCCGGAGAGGATCGCGCCCGGGCCGTGCGGCAGGAACCCGCCGTGCCCGGTCAGGTTCGTCGTCCCCACCGCGCCGTCCCCCGGCGGCAGCCCGAAGATCGCCAGCGCGCCGACCACGATGAACACCACGATCGCCACGACCTTGATCCCGGCGAACCAGAACTCGAACTCGCCGAACGAGCCCACCGAGATCAGATTGGTGCCGGTCAGCACGATCATCACCAGCAGCGCCCAGGCCCACTGCGGGACGGCCGGGACCCACCCGGTGAGGATCGCGCCGGCCGCGGTCGCCTCGACGGCCAGCACCACCGACCAGAAGAACCAGTACAGCCAGCCGATCGTGAACCCTGCCCAGCGGCCCAGCGCCCGGTCCGCGTACGCCGAGAACGACCCCGACGTCGGTGAGGCCGCGGCCATCTCGCCCAGCATCCGCATCACCAGCACGACCAGCAGCCCGGTCAGCGCGTAGGAGAGCAGGATGCCCGGCCCGGCGGCCGCGATACCGGCCCCGGAGCCGACGAACAGCCCGGCACCGATCACCCCGCCGATGGCGATCATCGACAAATGGCGGTTCTTCAGACCTGCCTGCAGGCCGTCCGGCGGGTGCGCACCCATGTGCACCGTCCTTTGTGGTTCGGGGAAGGAACTCCCCCATGAGATCTCCGTCAGCCCAATGATTGGAAGGTCCAATCCAGGTTTGTTGCTCGAATCACTGGACAGTGACGTCTCTCACATGTGGACGGAAGGCACCCGCGGGTCCCCGGGCCGATCCGGAGCCCTCACCACCGGCGGACCCGGCGGCGCCTACCCCGGACGGTGCGTGTCACACTCATCGCATGCGCGTGTACCTCGGTTCCGACCATGCCGGCTTCGAACTCAAGAACCACCTCGTCGAGTGGCTCAAGGCCCACGGCCACGAGCCCGTCGACTGCGGTCCCCACATCTACGACGCCCAGGACGACTACCCGCCGTTCTGCCTCCGCGCCGCGGAGAAGACCGCCGCCGACCCGGACGGCCTCGGCATCGTGATCGGCGGCTCCGGCAACGGCGAGCAGATCGCCGCCAACAAGGTCAAGGGCGTACGGGCCGCGCTGGCCTGGAGCGAGGAAACCGCCAAGCTCGGCCGCGAGCACAACAACGCCAACGTCATCTCCGTCGGCGGCCGGATGCACACCCAGGACGAGGCGACCAAGTTCATCGAGGTCTTCCTGGCCACCCCCTACTCCGGCGAGGAGCGGCACACCCGCCGCATCGAGATGCTCTCCGCGTACGAGACCACCGGCGACCTCCCGGCCATCCCCGCACACCACCCGCAGGGCTGACCCCGCCCGTTCGTCGCCGCCGCCCGCCCGCCCCGCCGCCCCGGGGAGGGCGGGCGCGCCCACCGGAGGACCCGCCGTGCCCGAGGGCCACACCATCCACCGCCTCGCCGCGGACTACGCCGAGCGCTTCCAGGGGCAGCAGGTCCGGGCGACCAGCCCTCAGGGCAAGTTCTCCGACGGCGCGGCCCTCGTCGACCACCAGGTGCTCGAAACCACCGAGGCACACGGCAAGCACCTCTTCCTCGGCTTCGGCCCGCGCTGGATCCACATCCACCTCGGCCTCTTCGGCAAGCTCGGCTTCGGCACCGCCCCCGCCCCACCGCCCACCGACACCGTCCGACTGCGGCTGGCGAACACCGACTCCTACGCCGACCTGCGCGGCCCCACCACCTGCGCACTGATCACCGACGCCGAGAAGCACGCCATACACGACCGGCTCGGCCCCGACCCGCTGCGCCCCGAGGACGACGGCGGCCGCGCCTGGCAGCGGATCTCCCGCAGCCGGACCACCATCGCGGCGCTGCTCCTCGACCAGAAGATCATCGCCGGGGTCGGCAACGTCTACCGCGCGGAGGTCCTCTTCCGCCACGGCATCGACCCGTACCGCGCCGGCCGCGACCTCACCCGCACACAGTGGGACGCCATCTGGTCCGACCTGGTCGCCCTCATGCGCGAAGGCGTCCGCCACAACCGCATCGACACCGTCCGCCCGGAGCACACCCCCGAGGCCATGGGCCGCCCGCCCCGCGTCGACGACCACGGCGGCGAGGTCTACGTCTACCGCCGCGCCCTGCAGGACTGCCACATCTGCGGCACCGAGATCCGCACCGCCGGCCTCGCCGCCCGCAACCTCTTCTGGTGCCCGGGCTGCCAACCGGCCGGCGGCGCCGCGTAATACCCGCGATCGCGCCGCCCCACACCCCCTCCCACCACGGCTCATCGGACGTTCCCCGGCCGCGCGACCGCATTTCGAACAGGGTTTCCGCGCAATTGGCCGGGGCGACGTGCGGCGAATCGACGCGCCGCCGAACGGGTGGATAAGGTCCCAGAGCGATGACGAGTGGCCCGGGAACCGAAACCCTGACGGCCCGGGTGCACAAAGGTCTGCACCGGGCCCGCGTCGGCGTGCGCAAGGCCGGGGTCGACTACTTCCGCGGCGAGGGCTCCGACCTCTTCGCGCTGGCCGCCCTGCTGTTCGCCATCCCCGCCATCGCCGCCGGCACCCTCTGGCGCCCCGAATGGATCGCCCCGGTCGCCCTGGTCCTCCCCGTCATCGCCGGCGGCCTGCTCCTCCGCCCCGCCAACCTCCTCGTCCTCTACGGCGCCTCCGCCGCCGCCCTCGTCGTCGAGGCCGCGCTCTTCGGCCCGTACGAGGAAGGCCCCGACCGGATCACCCCGGGCACCGTCCTGGTCGTCGCCGCCGTCGGGCTCTTCGGCCTGCTCATCGCCCAGTTCCGCAGCCGCGTCGGCGTGCCCTGGCGGCGCGGCGGCACCATGCTCTTCGACCTGCGCGAACGCATCCGGGTGCAGAGCAAACTGCCCCGGCTCCCCAAGGGCTGGCACCACGAGATGGCGCTCCGCCCGGCCGGCGGCCAGTCCTTCTCCGGCGACTTCGTCGTGGCCTCCCGCACACACGGCGGCAACATCCTCGAAGTCGTCCTCACCGACGTCTCCGGCAAGGGCATGGACGCCGCCTCCCGCGCCCTGCTGCTCTCCGGCGCCTTCGGCGGCCTGCTCGGCTCCCTCCCGCCGCACGGCTTCCTCCCGGCGGCCAACGGCTATCTCCTCCGCCAGGACTGGGACGAGGGCTTCGCCACCTCCATCCACCTCGTCCTCGACCTCGAATCCGGCGACTACGAACTCCTCTCCGCGGGCCACCTGCCGGCCCTCCAGCTCAGCGCCGGCAGCGGCCGCTGGGAGGAGAAGGCGGGGGACGGGCCGCTGCTCGGCGTCTACGACGGCGCCCAGTTCGACCCGGTCAAGGGCACCCTGCGGCCCGGCGACGTCCTGATGCTCTTCACCGACGGCCTGGTCGAGGCCGCCGACCGCGACATCGCCGAGGGCATCGACCGCCTCACCGGCGAGGCGGACCGCTACGTCGCCAGCGGCTTCGCCGGCGCCGCGTGGCACCTGATCGAGGCCGTCGCCAAGGACGTCAACGACGACCGCGCCCTGCTCCTGATCTGCCGCGACGCCTGACGCCCCGAGGGGCGGCCAAGGCTCCCCGGTGGGGTTTCCCCCAGCCCGGCCCTGCGGCCCTCCCCATGGCCCGGCAGACCCCCGGCTCCCTACGGTGAACCGACGCCACCGGCCGCCACGACGGCCCGGCCGAGCACCCACCGGACACCACGGAGCGCCCCACCATGCCCCCGACCGCACCCCCGCCCACCTCCGCACCCGCCGTCGAACTGCGCGGCGTACGGCGCCGGTACGGCCGCGGCCCGGCCGCCGTCCACGCCCTGCGCGGTATCGATCTGACGCTGCCGCGCGGCTCGTTCACCGCCGTCACGGGCCCCTCGGGATCCGGCAAGTCGACCCTCCTGCAGTGCGCGGCCGGCCTGGACCGCCCCACCTCCGGGTCCGTACGACTCGCCGGCACGGAAATCAGCCGAATGAGTGAGCGCCGCCTCACCGCCCTGCGCCGCAGCCGACTGGGCTTCGTCTTCCAGGGGTACAACCTGCTGCCGGCCCTCACCGTCGAGGACAACGTCCTGCTGCCGATGCGCCTGGCCGGACAGCGCCCGGACCGCCGCCGGGCGGCCGACGTCCTCGCCCGGGTGGGCCTCGCCGACCACGCCCACCGCCGCCCGGGCCGGCTCTCCGGGGGTCAGCAGCAGCGCGTCGCGCTCGCCCGCGCCCTGGTCACCGCACCCGACGTGCTCTTCGCCGACGAGCCCACCGGCGCCCTGGACACCGCCACCGCCGCCGAGGTGCTCGGCCTGCTCCGGCACGCCGTCGACACCCTCGGCACCACGGTCGTCATGGTCACCCACGACCCGGTGGCCGCCGCCCGCGCCGACCAGATCCTCGTCCTCACCGGGGGCACGCTCACCGACCGCCTGCTCCCCGGGGCCCGTCAGGCGGGGGACTGAGGCTGCTGCTGCCGGGGCACCGCGGGCGCCGGCCGGTCGGCCGGCTTGCGGAACGCCCAGTCCATGGTCGGTTCCATCGCGAACCGGAAGACCTTGCGGACCGGCGGCGTGCACAGCGCCGTCACGATGCCGCCCGCGAGCAGCGTGACCGCGATCTCGCCGAGCGGCGAGTGCAGCCAGGAGTAGTCGTCGAACCAGCCCCAGAACCGCGAGCCCTTCGCCAGGAAGCCGTGCAGCAGATAGCCGTACAGCGTCCCGGCGCCCAGCACCGTGAACCAGGTCCGCCGCGTCGGCACCCAGGAGAAGAAGCAGGCCACCAGCACCATCGAGCAGCCGAAGAGCGCCAGCGTCATCACGATGCCGACCCACCAGGTGGTGCCCAGCTCCTGGGCGCTGTCGCGGTGGTAGAACCACGCCGAGCTCATCCGCGGCGCCGCCCAATAGGCCATCACCAGCGCCGCCGCGAAGATCGGCACGGACGCGATCCGGACCGCCCGCCGCTGGACGAGCCGGAAGTGCTCCGGCCGCAGCGACAGCCCCAGCACGAAGAACGGCAGGAACTGCAGCACCCGCTGGAGGTCCAGGTCGTCACCGATGTCCGGCGAGATCGACGCGAGGACGGCGATGACCACCGCGAGCGGAATCGGCCAGCGCACGACCTTCCACAGCGGCGTGGTCAGCCGCCAGATGAACAGGGCGATCAGGAACCAGGTGAGGAACCAGGGGTCGAGCAGGCTGATCGGATGCCCCGGATCGTCGTCCGCCCAGCGCTTGAAGAACGCGTAGGCGGTCTCGAAGAGCACATACGGCACGGCGACCCCGGTGACCAGCCGCTGCAGCCGGTCCCGGCGCATGTCGAAGCTGCGGGAGAAGTAGCCGGAGATGATGATGAAGGCCGGCATGTGGAAGGTGTAGACGGTCATGTAGAGCGCCTCGGCGGCGCGGCTGCCGTCGGTCAGCGGCTCCCAGGCGTGCCCCATCGCCACCAGCACGATGGCCAGGTACTTCGCGTTGTCGAAGAAGGGGTTCCGCCCCCCGCTCTTCGACGGGGGCGCCGGTGCCCCCGCCGGCTGCTCGGCGGACTCCGTACGGCCGGACCCGTCCGTACCCGCCGCCTCCCGGGCAGGCGGGAGCACGCGTCGCGGTGTGGGGGCAGCGGGAAACATTCCAGGCACGATAGCGGTGCCCGGCGAATGCGTAAAACCGTCGCCACGCCCTTCGCTATTTCATCCGACGGGCCCATCGATATGACCTGGATAAACACCGCAGGGGGCGGGTCGTTGACGGGACTCCGTCACCACTCCGCCGCCCCTTTTGCCGCACTTGATACCCTCAAATCTGGTCATATCCCCTGAGAACGACGCCGAGGAAATGTCCACTTTCATGGTGCTGTGCGGCGCCGCCTCATCCCCCGTAGTGATGCTCTCCGCCATGCCCGTAAAACAGTGGCGGAACTCACGGATAAACAATTCCCGAAGGGTGCGGAGAGTGATCGCGAATGATCGCGGAATCCCACGGCCCGCAAATTGCGGGGGAGGGGCGCCGGGGGAGGGGGAAGGCGGGAGTCGTCACGAGGCCGGTACGCGGCCCGGCCCCTGCGGCGCCGGCGGCCGGAATCGGGCAAAGCGTTGGCCGATGATTCGTCACCGGCCTGCAGTGGGCATGGAGTTGGTGGCACGATGGGTGCCGGGGGGTGTGCGCGGCATGCTCCCGGGCCGGTGAGGCGTTCCGACCAAGGGTGTGATCAGTGTGGCTCTGTCGCTGTCAGTTGTGCTGCTGTTGGGGATCATCCTGATCGTGCTGATCAGAGGAAAGTCGATCAAGGCGGGCCCGGCGCTCGTCGCCATACTGTTCGGCTTCTTCCTCGCCTCCACCGGCATGGCGCCGTCCATCAACAGGTTCCTCAACTCCCTGGCGGACACCATCAACCACATCACCTTCTAGGCGTCCGGACGCCCGGACGTCATCCGGCCGGCCGCCCGGACGTCCCTCACGCCCACCAGGCCCCTCAAGGCCCACAAGGCCCCTCAAGGCTCACGACGTTCAGAGGTCCTGTTCGCCCCCGGTCCGCGCCATCGCCTCGCGTACGGCCTCCTCGCTGCGGCCCACCACCGCCGAACCGTCGTCCGCGGTGATGATCGGCCGCTGGATCAGCCGGGGATGACCCGCCAGCGCCGCGATCCACCGCTCGCGCGCGGCCTCGGTGCGCTCCCACCCGCCGAGCCCCAGCTCCTTCGCCTCGGCCTCCTGGGTGCGGGTGATGTCCCACGGTTCCAGGCCCAGCCGGGTCAGGACCGCACGGAGTTCCTCCGCGCTCGGCGGATCGTCGAGGTACCGGCGGACCGTGTACTGCGCGCCTTCCCCGTTCAGGATGTCGACCGCGGAGCGGCACTTGGAACATGCGGGATTGAGCCAGATCTCCATCCGGCCACTTTATGGAAGCCGCCGCGCCGGTCGCATGAAGCCCCGGCCGTTCCGGAATGCGGAAAGCGAAAAGCCCCGGGCCGATCGGTCCGGGGCTTTTCCTCAAGAGCGGGCGACGGGAATCGAACCCGCGTAGCTAGTTTGGAAGACTAGGGCTCTACCATTGAGCTACGCCCGCAGGCGCCACAGGTCGTCGGACCTCGGCACGCAGTGCATCCTAGCGGGTCGCGGCGGTGTCCCGCACACCCCTTCCCGCGGACGGCGCCCCGTGCCGCGTACGCCGGCGCGGGTGTTCCGCGCGCCGACCGCCGGCCGTCCTTCTCTCTGCCGCCCCGGCCTCGCAATAACTGGCAGCCGTACCGCGTCCGGCCATGTACCCTACGTGTCGCACCGACGGGGTGTGGCGCAGCTTGGTAGCGCGTCCGCTTTGGGAGCGGAAGGTCGTCGGTTCGAATCCGGCCACCCCGACCAGTAGGACCTCTGTCCGACCGGGCCCGTCCGGTGGAGCCCGGCCCCCTGTGGGCCCGCCCGGACCGCCGGGCATTCAAGATCCCGTTGTCGGCGTCATCCTCCTTGCGGTTACTATGCAAACTGCGTGCCCGTGTGTCTGTGTACCGGGCGGATCGGCAGGGCCCGGATCAGCCGGGTGCCGGCGGATCTCAAGCAGAACCCCAGAAGTCAGCCCCAAGGAGACCGAACCGTGAAGAGCGCCGTGGAGACCCTGAACCCGACTCGGGTTCGGCTCACTGTCGAGGTGCCCTTCGAGGAGCTCAAGCCCAGCCTCGACGCGGCGTACAAGAAGATCAACCAGCAGGTCACGGTGAAGGGCTTCCGCCAGGGCAAGATCCCGGCGCGCGTCATCGACCAGCGGTTCGGCCGTGGCGCAGTGCTGGAGGAGGCCGTCAACGACGCGCTCCCGAAGTTCTACACCGAAGCGGTCAACGAGGCCGAGCTGAACGTCCTCGGCCAGCCCGAGGTCGACATCACCGAGCTGAAGGACGGCGAGACGCTGAACTTCACCGCCGAGGTCGACATCCGCCCCACCCTGGAGATCCCGGACTACTCCGGCATCGAGGTCGAGGTCGACGCCGTCGAGGTGTCGGACGAGGACGTCGACAAGTCGGTCGAGCAGCTGCGTGAGCGCTTCGCGTCCACCAGCCCGGTCGAGCGCGCCGCCCAGGACGGCGACGTGCTGACCGTCAACCTCGAGGCCAAGGTCGACGGCGAGGTCCTGGAGGACGGCGTCGCCGAGGGCGTCACGTACACCGTCGGCTCCGGCGAGCTGCTCGACGGCATCGACGACGCGGTCAAGGGCCTGGAGGCCGGCGGCAGCGCCACCTTCACCTCCGAGCTCAAGGGCGGCTCCGCCCAGGGCAAGGAGGCCGAGGTCACCGTCGAGGTCACCGAGGTCAAGGCCCGCGAACTCCCCGAGCTGGACGACGACTTCGCCCAGCTGGCCAGCGAGTTCGACACCCTTGAGGACCTCAAGGCGGACAGCCGCAAGCGCCTCGCGCAGATGAAGAAGTACGACCAGGCCACCCAGGCCCAGGAGAAGGTCCTGGACGAGCTGCTGAAGCTCGTCGAGGTCCCGATGCCGGAGAAGCTGCTCGCGGACGAGATCCAGACCCGCAAGCACAACCTGGAGCACCACCAGCTCGGCCAGATGGGTCTCGACCTCGCGAAGTACCTGGAGATCCAGGGCAAGACCGAGGAAGAGTTCGACGCCGAGACCAAGGAGCAGGCGGAGAAGGGCATCAAGACCCAGTTCATCCTGGACGAGCTGGTCAACAAGGAGAAGCTGAACGTCAGCCAGGAGGAGCTCACCGAGCACCTCATGCGCCGCGCCCAGTCCTCCGGCATGTCCCCCGACCAGTTCGCCCAGGCCGTCGTCGAGGGCGGCCAGGTGCCGATGCTCGTCGGTGAGGTCGCCCGCGGCAAGGCCCTCGCGGTCGTCGTCGAGGCCGCCACGGTCAAGGACACCAACGGCGAGGTCGTCGACCTCGACGACGAGGACGAGACGGCCGAGACCGTCGAGGCCGAGGGTGCCGAGGCTGCGGACGAGAAGCCCGAGGCGTAAGCCCCGGCCGTCCCGCGACCCGCGCAGAACGACTGATCAACGGGCCCGAGCACGCACGTCCGCGTGTTCGGGCCCGTCCGTCGTACCGGTCGGTGAGCCTGCGCTCACAGCGAACAGTTGACAATGCGGGATGGCGTTGTCCGACCTGCGCGTTAGGGTCCGTAGATACGAGGGCAGGGGAGTCCCTGAAACCGCGCCGGGGCGACACACGGCGCCCGAATCCCCGCGCCCCAGAAGACGACGCTGTGACGGCCCTGAGCCGTCCGACAACGAGCAGGTGGACACGTGACGATCCCGATGCCTTCCGCCGCCGCTGAGCCGACCTTCGGTGGCCTCGGCGACCAGGTCTACAACCGGCTGCTCGGCGAGCGGATCATCTTCCTCGGCCAGCCGGTCGACGACGACATCGCCAACAAGATCACCGCGCAGCTGCTTCTCCTCGCCGCGGACCCGGACAAGGACATCTTCCTCTACATCAACTCCCCGGGCGGCTCGATCTCGGCCGGCTTGGCGATCTACGACACCATGCAGTACATCAAGAACGACGTGGTGACGATCGCGATGGGCCTCGCGGCCTCCATGGGCCAGTTCCTGCTGAGCGCCGGCACCCCGGGCAAGCGCTTCGCGCTGCCGAACGCCGAGATCCTCATCCACCAGCCCTCCGCGGGCCTGGCCGGCTCCGCGTCGGACATCAAGATCCACGCCGAGCGGCTGCTGCACACCAAGAAGCGGATGGCGGAGTTGACGGCCTTCCACACCGGTCAGACGGTCGAGCGGATCACCCAGGACTCCGACCGCGACCGCTGGTTCTCCGCCGACGAGGCCAAGGAGTACGGCCTCATCGACGAAGTGATGACCTCCGCCGCCGGCGTTCCGGGCGGGGGCGGCACCGGGGCCTGAGCCCCGCACCACTCGCCCCTCAGCCACCCCAGCCCACTTGATCGCCACCAGGACGGTGAACACCACGATGAACAACTTCCCCGGCAGCGGCCTCTACCAGCGCCCGGAGTCAGAGTTTTCCGGCCCCCGCGCGGAGTCCCGCTACATCGTCCCGCGCTTCGTCGAGCGCACGTCGCAGGGTGTGCGCGAGTACGACCCGTACGCGAAGCTGTTCGAGGAGCGAGTGATCTTCCTCGGCGTGCAGATCGACGACGCCTCGGCCAACGACGTCATGGCGCAGCTGCTGTGCCTGGAGTCGATGGACCCGGACCGCGACATCTCGATCTACATCAACAGCCCCGGCGGCTCGTTCACGGCGCTCACGGCCATCTACGACACGATGCAGTTCGTGAAGCCGGACATCCAGACGGTCTGCATGGGCCAGGCGGCCTCCGCCGCGGCCGTGCTGCTCGCGGCCGGCACGCCCGGCAAGCGGATGGCGCTGCCGAACGCCCGGGTGCTGATCCACCAGCCGTACAGCGAGACCGGCCGCGGTCAGGTCTCCGACCTGGAGATCGCCGCCAACGAGATCCTGCGGATGCGCACCCAGCTGGAGGACCTGCTGGCCAAGCACTCCTCGACGCCCATCGAGAAGATCCGCGATGACATCGAGCGTGACAAGATTCTGACCGCCGAGGAGTCCCTGGCGTACGGTCTGGTCGACCAGATCGTCTCGACGCGCAAGTCGTCCGTCTCGATCGGCTAGCGGTTTCGCGCACAACGCGCCGGAGCGTTGCCTCCTTGGACCGGTTCGGGATCGAGTGAACCGAGTCGGTCCAAGGGGGGCCCGTACGGGGGGCCCGGCAAGGTACCGTCGATAGGCAAGCACCCGGGTCCGTTGGAGCAATGCGGATCCCAGGCGAAGGGGAAGCACCTCGTGGCACGCATCGGTGACGGCGGCGACCTGCTCAAGTGCTCATTCTGCGGAAAGAGCCAGAAGCAGGTGAAGAAGCTCATCGCGGGACCTGGTGTGTACATCTGCGACGAGTGCATCGATCTCTGCAACGAGATCATCGAGGAGGAGCTCGCCGAGACCTCCGAGGTGCGCTGGGAAGAGCTTCCCAAGCCCCGGGAGATCTACGAGTTCCTGAACGGCTACGTCGTCGGCCAGGAGCCCGCCAAGAAGGCGCTGTCGGTCGCCGTCTACAACCACTACAAGCGGGTCCAGGCGGGCGAGAACGGCCCCGGCCGCGGCGACGACGGCATCGAGCTCGCCAAGTCCAACATCCTGCTGCTCGGCCCCACCGGCTCCGGCAAGACCCTGCTCGCGCAGACCCTCGCCCGGATGCTGAACGTCCCCTTCGCGTTCGCCGACGCCACCGCCCTGACGGAGGCCGGTTACGTCGGCGAGGACGTCGAGAACATCCTCCTCAAGCTGATCCAGGCCGCGGACTTCGACATCAAGAAGGCCGAGACCGGCATCATCTACATCGACGAGATCGACAAGGTCGCCCGGAAGAGCGAAAACCCGTCGATCACCCGTGACGTCTCCGGCGAGGGCGTCCAGCAGGCCCTCCTGAAGATCCTGGAGGGCACCACCGCCTCGGTCCCGCCCCAGGGCGGCCGTAAGCACCCGCACCAGGAATTCATCCAGATCGACACGACGAACGTGCTGTTCATCGTGGGCGGTGCGTTCGCCGGCCTGGAGAAGATCATCGAGGCCCGGTCCGGCGCCAAGGGCATCGGCTTCGGCGCGACGATCCGCTCCAAGCGGGAGATCGAGTCCAAGGACCAGCTCCAGGACGTCATGCCGGAGGACCTGGTCAAGTTCGGCATGATCCCCGAGTTCATCGGCCGGCTCCCGGTCCTCACCTCGGTCCACAACCTCGACCGCGAGGCGCTCCTGCAGATCCTCGTCGAGCCGCGCAACGCGCTCGTCAAGCAGTACAAGCGCCTCTTCGAACTCGACGGTGTGGAGCTCGACTTCGACCGCCCGGCCCTGGAGGCCATCGCCGACCAGGCCATCCTCCGCGGCACCGGCGCCCGCGGCCTGCGCGCCATCATGGAGGAGGTCCTCCAGGCGGTGATGTACGAGATCCCGTCCCGCAAGGACGTCGCCCGCGTCGTCATCACCGAGGACGTCGTCCACTCCAACGTGAACCCCACCCTCGTCCCCCGCACCCGCGGCGACTCGGGCGAGCCCCAGGAGAAGAGCGCGTAGGCGGCCGTATACGTGACGAGAGCCGCCCGGCAGCGAAACCTTCGCTGCCGGGCGGCTCTCGTGTGTAACGGGCGCGCTTCCGTGCCGCCGTCCCCCACAAACGGCGCACCGGGCGTCGGCTACTTCTCCTTGCGGACCTCGTTGCGGACCTTGGCGGTCTTCTCGGAGAGTTCCTCGGCGCCGGGGGTGGTGGCGGTGGTGGCACCGGAGGCGGACGGGGCGGCGGCCATCGAGACGACGCCGATGGCGCTGTTGTCGCCCCAGACGCAGGTGGAGGCGGTGATGGGCACGGACATGCCGGCCTGCGACACCGTGAACTTCTGCGTGCGGCACTTCATCACCGCGCCGTCGAAGTCACTGGGGGAGTACTCGGTGGTCGGGGTGACGTCCTCGACCTTGGCGCTGCCCATGGTCTTCTTCTGGTCCTCGTCGACCTTGGCGAACATCTGGCCCACCGTGCCCTCGGGGTCGGCGATCTGGCCGTAGATGCCGTACACGCTCATGGTCAGCCCGCCGTCGGCCTTGTAGCTGCCCTTGACGCCCTTGGCGTTGGTGATGCCCAGCGCCTTGGCTTCCTTGTCGTTGCTGAAGTCCGTGGTGCCCCCGGCACCCCCGGCGCCAGGGGTCGCCACCTTCGAGAACTGCCCACTCAGCAGGCTGTCCGGCATCGAGATCGTGTAAGGCTTCACGTCCCCGCCCGAGCCGAAGACGAAGTACGCGCCGACGCCGATGGCCGCGACGACGGCGACGGCGCCGATGATCAGGCCGATCTTCTTGCCGTTGCCGCCGGACTCCTCGGGGCCCTGGGGGATGACGCCGTAGGGGGTCTGCTGGCCGCCGTACGGGGGCTGCTGGCCGTAGGCGGGCTGCTGGGGGTAGCCGTAACCGGGCTGGGGCGCCTGGGGCGCCTGGGGGTAGCCGTAACCCTGCTGCGGAGGCACCTGGCCGCCCTGCTGCGGATAGCCGTAACCGGGCTGGGGGACCGGCGGCTGCTGCGGCTGGCCGTACGGACCGGGCTGCTGGGGCTGCTGGCCGTACGGGCCGGGAGGCGGCTGGTTGAAGCTCATGGAGCGGTTCCCCTCGTGACAACTGAGAACAGTTGAAGTTCTGCGATGTTTATGCGCTGCCGACATCCTGTACGACGCCACCGACAGCCGTTGCCCCGGGGGCGAAACCGATTCGAAGCTGGTACACAGGCGCCCGTACACTGTCCGTCGTGACCGAGAACACTCAGCAGAGCAAGCACAGCGACCCCGAACTGCCGACTCAGTACACGCCGGCCGATGTAGAGGGGCCGCTGTACGAGCGCTGGGTAGAGCGGGGCTACTTCGAGGCGGACGAGAAGAGCGACAAGCCGCCGTACACGATCGTCATCCCGCCGCCGAACGTCACCGGCAGCCTCCACCTGGGCCACGCCTTCGAGCACACGCTGATCGACGCCCTCACCCGCCGCAAGCGGATGCAGGGCTACGAGACGCTGTGGCAGCCGGGCATGGACCACGCCGGTATCGCCACCCAGAACGTCGTCGAGCGCGAGCTCGCCAAGGAGGGTGTCTCCCGGCACGACCTCGGGCGCGAGGCGTTCGTCGAGCGGGTCTGGCAGTGGAAGAACGAGTCCGGCGGCCAGATCTCGGGGCAGATGCGGCGGCTCGGCGACGGCGTTGCCTGGTCGCGTGAGCGGTTCACGATGGACGAGGGCCTGTCCAAGGCCGTCCAGACGATCTTCAAGCGGCTCTACGACGACGAGCTGATCTACCGCGCCGAGCGCATCATCAACTGGTGCCCGCGCTGTCTGACCGCCATCTCGGACATCGAGGTGGAGTACCAGGACGACGACGGCGAGCTCGTCTCCATCCGCTACGGCGAGGGCGACGCGTCCATCGTCGTCGCGACGACGCGGGCCGAGACGATGCTCGGTGACACCGCGGTCGCCGTCCACCCCGACGACGAGCGGTACGCCCATCTCGTCGGCACCGAGATCGAGTTGCCGCTGACCGGCCGTCGCATCCCGGTCGTCGCGGACGAGCACGTCGACCCGGAGTTCGGCACCGGCGCCGTCAAGGTCACCCCGGCGCACGACCCGAACGACTTCGAGATCGGCCGGCGGCACAACCTCGCCAACCTGGCCGTCCTCGACGAGCGGGGCGTCATCACCGCGCACGGCCCGTTCCAGGGCCTGGACCGCTTCGAGGCCCGCTCCGCGATCGTCGGGGCGCTGCGCGCCGACGGCCGGATCGTCGCCGAGAAGCGCCCGTACACCCACTCCGTCGGGCACTGCTCGCGCTGCAAGACGACCATCGAGCCGCGGCTGTCGATGCAGTGGTGGGTCAAGGTCGGCCCGCTGGCGCAGGCGGCCGGGGACGCGGTCCGGGACGGCAAGGTCGCGATCCACCCCAAGGAGATGGAGTCGCGGTACTTCGGCTGGGTGGACAACCTCCACGACTGGTGCATTTCCCGGCAGTTGTGGTGGGGTCACCGCATTCCGGTCTGGTACGGGCCGAACGGCGAGGTCGTCTGCGTCGGACCGGACGAGGAGCCGCCGAGCGGTGCGGGCTGGCACCAGGACACCGACGTCCTGGACACCTGGTTCTCGTCGGGCCTGTGGCCGTTCTCCACGCTCGGCTGGCCCGAACGGACCCCGGGCGTCGAGAAGTTCTACCCGAACTCCGTCCTGGTCACCGGCTACGACATCCTGTTCTTCTGGGTCGCCCGGATGATGATGTTCGGGCTGTACGCGATGGACGGCACCCCGCCGTTCCACACCATCGCGCTGCACGGCATGGTCCGTGACCAGTTCGGCAAGAAGATGTCGAAGTCCTTCGGCAATGCGGTCAATCCGCTGGACTGGATGGACGCCTACGGATCGGACGCGGTCCGGTTCACCCTCGCCCGCGGCGCCAACCCGGGTGTCGACGTGCCGATCGGCGAGGAATGGGTCCAGGGCTCCCGCAACTTCGCCAACAAGATCTGGAACGCCACCCGCTTCGCGCTCATGAACGGCGCGACCGTGGAGGGCGAACTCCCGCCCGCAGAAGCGCTGTCGGCGACCGACCGGTGGATCCTCTCCCGGCTGAACTCGGTCGTCGCCGAGGTCGACGCGTACTACGACGACTACCAGTTCGCGAAGCTGTCGGACACCCTCTTCCACTTCGCCTGGGACGAGGTCTTCGACTGGTACGTCGAGCTGTCCAAGACCACCTTCATGGCCGGCGGACCGGCCGCCGACGCGTCGCGCCGGGTCCTGGGCGAGGTCCTGGACGTCACGCTGCGGCTGCTGCACCCGATCGTCCCGTTCGTCACCGAGACGCTGTGGACGACGCTGACCGGCGGCGAGTCGCTCGTCATCGCCGAGTGGCCCGCGGACTCGGGCTTCCGCGACGCGGCCGCGGAGCGGGAGATCGAGACCGTTCAGCAGGTCGTCACCGAGGTCCGGCGGTTCCGCTCCGACCAGGGGCTGCAGCCCGGCCAGAAGGTCCCGGCCCGGCTGGACCTGTCCGGTACGGCGCTGGCGCCGCACGAGGCCGCGATGCGGGCGCTGCTGCGGCTGCAGCCGGCCGGTGACGGCTTCCACGCCACCGCCTCGCTGCCGATCGCGGGCGCCACGGTCGCGCTGGACCTGTCCGGCGCCATCGACATCGAGGCGGAGCGCAAGCGGCTGACGAAGGACCTGGCCGCCGCCGAGAAGGAGAAGGCGCAGGCCACCGCCAAGCTCGGCAACGAGGCGTTCCTCGCCAAGGCGCCCGAGAAGGTCGTGGACAAGATCCGCGGCCGGCTGGGGACCGCGGAGGCCGACATCGAGCGGATCACCGCGCAGCTGGCGGCTCTGCCCCGGGCGTAGCACCGTTCCACACCGCAGGCCCCTCGTCCGTACGGGCGGGGGGCCTGCGCCGTCCCCGCCCCCTCCCGCGCTCCCCCCGTTCGCGGACCGGCCAGAGCAGCACATACGCCGTGGAGAGGGCCACGAAGCCCAGGCGGATCAGGCCGCGGGCCGAGTCGTCGGGGACCGCGAAGACGCTGCCGTAGAGGATCAGCAGCGCGAGCCAGCTCCACCACGGCACCAGACGGCGCTGGCCGATCACGTCCCACAGCAGGGTGCCGAGCAGCACAGACGCCGTGTAGTACGTGTAGACGCTGGGGTCGAGGACGATCCGGGCGTTGGCGCCGAGCAGGACCACGGCCGCCCAGCGGCCCCGCCAGACGGCGATCACGCCCAGCGTCAGCCCGAGGGCGGCCTGCGCCGGACGGTCCCAGCCGGGCGTCTCCGGATCGCCGACGCCCAGCCAGCGCAGCGCGGACGCCGGATGATTGGGGATGGCGAACTTCGCCGCGGCGAACGACTGCGGATCGCCGAGGAAGAACGGCAGCCAGGCGACGGCCACCAGGCCCGCGCACCACAGGCCGGCCCGCAGCCACTTCTCCCGCGGCAGCGCGAGCAGCAGCGGGACGAAGGCCAGGGCGGTGGGCTTGGAATCCATCGCCAGGGCCAGGAAAGCGCCGGTGAGGGCGGCGTCGCCGCGGGTGACGGCGCGTACCGCGAGGGCGGTGAAGAACAGGGCGAGGACGTCGTCGAGGTGCCCGAAGCGGACCGCGACCTCGATCCACATCGGGATGAAGGCCAGCCCGGCGATCAGGACGCGCTGCCGCAGCCGCTGGTGGTTGGTGCCGGTGCCCAGGAAGTGGTGGGCCGCGCTGCGTCCGGCCAGGACCACTATGACCAGACCGAGCAGCGACATCAGGGCCGCGGCGAGGAACTGGCCGGTGGCCTCGGGGAACGGGTTGAACAGCCCGGCGGTCAGAAAGCTGATCGGGCCCATCTGGAGCTCGGGGTGGTGCGCGTAGAGGTTGAGGCCGCCGGTGCCGTCGCCCGCGGTGCCCTGGTAGATCAGCTCGCCGCCGGTCCGCAGGTAGTGCCAGGAGAACCCGCCGTGCGGTTCGACGACCGCGAACCACAGGGTGGTCCAGGCGGTGAGCAGCACCAAATGCATCCGCTGACTGATTGCCGGCACGCCTGTTCAGCTCCTGCTTTCCCGTTCGCCGTCGTCCTGTTGCGCGCTCCCGTGGGCCGTGCTGGCGCCTCCGGGGTGCGGGGGAGCCGCACAGCCCGCCGTGGAAGAGGGCGAAGCGGGGCAGAAAGTTGTCCCGGCCGGGCAGGTCCGGCCGATTCGGCCCGTTAAGACCGTTCTCATCGCGTTCTCATGAAGGAGAGGCACGGTGGACCGGAATGCCCGATGCCGGATGCCGGAGCGCCGGATTGCCGGAGTCCGGCGGAGACCGCCCGCCCCGTCCCAGGAGCCGCGCCCCATGAACAAGCCACTGCGCCGGGTCTCGGTGTTCTGCCTCGCCCTGATACTCGCACTGATGGGCTGGGCCACCTGGCTCCAGGGCGCGAAGGCCAGTGACTACAAGGAGGACTCGCACAACCCTCGGGTGGCCATCGGCAAGTACGCGGCGCCGCTGGGCAACATCCTCGTCGGTGGCGAGCCGGTCACCGGCTCCGCCGCCACCTCTTCCACCCTCAAGTACAAGCGCACCTACCAGGACGGTTCGCTCTACGCCCCGGTGACCGGCTTCACCTCGCAGATCTTCGGCAGCAACCAGCTGGAGAGCCTCTACGGCGACCTCCTCGACGGCTCCGACAGCCGGCTGCAGAGCCCCGCCGACGCACTGACCCGCACCCGCGCCAAGGGCGGCGACGTGGCCACCACCATCGACCCCAAGGTGCAGAAGGCCGGCTATCAGGCGCTGGGCGGCAAGAAGGGCGCAGCCGTCGCCCTCGATCCGGCCACCGGGCGCATCCTCGGCATGGTCAGCACCCCGTCGTACGACCCGGGGAAGTTCGCCGGGTCCTCCGCCGCCGACCAGAAGGCGTGGCAGCGGATGTCCGGCAACCCCGACCACCCCGAGGTCAACCGGGCACTGCGGCAGCCGCTGCCGCCCGGCTCCACCTTCAAGCTGGTGGTCGCCGCGGCCGCGCTGGAGAACGGCCGGTACTCCTCGGTCGACGAGCACACCGACAGCCCCGACCCGTACACCCTCCCGCACACCCACACCACGCTGAAGAACGAGAACACCGCCGCGCCCTGCAAGAACGCGACCATCCGCACCGCGCTGCGGTACTCCTGCAACACCGTGTTCGCGAAGATGGCCGTCGACCTGGGCAAGGACAAGGTCAAGGCACAGGCCGAGAAGTTCGGCTTCAACGACGGCAAGGTGGACACCCCGGTGCGCGCCGCCAAGAGCGTCTACCCGGACGACATGGACCAGGCGCAGACCGCACTGTCGGGGATCGGCCAGTTCAACGACCAGGCGACCCCGCTCCAGATGGCGATGGTCGCCTCGGCCATCGCCAACGGGGGCGAGCTGAAGAGCCCGCAGCTGGTCGACCGGCTGACCGACGGCGGCGGCAACACCGTCCAGCAGAACGAACCGGCGGCGTACCGGGACGGCCGGACCATGTCGGGCCGCACCGCCGCCCAGCTGCGGTCCGCGATGCAGACGGTGGTGGACCAGGGCACCGGCTCCAACGCGAAGATCGGCGGACTAACCGTCGGCGGCAAGACCGGCACCGCCCAGCACGGCGTCGACAACAGCGGTACGCCCTACGCCTGGTTCGTCTCGTACGCGGAGGACGGCAACGGGCACCAGGTGGCGGTGGCCGTGATGGTCGAGGACGGCCACGCCGCCCGCGAAGAGGTCTCCGGCAACGGACTGGCGGCCCCGGTGGCGCGGGCGATGATGAAGGCGGCACTGGGCTAGCCGGGGAGCTACCGGCGGGCCGGCGCGGCGCGCGGCGGGCGGGGGCGACGCAGCGCGGCGCTGTCACAGGTGCCTCGTAGACTTGTCGTCGTGAGCGAGCGCCCCCGAAACGACGACCCCGACCCGACCGACGCCTTCGACGAAATGGTCGAGGCGGAGACCGACAGAGACCCCGACCTGGCGGTGATCGAGGCCGGCAGCCGGACCCTGCGCGCCCAGGCGGGACCGCCGCAGGGGGACCCGATCCCCGCCCGGCCGGCCGACCCCGAGGTCGACCGCGCGCTGCGGGCCGTCGAGGAAGAGCTGGCGGGCCGCTGGGGCGAGACCAAGCTCGACCCGTCGGTGAAGCGGATCGTGGCGCTGCTGGACGTCCTGGGCTCGCCCCAGCGGGCGTACCCGTCCATCCACATCACCGGCACGAACGGCAAGACCAGCACCGCCCGCATGATCGAGGCGCTGCTGGGCGCCTTCGACCTGCGCACCGGCCGGTACACCAGCCCGCACGTCCAGTCGATCACCGAGCGGATCAGCCTGGACGGCAGCCCGATCTCCGCCGAGCGCTTCATCGAGACGTACCAGGACATCGCGCCCTACCTGGAGATGATCGACGGCCAGCAGGAGTACCGCCTGTCGTTCTTCGAGGTGCTGACGGCCATGGCCTTCGCCGCCTTCGCGGACGCCCCGGTGGACGTCGCGGTCGTCGAGGTCGGCATGGGCGGCACCTGGGACGCGACGAACGTGATCGACGGCGACGTCGCCGTGGTCACCCCCATCTCCCTGGACCACACCGACCGCCTCGGCGAGACGCCCGAGCAGATCGCCGGTGAGAAGTCCGGGATCATCAAGAAGGACGCCACGGTCGTGCTGGCCCAGCAGCCGGTCGACGCGGCGTCGGTGATGCTCAAGCGCGCGGTCGAGGTGGACGCCACGGTCGCCCGTGAGGGCATGGAGTTCGGGGTGCTCTCCCGTGAGGTCGCCGTCGGCGGGCAGATGCTGACGCTGCGCGGCCTGGGCGGCGAGTACCCGGAGATCTTCCTCCCGCTGTACGGCGCCCACCAGGCGCACAACGCCGCGGTGGCGCTCGCCGCGGTCGAGGCGTTCTTCGGCGTGGGCTCGGAGCACGCCCGCACGCTCGACATCGACACCATCCGCTCCGCGTTCGCCGCGGTCGCCTCGCCGGGCCGGATGGAGGTCGTCCGCCGCAGCCCCACGGTCGTGCTGGACGCCGCGCACAACCCCGCGGGCGCCCGGGCCGCGGCCGAGGCGGTCACCGAGGCGTTCGGCTTCAGCCGGCTGATCGGCGTCGTCGGCACCAGCGACGACAAGGACGTCCGCGGAGTCCTGGAGGCATTCGAGCCGATCTTCGCCGAGATCGTCGTGACGCGTAATTCCAGCCATCGTGCGATGGATCCGGACGAGCTTGCGGCCGTCGCGGTGGAGGTCTTCGGCGCCGAGCGGGTCCAGGTCGAACCGCGGCTCGACGACGCCCTGGAGGCGGCGATCACCCTCGCGGAGGAAGAGGGCGAGTTCTCCGGCGCGGGCGTGCTGGTCGCGGGCTCGGTGATCACGGTGGGCGAGGCCCGACTGCTGCTGGGAAGGGGCTGACCATGCGCACGCTCTGCGCGGGCACTCTGATAGGCGAATTCTTCGTGATCGGCTTCGCCGGCCTGGTCGCGATGCAGCTGACGGACATCCCGACGGCCACGATCTGGACGGTCAGCGGCATCGCGATGCTGCTCAGCCTCCTGCTGTGCGGCATGCTGACCCGCCCCGGCGGCGTCCAGCTCGGCTGGGCCCTCCAGATCGCCCTCATCGCCAGCGGCTTCGTCATCCCCACGATGTTCTTCCTCGGCGCCGTCTTCGCCGCCCTGTGGTGGGCCTCGGTCCACTTCGGCCGCAAGGTGGACGCGGCGAAGGCCGCTGCCGCTGCCGCTGCCTGATTTGCCCACGTACTCGGCTGCAGCGCCGTGGTCGTTGCTCGCGTTGCGCTTTGCGGCGCCCCGCACGTAGCTGTCTGCTGCGCCGCGGGGCGTCTCGCCGTTGCGCCTTGCGGCGCCCCCGCACGTAGCCATCTGCGGCGCCGCGGGGATGTTCGCCGTTGCGCC
>NZ_JBEZMM010000068.1:0-32596 GCF_040652715.1 Streptomyces sp. NPDC048196 | reverse complement strand
GTGTTTTTCCCGCCGCTGGCGGGGTTGGCCCCCCCGCCCTCGCCCCCGGGGGGGGGGGGGGGGGGGGGGGGGGGGGGGGGGGCCGGGGCCCCCGAACCAGACCCGACGAAACCCCGCCCCCCACCCCCACAGACGCCACCCCCACAGACGCCACCCCCACAGACGCCACCCCCACAGACGCCACCCCCACAGACGCCACCCCCACAGACGCCACCCCCACCGGTACGAGACCCAGCCGTACCGGCACCACCTCCACCCGCACCGGTGCGAGACCCAGCCGTTCCGGCACCACCTCAACCTCCACCCCCACCGGTCCGCGGCCCAGCCCTGCCAGCACGACGTCCGCCGCCACCCGCACCCGCCGCCACCTCCTCTACGCCGCCGCCCTGTTGCTCGTTTCATTCGTCGGGCTGTGGGTGCTTTACGAGGTGCAGCCGCTGCCGATGTCCGACATAGCGGTCTACCGGGCCGAGGGGGAGGCCGCCGCGAGTGGCGGTGATCTCTACGGCTTCACGGTCACCAAGTGGGACCTCCCGGCCACCTATCCGCCCTTCGCCGCCCTCCTTTTCATCCCGACGACCTGGCTCTCCCTCGGCACCCTCAAGATCGTCTGTGTGCTGGTCAACGCCGGGCTGCTCGCCCTGCTGATCCATCTCTCCTGCCAGGCCACCGGTGTGCGCCGGGCCGCGCACACCGCGCCGGCCGTACTGGCCGCCACCGCGCTCGGCCTCTGGCTCGAACCGGTCTTCCAGACGTTCGTCTTCGGCCAGGTCAATCTCGCCCTGACCTGCCTGGTCCTGTGGGACCTCGGCCGCCCGGACGGCGCCCGCGGCAAGGGTTTCGCCACCGGAATTGCGGCGGGCATCAAGCTCACCCCCGCGATCTTCGCCGTCTACCTCCTCATCACCGGCCGGGTGAAGGCCGCCTTCAGCGCCCTCGCCGGGTTCCTGGTCTCGGTGCTGCTCGGCTGGCTGGTGCTGCCGGACGCCAGCGTCGAATTCTGGACCCGGCGGATGTTCGAGACCGACCGGGTGGGCAAGGTCTGGATCGTCGACAACCAGTCCCTCCAGGGCCTGATCAGCCGCGTCCTGCACAACCCCGAACCGGGACTGCTGTGGGCGGTGCCGGCGCTGCTGACCGCGGCCGCCGGGCTCTACGCCGCACGCCGGGTCTATCTGCGCCGCGGCCTCGACACCTGGGGCGTGCTGTGTACGGCCGTGACGGCGCTGCTGGTCTCACCGATCAGCTGGTCGCACCACTGGGTCTGGTGCGTACCGCTGCTGATCGGCCTCGCCGCCCGCGTCCGGCGGCACCTCTGGCGGCGTGCCCTGCTGGCCGCCGTCACCCTCGTCTTCACGGCCCGCACGATGTGGCTCGTGCCGCACCGCGGCGACCTCGATCTGCACTTCTCCTGGTGGCAGCAGCCGCTCGCCGCGCCGTACCCCCTGCTCGGGCTGGCGCTGCTGGCGGCCCTGATCTGGTGGACCCGGCGTGCGGGGAACGCGCCGGGAGGGGAGGGAGAGCCGGGGGAGCCGGGGGAGCAGGAGGAGCAGGGGAAGCCGGGAGTGTCCGCGCGCCGCCGTATTCCGTCCCCGCGCGCCGACCAGGACCTGACCGCCCGGACCGCCGAGACACAGACGGCCCGGACCACCCGGACTGCCAGGACCGCCCGACCCCGCACCGCATGAGCCCGGGCCGGACGGTCACGCCCAGGAACGCCTGAACATCCTCTGCCGCTTCTTCCTACCCGTCCTCGTCCGCCGCCGACGGCTCCTATGCACCCTGGCCGGCCGCCGGCAGCTCCTACCCGCCCTCGTCCGCCGCCGCCAGCAGTCCCTACACGTCCTCGTCCGCCGCCAGCAGTTCGTCCGCGTCGACGATCCGGTACGCGTAACCCTGCTCGGCCAGGAAGCGCTGGCGGTGGGCCGCGAAGTCCTGGTCGATGGTGTCGCGGGCGACGACGGAGTAGAAGCGCGCCTCGTGGCCGTCGGCCTTCGGGCGGAGCACCCGGCCGAGCCGCTGGGCCTCCTCCTGGCGGGAGCCGAAGGTGCCGGACACCTGGATCGCGACCGTCGCCTCGGGCAGGTCGATGGAGAAGTTGGCGACCTTCGAGACGACCAGTACCGAGATCTTGCCTTCCCGGAACGCGTCGAAGAGCTTCTCCCGCTGGGCGTTGGTGGTCTCGCCCTTGATCACAGGGGCGTTCAGATGCTCGCCCAGCTCGTCGAGCTGGTCGATGTACTGCCCGATGACCAGCGTCTGGTCGCCCTGGTGGCGGCGGACCAGCGCCTCGGTCACGTACTGCTTGCTGGCCGTCGTGGCGCAGAAGCGGTACTTCTCCTCGGTCTCGGCGGTGGCGTACGCCAGCCGCTCCGACTCGGAGAGGTTGACCCGTACCTCGACGCAGTCGGCCGGGGCGATGTAGCCCTGCGCCTCGATCTCCTTCCAGGGGGCGTCGAACCGCTTCGGGCCGATGAGCGAGAACACGTCCGACTCCCGGCCGTCCTCGCGCACCAGCGTGGCGGTCAGCCCGAGCCGGCGCCGGGCCTGCAGGTCGGCGGTGAACTTGAAGACCGGCGCGGGCAGCAGGTGCACCTCGTCGTAGACGATCAGGCCCCAGTCCCGGGAGTCGAACAGCTCCAGGTGCGGGTAGACGCCCTTCCGCTTGGTCGTCAGCACCTGGTACGTGGCGATGGTGACCGGCCGGATCTGCTTCTTCGTCCCGCTGTACTCGCCGATCTCGTCCTCGGTCAGCGAGGTGCGCCGGACGAGTTCGTGCTTCCACTGCCGCGCCGAGACCGTATTGGTCACGAGGATGAGCGTGGTGGCCTTGGCCTCTGCCATGGCGCCCGCGCCGACCAGCGTCTTGCCCGCGCCGCACGGCAGGACGACGACGCCCGAGCCGCCGTGCCAGAAGCCCTCGACGGCCTGCTGCTGGTACGGCCGCAGCGCCCAGCCGTCCTCGCGGAGCTCGATCGGATGCGCCTCGCCGTCGACGTAACCGGCGAGGTCCTCGGCGGGCCAGCCCAGCTTGAGCAGCGTCTGCTTGATCTGGCCGCGCTCGGAGGGGTGGACGACCACGCTGTCCGGGTCCAGCCGGGCGCCGACCAGCGGCTGCACCTTCTTGGAGCGGAGGATCTCCTCCAGCACCGGGCGGTCGGTGGTGGTCAGCACCAGCCCGTGCGTCGGGTGCTTGATCAGCGTGAGCCGGCCGTAGCGGGCCATCGTCTCCGCGACGTCGACGAGCAGCGCGTGCGGCACCGGATACCGCGAGTACTGCACCAGCGCGTCCACGACCTGCTCGGCGTCGTGCCCGGCGGCCCGCGCGTTCCAGAGCCCCAGCGGCGTCACCCGGTACGTGTGGATGTGCTCCGGCGCCCGCTCCAGTTCGGCGAACGGCGCGATGGCCCGCCGGCAGGCGTCCGCCAGCTCGTGGTCCACCTCCAGCAGCAGCGTCTTGTCGCTCTGGACGATGAGGGGTCCGTTCACGCGCCTCGCCCTTTCCGTTCGGTGTGCGGCCCGGGACGGGAGCGTCCTGTGCGGCCAAATCTCCAGTGTGCCCCATCGGCGGGGAAGCGAGGGAGGAGCGGCGAACGGCAGACCGGGCGGCCGGGCCGGTCAGCGGTGTGGGGTGGGCCTTGGGCGGTGAGGAGGGCCTGCCAGGTGGGGGAGTCGGCGACGCGGGTGCAGGAGAGGTGGCGGGAGCGCTGGAACTCCTCCAGGGAGCGCGTGCCCTGATGGCCGCGTGCCGGAAGCTCGGTGCGCGGGAGGCCCTCGGCCCGGGCAACGCCGGACACAGCACCCACGGGCACTGCGGCTGGTCCCGCTGATCCGAAGCGGCTCCAGGATTCACCGCACCGCACCCGCACTCCCGGCCGGGCGTCGCCATGAGGCGAGGCCCGGTCGCCGCCTCACACCACGTCGTCCGCGAGTTCCGCGACTCCGGTGATCCGGTGCAGCGGATAGGTGCGTACCTCGTCGGCGGTGTGGTCGTACGCCGTGACGAAGCCGCCCTCCACCCGTACCGGGGCGATCACCCGCTGGCTGGCCGCGCCGTCGGCGTTGACGTAGCCGATCCACAGGGCCGAGTTGGTCAGCACCGCGGCCTGCATCGTGGCGAGGGTCTCGGCGGAGGTGGTGCGCGGGAGCGTGCCGGGGGCCGGAGCGGGGGCGTGCACCGGCTTGCGTTCCGCGGTGGCGGCGAGGTCGCCGGCGCGGATGGCGCGCACCGCCGCCTCCAGGAGGGTGCCGTCGGGCGACGGCGGGCCGTCCGGGACGGGGGCCGGGGCGGTCCGCGGCGGGGTGCGGTACGAGTCGGCGCGGGCGATCAGGACGTCGCCGGCGGCGGACTCGGCGGCCGGGGCGTAGCCCATCGCCCGTAGCCCGTCGAGGAGTTGCTCGGGTGCGGTCTGGGCGGCGAGCACCGTGGGGGCCAGTCGGCGCAGGCGGAGCCCGGCGGCGCGCCGGTCGGCGAGGATCTCGGAGAGCAGCGCGTCGTCGTCGCAGCGGACGTAGGCGGCGGCCGCGCCGATCCGCAGCCGGCCGTGCTTACGGGCCACGTCGTCGATGAGGTAGGCGAGCGGCTGGGGGACCGGGGTACGGGAGTGGCTGCTGAGGAAGTCCTGAAGTTCGGCGGCGGAGCGGCCGGCGTCGAGGGCGCGGCGCACCGAGGCCGGGGTGAAGCGGTAGACCGTCGCACCGCCCTTGGACTCGATGTCCGCGAGGACGTCCAGCGCCTCGGCGAGCGGGCGCTGCAACGGGCCGGGGGCGACCGCGGTCAGGTCGGCCTGGAGGAGGACATGATCGAGGGGTTCGGGGAGGAGGGGGGCGAGCAGGGCGGCGGCGCGGGTCGCCGCGGCACCGATCTCGGCCCCGGATGCCACTCCGCCCCCGGCTGCCGCTCCGGCCGCGAGGGGTGCTGCCTCCGCTCCGGCTTCCGTCCACGTGCCGGTTGCCGGCCCCGTACGGGCTTCCGGTCCCGCTCCGGCCTTCGCTCCCTCTGCGCCGATCAGCATCCGGCCGTGGGTGGCGAGTGCGCCGCGCCCGGTGACGCCCAGCAACTCGGCCTCCTCCAGGGCCCATTGGGCCAGGCGCGAGCGGAGGTCGTAGGCGCCGGCGGACTCGGCCTCCGCGCCCCCGCCTGCCGTCGGTCCCGCGGTCCCACTCGTCGTCGGGCCTGCAGCGCCGCCCGCGGTCGGTCCCCCGGTCCCGGCCGCCGTCGGGCCCCCGGCCCCGCCCGCCGTCGGGCCCGCCCCGCGCAGTGGACGTTCCCAGCGGAGCCGGGAGAGCACCGTCGCCGCCGGTACGGACGTACCGGGCGGCAGTGTGGCGAGCAGGGTGAGGGCGCGGCGGCGGACCTCGGGGGCCGGGGAGCGGTCCAGGTGCGGTCCGAGGGCGGCGAGCGCGCGGCCCTTCGCGTCGGCGGTGCCGACCACGCCCGAGGTGCGGGTCGCGGCCAGCCAGCCGGCCGCCAGCTCCGCCCACCGCTCATGATCGGGCAGCTGCCGCCACTCCTCGGCGGCCGGGGTGGCCGCGTACCGCTCGTCGGCCTCGCCGTCGGAGGCGATCAGCCCGGCCGCGTAGGCGAGTTCGAGCCAGAAGGCGGCGAGCCGTTCGGTGGTGTCCAGGGCGGTGGCGGTGCGCTTGAGGTCGCGGACGCTCATCCCGCCGGCGCGCAGCACGGGCGGGCCGCCCAGGTCCCACTCCTTGAGGAGTTCCTCGACGGTCGCCAGGGCGGTGAACGCCTGGCTCGCCGCGGCGTTGTCCACAAGCTGTGGATCACGTTCCGTCGTGGGCGCGAGCGCCGGCGGCACCGGCTCCGGGCTGCGGTGGGCGCGCCCGCCGCGCAGATGGAGCGCCGCCTCCCGCGGCAGGACGACGTTGCGGGCCCCCGCCGGGAGCAGCAGACCGCGGTCGAGCAGCCACTGCAGATGAGGGGCCGGGCGGTCGGTGACCGCGCCGTACGGCGGGCCCCACAGCAGTTTGTCGAGGACCGCGACGGACTCGGCCGGCGCGGTGTCCAGCAGCGCGGCCATCCGCTCCCGGTCGCGGAACAGCGCGGTCAGCGCGGCGACCGCGGAGACCGGGTCGTGGGTGGTGGGCAGCCCGGCCGCGGCGAGGATCTCCTGCAGCCGCCCGGGCGACATCCCGGCGGCGGCCTCGGCGACGGTCGGGCCCAGACCGGTCGGCGAGGGGCGCGCGGCGCCGGGCGCCAGCAGCTCCCGGGCCGTCCGCACCAGCCGCAACCGGTCGTCCGGCCCCCACACCAGGGCCTGCCCGCGCAGCTCGGCGACGGCCCGGGGCAGCGCTCCGGCCACCGCCTCGTCCCCGGCGTCCCCGCCCATCAGCGCGCCCAGCGTGTCGTACGGGCACGGGTCGGGCGCCACCGCCAGCGCCTCGGCGGTCTGCAGTGCGAACCGGTCGAGCCGCTCCACCGCGCGTACCACCGATGCCCGGGTCCCGGCCCGGGTCGCCAGCTGGGTGACATCGCCCGGCACCGGGCTGAGCAGATCGGGGCGTGCCCGCAGCAGCCCGACGAGCCCGCTGTCACTACGGGTCCGCAGCTCCTCGGCGAGGGTGCGGGGGGTATCGGTGGTCATTCGTACAACGTTAGCGGGGCGACCGGGCCAGGGGCAGGGAGCGGCGGCGGGGTACCGGAGGATCCGGCGCCGGGCCGCTCGCGGCGGATCCGCCGGCGCCCCGCCGCCGCTCCGCCGCCGCTCCGGGCCGGGCGGCGGCCGGCGCGGTACCGTCGGGGCAGTAACCAGCGGACGCCGCAGGGGATTTCGTGGGGATCGAGAGTGAGCAGCTCGTCTTTGACTATCTGAGCCGGGTCGGCGACCTGGCCCAGCAGCGGGGCCTGCCCCCTGCCGCGCGGATGCGGCTGGTGTCGGGGCTCCGGACACAGATCGAGGCGCAGAGAGCCGACTCGGTGGTGGGCACCAGGCGGATGCTGGCGCGGCTGGGCACGCCGGAGGCGCTGGTCGAGGCGGCCGGCGGCACCCCGGCGGCGGCCGGTACCCCGCAGCCGGACCCGGCCCCGCCAGCCCCGTCCACCTCGTCCGCCCCGTCCGGCTCGTCCGCCCGGTCCGCCGCCCGTGATCGGCTCGACGCCTTGACGGCCTGGCGCGACGGACTGCTCGCCAAGGCGACGCCGAAGGAGCGGGCGGCACAGAAGCGGGCCGCGGACGGGGCCGGCGCGGCGAACGGGGACGGGAGGGCGACCGGCGACGGCACGCCCCGGAACGGCGACCGGCCGGCGTCCGGCAGGAGAGGTCTCTTCACCAAGGGCGCGGCGTTCGGCAAGGGCGCGGCGTCCGGCAAGGTGCCCGGCCCGCGCGCCGGTGCGCCGGAGTCCGCGCCGTCCGTCGGGCTGCCGCCGCACCTCGCCGGCGCGGACGAGCTGGGCGACGGGCAGGACGTCCCCGACTGGTGGCGGGTGGAGCCGGGACCGTACGGGCCGGGGGAGACCGTGCCCGGCTTCGTGGGCGGGATCGAGATCCCGGAGATATGGCAGCACCCGAAGGGCGATCCCGCCGGGCGGCGGCCGTCGCTGCGGAAGGACGGCACGGAGGCGGACGACGACGCGGACGGCGAGGACGCCGGGGCCCGTACGGAAGACGGCGCGGCCGGCGGTGCGGACGAGGGCGCGGGCGACGACGGGGCGGCCGTGGAGGCCGTCCGGCCGGTGCCGCTGCGGGCCTGGCTCAGTCCGGTGCCGGCGCTGGCGGTGGTCCTCCTGGTGGCCGGGGCGGTGCTGGGGTCGTGGCTCGCGCTGGCGGGCGGCTGGGCACTCGCCTACGTGTCGCGGCGACTCAGTCCGGCCGAGGCCAAGTTCGCGGCGCTCGGCGTGCCCGGGACGGTCGTCGGCGGTCTTCTGGTGTGGCTGTGGGGCCGGTTCGACGGGCGGTGGGGCGAGCCGATCGCGCAGGGCCGGCTGGGCCAGGAGCTGATCGATGCGCTGCCCGGGGTGGTGCGGGCCGCGGCGGTCGCCTCGGCGCTGTTCCTGCTGTGGCGGATGCGGCGGGCGGCCCGCTAGGGGCACCCATCCAGAGGTCCTCAGCCAGAGGCATTCAGCCAGCGGCCCTCATCCAGGGGCATTCAGCCAGACGCACTCGTCCAGCGACCTTCATCCAGGGGCACTCGTCCGAGAGAGATGCCCGCCGGCCGGGAGCCCCTCCTGAAGGATCCGGCGCGGGCACCACTGACCGGGCCCACCAAGAATGACCGGGCCCATTGAGGCTCACCGGGCCCATCGCTGACCGGGCCCATCGACTGACCGGGCCCATCGAAACGGCTCTCTATGCAAGATCCGATCGTGGCGTCGCGGTGTCGTCCGGGGCCGTTTCCGTTCTGGTGTAAAGGACCTCGCGGCCTTGCTCCGCGGCGCGGATGAGCGCTTCGCTGACGAAGTCGAGGAAGCGGGCGGCGTTTTCGAGGCGGGTGGCGGCCGGGGTGTCGCGGCCGAGGATGACGGCACCCTGCCGCGCGGCCTCGATGAACTCGTCGTTCGCGCGGGCGCTGCGGAGCATTGACTGGTACCAGAGGTCGTCGTCGACGACGTAGCGCTCGCGGCGGCGTTCGCCTGATTCCCGGCGGACGAGCTCCAGGCCCTCAAGGAACGTGATCGCCTTGGAGATGGACGCCGGGCTGACCGCCAGGCGTTGGGCGAGTTCGGAGGCGGTGAGGCTGCCGGTGTCGGTGGTGTAGAGGCAGCCCAGCACCCGGGCCATCATCTTGGGCAGGCCCGAGGTCATGAAGACGGTGGTGAGGCTCTCCTGGTAGTCGCGCACGGCCTCGGCGTCGCGTCCGTAGGGCTGCGGAAGCGCCTGCGACCCCTGGGGCGCGGCTTGTTTGCGCCGGTGGGTGCGCTGCTGGGTGGCGCGGTGGGCGAGGTCGGCGCGGTACCCGGTCGGGCCGCCGTTGCGCATCACTTCACGCGTGATCGTGGAGGTCGGACGGTCGAGACGGCGGGCGATCTCGGCGTAGGCCAGGCCGTCGGCCAGTCCCGTCGCGATCTGTTGGCGCTCGGACTGGGTGAGTCTGCCTCCCGGCATCACGACCCCCTTCATGCCCCGTGGGTGCTCCACGGTGCTGCTCGATGTTCCTCAACGCCTCCACCATAGCGTTCATCTTCAATGCATTGCAACGGTCGTCTCTCCGTTCGTTGCGTTAAACGAGAGGGTGTTGCAATGATTGCTCGCCTCTCACCTGCATAAGTCGTGTTCTCACGCAAAGATCTCGTTGCAGCGAACCGTAAAGCAACGTAGCGTTTCCGTTGTTCCGAAACAGCGAACCGTATGTACAAGGGAGAGCACGATGCAGAAGTTCGACACCCCCGCCCCGATCGCCGCCGTCCTGGCCGTCCCCGCCGGACGTGTCCAGTTCATCGCCGCCGACCGTGCCGACACCGTGGTCGAGGTCCGGCCCGCGAGCGCCTCGAAGGGCCGCGACGTGAAGGCGGCGGAGCAGACCACGGTCGACTTCGCCGACGGGGTCCTGCGGATCGAGAGCCTGACGAAGAACCAGTACCTCGGCCCCACCGGAGCCATCGAGGTGACGGTCAAGCTGCCCGCCGGTTCCGGCGTCGAGGCCAGGACGGACAGCGCCGAACTTCGGGCCCTCGGCCGCCTCGGTGACGTCGCCTTCGAAGGCGCGTACCGCCAGATCAAGATCGACGAGGCTGCGAGCCTTCGGCTCACCGCGGTCGACGGCGACGTCGAGGTCGGCCGGTGCGGCCCCGCGGACATCAGCACGGCAAGGGGCGACATCCGGATCGCCGAGGCCACGGGCGGCAAGGTCGTGCTCCACACCCAGTCCGGCGACATCACGGTCGCCGCCGCCGCCGGTGTCTCCGCCGCCCTGGACGCCGGCACCAGCCACGGCCGCATCAGCAACTCCCTCAAGAGCGACGGCACCGCCGAACTCGACATCCACGCCACCACCCCGCACGGCGACATCACCGCCCGCAGCCTCTGACCCGCTCCCTCCAAGGGCACCCGCAACGCCCCCGGCCATCGGGGCGAACGCGAACTCGCGAATGCCATGGACGCCGCGCCGGGGCGGCGTCCCGCACGGCGAACGCGGCACGGCCATCGCCCCGGACGCGCCCAGCGGCAGCCGAACCTCACCGCACCACCCATCCGCACACACCCCACAAGGAGCCTTCAGTCATGTCCCTCAACCCCACCGGCCGGCACAGCGGTTTCTCCGAAGCAGGGCTGCGCAGGATGCGCGACGTGCTGGCACGGCACGTCGAGTCCGGGAAGATTCCCGGGCTCGTCGCCCTGGTCAGCCGGGGCGACGAGACGCACGTCGAAGCGCTCGGGACGATGCGCCATGACGGGGGCGCGCCGATGCGCCGGGACACGATCTTCCGGATGGCGTCCACGTCCAAGCCGGTCACGATGGCGGCGTCGATGGTCCTGCTCGACGAGTGCCGACTACGGCTGGACGACCTGGTGGAGCCCTGGCTGCCGGAACTGGCCGACCGCCGGGTGCTGAAGCGGATCGACGGCCCGCTGGACGACACCGTGCCGGCGCGGCGGCCGATCACCGTACGGGACCTGCTGACCTCCACGTTCGGGCTCGGCGTGGATCTGACGTCGATGGGCACCCCGATCATGGACGCGATCTTCGAGCGGGGCGTCTTCTCCCAGAGTGCGCAGGAGACGCCCGGGCCGGATGAGTGGATGCGCCTGCTGGGCACGCTTCCGCTGATGCACCAGCCGGGGGAGCGCTGGCAGTACCAGATAAGCCACGATGTGCTCGGCGTGCTGGTGGAGCGGGTCACCGGCCAGCCGTTCGAGACGTTCCTGCGCGAACGCGTCCTCGACCCGCTGGGGATGGCCGACACCGGTTTCCACGTGCCCGCCGGCAAGATCGACCGGCTGCCGACCGCCTACGTCCCGGACCCGCGGACCGGGGAGTTCACCGTGTGGGACGAGGCGGCGGGCGGGCAGTACAGCCGGCCTCCGGCGTTCCGGTCCGGCGGTGGTGGGCTGGTCTCCACCGTCGACGACTACCACGCCTACTTCCGGATGCTGCTCAACGGCGGGATGCACGGGAGCGAACGGATCCTGTCCCGGCCCGCCGTCGAGCTGATGACCACCAACTGCCTCACGCCCGAGCAGACCGCCGCGCGCAGCGCCATGGCCCGCGACAACGTCCACAACTCGTTCGGCCAGGGGCAGCACGGCGGTTGGGGCTTCGGGATGGCGGTACGCACCTACCGAGGCGACTACGCGCCCATCGGCCAGTTCGGCTGGGACGGCGGAACCGGCACCACCACCTACGCCGACCCGCACCACCGGCTCACCGGCACCCTGCTCACCCAGGTCGGCATGTCCACCCCGGATTCGGCGCGGGTCATCCACGACTTCTGGACCACGGTGTACCAGGCCATCGACGACTGACACCGCCCCCGCGCCCCGGCAGTCAGGCCCCTGACACCGAACCGTCGACCTGCCCACGAGGGGCGGCGCAGAGCACATGGCGGCGAACGGCCGGCAACAGCAAAGGGCTCTTCCCCGTACGGGGAAGAGCCCTTGTGTGTGGAGCGCCCGGCAGGCCTTGCACCTGCATCTCCCACCGGTTGGTGGACGTCTTTCCTTGGACCACAGACGCGCGACTCCCGCCCGCGGGCGGAAGCTTCATCATGATCATACCGGATCGGTGGGCCGGCGAAAAACAGTCCCTCCGGGCCGGGGTGCCGGGGAGGCCTGCACGGGCCACCGTCCGGCTGCCGCGGGCCCCCGGGCACAATGGCGGGCATGGCTGCGTACCCCCTGACGGTCGGCTTCGACCTCGACATGACGCTGATCGACTCCCGCCCCGGAATCAAGGCCGCCTACGAGGTGCTGTCCGCCCGGACCGGCACCCATGTCGACGCCGACGCCGCGGTGACCCGGCTCGGGCCGCCGCTGGAGGAGGAGATCCGCCGCTGGTTCCCCGCGGAGCGGGTGGCGGAGATCAGCGCCCAGTACCGCGCGCTGTACCCGGAGTACGCCATCACCCCCACCCCCGCGCTGCCCGGCGCCCACGAGGCGATCGCCGCGGTGCAGGCGGCCGGCGGGCGGGCGATCGTGGTGACCGCCAAGTACGAGCCGAACGCCAAGCTCCACCTGGCCCACCTGGGCCTCGAACCGGACGCGGTGATCGGCTCGCTGTGGGCGGAGGCCAAGGCCGAGGCACTGCGCGACCACGACGCGACGGTCTACGTCGGCGACCACACCGGTGACGTGCGGGGCGCCCACACTGCCGAGGCGCTGTCGGTGGCCGTGGCCACCGGGCCCTGCGACGCGGCGGAGCTGCGGGCGGCCGGCGCCGATGTGCTGCTCGCCGACCTGACGGAGTTCCCGGCCTGGCTGGCGCGTTACCTCGCGGAAGGCGCAGAGGGCGCGGACGGTGCGGAGCCCTCGGCGGCCGCCACCGCCTGACGCCGCTGGACCACCGCGGAGCGGATCACTCCGCTCGCGGCGACCAGGAAGCCGGCGCCCATCAGCATGCACAGCCAGTAGAAGCCCCACGGCAGCGGCGTGGTTCCGAGGAACAGCGGCGTCACGGTGGCGAGAGTGGCCAGTGCGCCAACTAGGAACATGATCGCGCCGATTCGGACCAGCAGATCCCCTGCGCGGGGCGTTTCGTCAGACACCTGACCAGGGTAAGTCCGCACCGGAAGCACAGAGGATCCACCCGGCGGCGTCTTGTCACCGGCCGGGGGACCATTAGCCTTGGTGGTGGCGGGTCCTGCGGCCCGCTGCATTGCTATCCAGACCGTTTTTTCTTCCGCGCTTCCGCGGCGGACCAGCCCAAGTTTTTTCCAACGAGTACGAGGACGAGGACAGACGTGCCTACCGGCAAGGTCAAGTGGTTCAACAGTGAGAAGGGCTTCGGCTTTCTCTCCCGCGACGACGGCGGTGACGTCTTCGTGCACTCGTCGGTGCTGCCCGACGGTGTAGCCGCACTCAAGCCCGGCCAGCGCGTCGAATTCGGCGTCGTCGCAGGTCAGCGCGGCGACCAGGCGCTGACGGTGACACTCCTCGACCCCGCGCCCTCGGTGGCCGCCGCCCAGCGCCGCAAGCCCGACGAACTCGCCTCGATCGTCCAGGACCTCACCACGCTCCTGGAGAACGTCACCCAGCAACTGGAGCGCGGCCGCTACCCCGACAAGGCCCACGGCGCCAAGATCGCCGGCATGCTGCGGGCGGTCGCCGACCAGCTGGACGTCTGACCGCACCGGACCACCCGGCACACCTCACACGAAACGCAAGGCATCCCGGCCGAGGGGCGGCACCAGCCCCTCGGCCGCGGCGCGGGTGAGCAGCCCGCGCACCGCGGCATAACCGTCCTCACCGAGGTCGGCGGTGAACTCGTTGACGTACAGGCCGATGTGCTGGTCGGCCACCTTCGGGTCCATCTCCTGCGCGTGCTCCAGCACGTACGGACGGGACGCCTCCGGGTCGTCCCAGGCCATCAGCACCGACGTCCGGATCGCCGCCGCGAGCTCCCGCAACGCCCGCTCGCCCAGCGACCGCTTGGCGATGATCGCGCCGAGCGGGATCGGCAGCCCGGTCGTCTGCTCCCAGTGCTCACCCATGTCCGCCAGGCACACCAGCCCGTAGTCCTGGTACGTGAAACGGGCCTCGTGGATGACCAGACCGGCGTCGACCTTGCCGTCCCGCACGGCCGGCATGATCTCGTGGAACGGCAGCACCACGATCTCCCCGACCCCGCCCGGCACCTCGGCCGCCGCCCACAGCCGGAACAGCAGGTACGCCGTCGACCGCTCGCTGGGCACCGCCACCGTCTTCCCCGCCAGGTCCGCCGCCGCGCCCTGCCCGCGGGTCAGCACCAACGGCCCGCAGCCGCGCCCCAGCGCCCCGCCGCAGGGCAGCAGCGCGTAGTCGTCGAGCACCCAGGGCAGTACCGCGTACGACACCTTCAGCACGTCGAACTCACCGCGCTCGGCCATGCCGTTGGTGAGGTCGATGTCGGCGAAGGTCACCGCGAGCTCCGGCGCGTCCGGGACCCGGCCGTGCGCCAGCGCGTCGAAGACGAAGGTGTCGTTCGGGCACGGCGAGTACGCGATGTTCAGCGGCCGGGTCACGGAATCCTCCTGGCGGGACGGTCAGGGCCCGGAGCCGGCCCGGCGGTGGCCACCAGGGCTCCGGGAAGCGTACGGAAGGCGCCGGTCAGCGCGGTCAGCGCGCCGCCGATGCGCCAGGCGGCCCGGTCGCGCGGGCCGACGGCGTTGGAGACGGCCCGGACCTCCAGCACGGGCACCCCGTGCGCGGCGGCCGCCTCGGCGACGCCGAAGCCCTCCATCGCCTCGGCCAGCACCCCCGGGTGACGCCGTGCCAGCTCGGCGGCTCGGGCGGCGCTGCCGGTGACCGTGGAGACCGTGACGACGGTGCCGGTGACCGCGCCGGCCGCCGCCGCGACGGCCTTCACCAGCGCCGGATCGGGGCGGTGCCGCACCGTCCCGAAGCCCAGATCGGTGACCGGAACGAAGCCGTCCGGGGTCTCGGCGCCCAGATCGGCCGCGACGATCGCGTCCGCGACCACCACCGCGCCCAGCGGCGCGTCCGGCGCCCAGCCGCCGCCGATACCGGCCGAGACCACCAGGTCGTACGGCGCTCCGGCGAGCGCCGCGGCGGTCAGCGCGGTGGCCGTCCCGGCGGCCGCGGCGGCCGGTCCGACCCCGGCGGCCAGCACGTCGAAAGCCACCGGCCCGCCGTCCGCCCGGCACAGCTCGTAGCCGCCCGGCAGCACGGCCGGCGCGCCGCACTCCGCCGCGGCGCACACCGCGTCGCGCTCGGCGGCCACCGCGGTGACGGCCAGCACCCGCAGCGGCCGCCCGGCGTCGCTCGGCGCGCTCAGCGGGCTCAGTCCTTCTGCTTCAGCGTGAAGTGCCACATCGTGGTGGGGCCGTCGCCCTCGTGGAGCTCGGCGACCTGCAGGGTGACGTCCTTGGTGTACGTCGTCTGACCGGTCTGCGGGTTCTGCTGCATGAACAGCGCGTCCGCGTCGAAGCTGCGGTACGTCTGCTTGCTCGGCTCGCGCATCACGGGCCCGGCACCGATGACGATCCAGCCGGACTTGGCGACGTCCGGGTCCACCCCCACGCGCACCTTCTCACCGGGGTGCACGGTGATCGTCTTGCCGCCCTTCTTGGTGATGCAGGCGGTCACGGCCTTCCTGGACAGTTCCTTGCCGTTGCCGTCGCAGCCGGGGGTGGCCTCGGCCGTCACCGTCGACGAACCGACGGTCACGGTCGCGAGCGCGGTCGGCTTCTCGCAGGCGGAGAGGGTCACCAGACCCAGGGACACGGCACCGATGGCGGCAGCGGCGCGGCGGCCCTTGCCCCAGGAGATCAACGCAGCGGTCATACGGGCAGGCTATCTGGCGCCCCGGCCCACGCCACCCCCGGGTGCGGCGTGCCGCGCGGCACGCCCCCAGGGGGCGCCCCCGAGCACGCCGGCCCGATCGGGAAGGCACCCTCTTCCGGTCCGGCCCGCCCGCGCTCAGGCCACCCGCGGCGCCGGCGTACCGCCCCGCCGCGTCGCCTGCAGCAGCCCCCGAACGGACAGCGCCGCACCCACCGTCACCAGGCCCGCGGCCACCGCCATGCCCACCACCCCGACCAGCGGCAGCGCGATCCCGAGCGCGCCGCCCACCACCCACGCCAGCTGCAGCGCCGTCTCCGACCGGGCGAACGCCGAGGTGCGCACCTCCTCCGGCACATCGCGCTGGATCATCGCGTCCAGCGACAGCTTCCCCAGCGCCTGGCACAGCCCCGCGGCCGCCGCCGCCGCGGTGACCACGACCACCGCCAGCA
Organism: Streptomyces sp. NPDC048196; assembly: GCF_040652715.1. NCBI lineage: Bacteria > Bacillati > Actinomycetota > Actinomycetes > Kitasatosporales > Streptomycetaceae > Streptomyces > Streptomyces sp. NPDC048196. The sequence continues at coordinate 16,758 of NZ_JBEZMM010000068.1, read as the reverse complement.
CCGGGTAGAACACCGCGGCCAGCACCGTCGCGCACAGCGCGAGCCCCAGCATCGCCGCGATGATCGGCTCCGGCCCGCGTGCCCTCAGCCACGCCCCGATCGCCGTGCCCAGCGCATTGCCGGTGCCGGCCGCCACCGCCACCAGCCCCAGCGACGCCGCCGCGCCCAGCCCGTCCAGCGGATGGGCACGCAGCAGGAAGGCCAGGAAGAACGTCAGGAAGCCGGACAGCGCCCGCAGCGCGGCGTTCGCCTGCAGACCGTGCAGCACGGACGGCCCGACCGTCCGCAGCCCCGGCTTCGGCACCCGCCCCGCCGCCCCCGCCGCACTGCCGTTCCGGGACGCCAGCCGGGCCCGCCCCTCACCCTTCGCCGAGTCGACCTTGTGCGGCAGCGAGAACGACAGCACCGTGCCCACCGCGAACACCACGAACGCCCCGTACAGCGGGCACGGCGGCCCGAGCAGATGCAGCCCCGCCCCCGCCGGCGCGGCCAGCCCGGTCGCCAGCAGCCCCGCCAGCGTCACCCGCGAGTTGGCCTTCACCAGTGAGATCCGCGGCGGCAACAGCCGCGGCACCACCGCGCTGCGCACCACGCCGTACGCCTTCGACGACACCAGCACGCCCAGCGCCGCCGGATACAGCTCCAGACCGCCGGTCGCCACCGCCCCCGACATCGTCACCGCCAGCAGTGCCCGGGCCAGCATCGACCCGGCCATCGCCGCCCGCCGGCCGTGCGGCACCCGGTCCAGCAGCGGCCCGACCACCGGCGCCAGCACCGCGAACGGCGCCATGGTCACCGCCAGATACAGCGCCACCCGGCCGCGCGCCTCCTGGGTCGGCACCGAGAAGAACACCGTCGACGCCAGCGCGACGGTGATCAGCATGTCGCCCGCGGAGTTCACCGCGTGCAGCTCGATCAGCTTGCCCAGCCCCGACTCGCCCGCACCGTGCGCATGCGTGGCCCGCCGCACGCCCTGGGCCGCGCCGGTGAACGGCCGGTGCAGCGCCCGCCCGACCGCCCGCGCGGCCCGCCGCCCCCGGCTGCCGCCGAACCCGCCGCGCGTCGGTGCGCGCGGCTTCCGTACCTTCGACGCCCTCGCGGCAGCCACCTGGCCATAGTGCCCCAACTCGCCCAAGAGGGGGCGGTTCCTCCCACTTGCCGCGCGGGGCGCACCGGCCCGCCGTCGCCACCTGCTGCCAATTGCCGCTCCCTCCGAGGAGTCGTACACCGTTGAAGGGGTAGCGTGTCTAGCGCGCCACCGGCGGTCGGTTTTGGCCGCGTGTCTCATTGCGATCCGCGATCCCGCAGAATGGGTTGTAAGAGGTGCGCTCGACCAACCGATCGGGCGCGGACGTCGACGCGGTCCCCAGGTCCGCTCCGCCCGCCCCGGCCTCCGGACGGACAAGGACAGCTCCGGCTGGCGCACTCGTGAGACGGCGTGGAAGAGAGAATCGATTCTTGTGAGTGCTGCGATGCGAAGCCGTACCCCTGACCGCCTGTGCGCCGAGGCGGTCGACCTCGCCCGGGCGGCGGCGGAGGAGACCGCACTCCCCGGCATGGTCGGCGAGCACATCGAGGTCGTGGCCGACGGCGACCGCGTCGTCACCCATCTCTTCGCCTGCAACGAACCCGGATACCGCGGCTGGCGCTGGGCCGTGACCGTCGCCCGCGCCTCCCGCGCCAAGGTCGTCACCCTCGACGAGACGGTCCTGCTGCCCGGCCCCGACGCCCTGCTCGCCCCCGAGTGGGTCCCCTGGAGCGAACGCCTCCGCCCCGGCGACATGGGCCCCGGCGACCTGCTCCCCACCGAGGCCGACGACCTCCGCCTGGAGCCCGGCTACACCGGCGAGGACGTCCCGCCGCCGAACTCCCCGGTCGCCGAGGGCATGGCCGCCGACGTCGCCGACTCCGAGGAGGCCGACGTCCTCCCCGGCTCGCCCGCCGTCCAGCCCGCCCCCGCCCGCGGCGGCATCGCCGACGTCGCCGGGGAACTCGGCATGGCCCGCGCCCGGGTCCTGTCCCGCTACGGCCTGCACGCCGCCGCCGACCGCTGGGAAGAGGCCTTCGGCGCCAAGACCCCGATGGCCCAGGCGGCCCCCGCGACCTGCATGACCTGCGGCTTCCTCACCCCGCTCACCGGCTCGCTGCGCCAGGCGTTCGGCGTCTGCGCCAACGAGTTCGCCCCCGCGGACGGCCGCGTGGTCTCCCTCTCCTACGGCTGCGGCGCCCACTCCGAGGCCGCCGTCATGCCCAAGCCGCCGCGACCGGCGCCGCCGGTGGTCGACGAAACGGTCGTCGAACCGCTGGCCCTGCGGCCGGAGCGCGACGGAGGGTCCGTGGAGGAAGCGGGCCCCGCGGAGGAACTGGGCCACAGCTGAGACCGCACGGGCCGGGGTCCGGCCGCGCCGAGCGCGCGGCCGGACCCCGGCCCTTGTCCTCCCCCTCCCGCCGGGGGCGGCCGCGCCGCCGCGGCCGCCGATGTGGGGCGATACCGTCAGGGCAACCGACGGACACAGAGGAGACGAAGACGTGGCAGCTACGTCGTGGGTGCGAGGCGCAGCCGGCGACCCGTTCGGGACGGCCCGTCTGCGGCGCGGTGTGCTGGACGCCTGGGCCGCCTCGCCGGCCCGGTTCCGGGAGGACGCCAACGCGGAGGAGGACCTCGCGCTCGGCGGCTACCGCGACCGCCTCGCCGTCGAGCTGGCGCAGAACGCCGCGGACGCGGCCGCCCGGGCCGGCGTCCCCGGCCGGCTCCGGCTGACCCTGCACCCGGCCGACGGCGACGCCCCCGCCGTCCTCGTCGCCTCCAACACCGGCGCCCCGATCGACGCCACCGGCGTCGAATCGCTCTCCACCCTCCGTGCCTCCGCCAAGCGGGAGGCCGGCGTGGCCGCCGGCGCGGTCGGCCGCTTCGGCGTCGGCTTCGCCGCCGTGCTGTCCGTCAGCGACGAACCGGCCCTGGTCGGCCGCACCGGCGGCGTCCGCTGGTCGCTGGCCGAGGCCCGCGCGATGACCGAGGAAGTGGCCGCCCACAGCCCCGGCCTCGGCGGTGAGCTGCGCCGCCGCGAGGGCCACGTACCGCTGCTCCGGCTCCCGCTGCCCGCCGAGGGCACCGCACCCGAGGGCTACGACACCGCCGTCGTCCTGCCGCTGCGCGACGGCGCCGCCCAGGACCTCGCCGAACGGCTGCTCGCCGGCATCGACGACGCGCTGCTGCTCACCCTCCCCGGCCTGGCCGAGGTCATCGTCGAAACCCCCGAAGGCGTACGGGAGTTGCGGCAGACCCGGCAGGGCCCGTACCTCGTGGTCGAGGACAGTGAGCGCGGCACCACCCGCTGGCGGGTGGCGTCCGACAGCGGCCGGCTGGACCCCGCACTGCTCGCCGACCGGCCCGTCGAGGAGCGGCTGCGCCCGTTCTGGTCGGTGACCTGGGCGGTACCGGTGGACGCCGACGGCGCGCCGGCGCGCCCGCGGACCGCACCGGTCGTACACGCCCCGACGCCCACCGACGAGCCGCTGGGCCTGCCCGCCCTGCTCATCGCCTCCTTCCCGCTGGAGCCGACCCGCCGCCACGTCGCGCCCGGCCCGCTCGCGGACTTTCTGGTCGCACGGGCCGCCGCCGCGTACGCGGACCTGCTCGCCGGCTGGCAGCCGGTGACCGTCGGCACCCTCGACCTGGTACCCGGCCCGCTGGGCAAGGGCGGCCTCGACGGCGAGCTGCGCCACCAGGTGCTCGACCTGCTGCCGCGGGTCCGCTTCCTGCCGAGCGCCGCCGCGCCGGGCGCCGCAGCGCCCGCCACCAGCGCGTTCGACGCCGGCGAGCAGCCCGGTCCCGCGGGCGGCGCACCGCGCGACGAGTGGGACGGCGTCGACGGCACCGACGACACCCCGCGCTACGTCCTGCGGCCCACCGAGGCCGAACTGCTGGAGGGCGCGGGCGCCGCGACCGTCGCCGTCCTCGCCGAACTCTTCCCCAGCCTGCTCCCCGCCGGCCTCGAACGCCGCCCGGAACTGCGGTCGTTGGGCGTGACCCGGGTGCCGCTCGGCGAGATGGTCGACCGGCTCGCCGGCGTCGAGCGCCCGCCGGGCTGGTGGTGGCGGCTCTACGACGCGCTGGCCGGCACCGACCCCGACCGCCTCACCGGCCTGCCGGTCCCCCTGGCCGGCACCGCGACACCCGGCCCGGCCGGGGCGCACGGCGCGGTACGCACCACCATCGGCCCCCGCCAGGTCCTGCTGCCGCTGCCCGGCGGCGCCCCGGACGAGGACGGCGGCCCCGCCGCCCGGCACCGCACCCTCGCCCGGCTCGGCCTGAAGGTCGCCCACCCCGAGGCCGTCCACCCGCTCCTGGAGAAGCTCGGCGCCACCCCCGCCGCGCCCCGCGCCGTGCTGACCACGCCCCAGGTGCGCGCCGCCGTGGCGAACTCCCTCGACGCCGACGAGGACGCCTACGACCTCTTCCCCGACGACGACCTCGGCGGCGCCGGCCCGGGCGGCCCGCTCGGCTCCGAGGAACTCGCCGACACCGTCCTCGCCCTGGTCCGCGACGCCAACCTCGCCCCGGGCGACGAGCCCTGGCTGGGCGCCCTCGCCCTCCCCGACGAGGACGGCGAACTGGCCCCGGCCGGCGAACTCGTCCTCCCCGGCAGCGACTTCGAACGGGTCATCCGCGAGGGCGAACTGCCCGCCTGCGACGCCGAGCTGGCGGCCCGCTGGGGCGAACAGCCGCTGACCGCGGTCGGCGTGCTGGCCGACTTCGCCCTGGTCCGCGCCACCGACGTCGTCCTCGACCCGGACGAGCTGGAGCCGCGGGACACGGACTTCGCCGAGCCCGACGACGTCGGCCTGCTCGACGCCGTCGACGTCTGGTGCGAGGACGTCCTCGACACCCTCCCCGACACCCCGGTCCCCCCGGTCGTCACCGAACTGGTCGCCGTCCGCGACCTCGACCTGGTCGACGACGACGCCTGGCCCGAGGTCCTGGCCATGCTCTCCCGGCCGCCGCTGCGCGACGCGCTGACCGCCCCGGTCCGCGTCCTCCTCCCCGACGGCACCACCGAATCCGTCCGCCCCTACACGGCCTGGTGGCTGCGCGGCCACCCGGTCCTGGACGGCCGCCGCCCCGCCGGGCTGCGTTCGGCCGGCGGCGACCCGCTGCTGGCCGGCCTGTACGAGTCCGCGGACGCCGGGGACGTCGACGCCCAGGTGCTGCGCGCCCTCGGCGTCCGCACCTCCGCCGCCGCCCTCCTCGACGAGCCGGGCGGCGCCGCGGAACTCCTCGCCCGGCTCGCCGACCCGGACCACCCCGTCGGCGCCGCCCAACTCCACGCCCTCTACGGCCTGCTGGCGACCCTCGACCCCGACCAGGTCACCCTCCCCGACTACTTGCGCGCCGTCGTGGACACCGAGGTGCGGGTGGTGGACGCAGCCGACGCGGTCGTCGCCGACGCCCCCGACCTGATGCCGCTCGCGACCGGCCTGCCGCTGCTCCCGGTCGGCCCGTCCCGCGCCGCCGACCTCGCGGAACTCCTCCAGGTGCGCCGCCTGAGCGAGGCGGTCACCGCCGAGGTCCGCTCCGAGGGCGTCCGCCACGAGGTCCCCGCGGCGGTCCGCACCCTCCTCGGCCCCACCACCCCGTCCACCTACGACGAACACGAGGAACTCCTCGTCACCGCCGCCCCGGGCCCCGCCGCCGGCCCGGCCGCCACCATCGAACTCGACTGGCGCTGGACCCCCGACGGCACCCTCCACGCCGCCACCCTGGAGGGCGTGGCCGCCGGCCTCGCCTGGGCCACCGCCCAGTGGCCCCGCCGCTTCGAGGTCGCCGCCCTCCTGGAGGAGCCCGACCGGGGAGACGAACTGGCACGCGCGCGCTGGTTCGACTGACGGCACCGCCGGACGGCACAGTAGCGGAGTGAATCACCCCAACACGGACATCCTGTCCCGGGCCCAGGTGGCCACCAGGCTCCCCGCCCAGGACCTGGCCCGGGCCCGCCGCTTCTACGCCGAAAAACTCGGCCTCACCCCCGTCGACGAACGCCCCGGCGGCCTGCTCTACCGCTGCGGGGGCGCCGAGTTCGTCATCTTCCGGTCGACCGGCGCCGCCCCCGGCACCTTCACCCAGATGGCCTGGGTCGTCGACGACATCGAAGCGACCGTCGCGCAGCTCAGAGCGCGCGGTGTGGCGTTCGAGGAGGTCGACGCGCCCGGCCTCCACACGGAAGACGGCATCGCCCACATCGCCGGCAACTACCCCTCCAAGCACGCCCACTCCGAACGCGGCGCCTGGTTCCACGACAGCGAGGGCAACCTCCTGGGCATCGGCCAGCCGATCGCCTGAAGGGGCGTCCGGCCGGTGCCGCAAGCGCCGGCCGGGGGCCTCAGACGGCGCCGTTCCCCAGCCCCTCCGCCAGTACCTCCGCCAGGTGCCGCCCTCGCCGGTCGCCGAGCTGCTGGAGCTGGGTGCGGCAGGAGAAGCCGTCCGCGAGGATCTCCGTGCCGGGGGCGGCCTCACGTACGGCGGGCAGGAGCTGGTCCTCGGCGCAGGCGACCGACACCTCGTAGTGGCCGCGTTCGTAGCCGAAGTTGCCGGCGAGGCCGCAGCAGCCGCCGGAGAGGGCGCCGGTGAGGCCCGCACGGGCACGCAGGCGGCGGTCCGCGGCGTCGCCGAGGACCGCGTGCTGGTGGCAGTGCGTCTGGCCGGCGACCGGGCGGTCCAGGCGCGGCGGCCGCCAGCTGGGGGCGTACTGCTCCAGGGTCTCGGCGAAGGTGCGGACGGCGGCGGCGAGACGGGCGGCGCGGGGGTCGTCGGGGAGCAGCTCGGGAAGGTCGGTGCGCAGGGCCGCGGCGCAGCTCGGTTCGAGGACGACGAGCGGCCGGCCGGGCCGGAGGAGAGGGGACAGCGTGTCGACGGTGCGGCGCATGACCCGGCGGGCCCGGTCGAGCTGGCCGGTGGAGACATAGGTCAGGCCGCAGCACAGGGGGCGGTGCCGGCGGACGCGGAGGCCGGGGCGGAGCGGGGCCGTCGGGGGGAGCAGCGGGCGCAGTCCGGCCGCTTCGAGGACCTGGACGGCGGCGCGGCCGACCTGGGGCGCGAGGTGGTCGGTGAAGGTGTCGGGCCAGAGGATGACGGTGGGACCGCCCGAGTTGACGGGTGCGGAGCCCGCCGCCCCGGCGGCCCGCCGCCTGTCCCACCACCACCGGGTGAAGGTCTCCGTGGCCAGTGCCGGCAGCGGGCGTTCCGGGGTGAGGCCGGCCAGGCGGGCGGCCAGGGCGGTGGCGAGGGGGGCGCGGGCCAGGGCGTTGACGGCGGGGGCGACGGGCGCCGCCAGGTGCAGCCACTCGGGCAGGCGGCCGAGGGCGTAGTGGGCGGCGGGGCGCAGCCGGCCCGCGTAGTGGTGGTGGAGGAATTCCGCCTTGTACGTGGCCATGTCGACGCCGACCGGGCAGTCGCTGCGGCAGCCCTTGCAGGAGAGGCAGAGGTCGAGGGCGTCGCGCACCTCGGGGGACCGCCAGCCGTCGGTGATCACCTCGCCGGCGAGCATCTCGTGCAGCAGCCGGGCCCGGCCGCGGGTGGAGTGCTGTTCCTCGCCGGTGGCGCGGAACGACGGGCACATGACGTCCGCGGAGCCGGGGGCGCTTGCGGCGTTGCGGCATTTGGCGACGCCCACGCAGCGGCGGACGGCGGCGGTGAAGTCGCCGTCGTCGTGCGGGTAGCCGAAGGCGACCGGCACCGGGTTCCGGGGGAGCGGGGCGAAGCGGAGGTTGTCGTCGAGCCGGGCCGGGCGGACGAGCATGCCGGGGTTCAGGCCCGCGGCCGGGTCCCAGAGGGCCTTGAAGTCCTCGAAGAGACGGACGAGTTCGGGCCCGTACATCTTCGGCAGGAGCTCGGCGCGGGCCTGCCCGTCGCCGTGTTCGCCGGAGAGCGAGCCGCCGTGGGCGACGACGAGCTCGGCCAGCTCCTGGGAGAAGGCGCGGAAACGGCGGATGCCGGGCGCGGTGAGCAGGTCGAAGTCGATACGGATGTGGATGCAGCCGTCCCCGAAGTGGCCGTAGGGGGTGCCGCGCAGGCCGTGCTGCGCCAGCAGGGCACGGAAGTCACGCAGATAGGGGCCGAGCCGGGCGGGCGGGACGGCGCAGTCCTCCCAGCCGGGCCACGCCTCCGCGCCGTCCGGCGTCCGGGTCGCGGTGCCGGACGCGTCCTCGCGGATCCGCCACAGCGTCCGCTGCCCGGCCGGATCGGTGACGATCGTGTGGTCGGTGCTGCCGTCCGCGGCCGCCGCCCGGCCGAGCGCCTCGGCCCGGGCGGCCGCCTCCGCGGGGCTCGCACCGCCCATTTCCACGAACAGCCAGGCGCCGCCCCGGGGCAGCCCTTCCGCATCGCCCACCAGATCGGCGGCCATCCCCTCGACCGTCAACGGCCGGTGGACGAGCAGGGTGTGGGCGGCCTCGGCGGCGGCGCTCTCGTCGGGGTAGCCGAGGACGGCGAGCGCCCGGGCCGCGGGGGTCTCCACGAGCCGTACGGTCGCCTCGGTCAGCACGCCGAGGGTGCCCTCGCTGCCGGTGAGGGCGCGGGCCAGGTCGGTGCCCCGTTCCGGCAGCAGCGCGTCGAGGGCGTAACCGGAGATGCGGCGCGGGAGATCGGGGTAGCCGGTGCGCAGGAGCGCCAGTTCGCGGTCGACGAGGGCCTTCACGCCGCCTTGGAGGCGCGGCGGAAGACCGGTGGGGGCGCCGGTGGCGTCGGTGCCGCGGCCGGCCCGGACGCCCTCGCCGCCGTAGGTGAGCAGGGCCAGTTCGCGCACGTTGTCGGCGGTGGTGCCCCAGGCGACCGAGTGCGAGCCGCAGGCGTTGTTGCCGATCATGCCGCCGAGGGTGCAGCGGCTGTGCGTGGACGGGTCCGGACCGAAGGTCAGCCCGTGGACGCCGGCCGCCGCCCGCAGGTCGTCCAGGACCACACCGGGCTGGACGACGGCGGTGCGCGCCCCGGGGTCCAGAGAAACGATCCGCCGCATGTGGCGGGTGAAGTCCAGGACCACGCCGACACCGGTTGCCTGCCCGGCGATGCTGGTCCCGGCACCGCGCGGCACCACGGGCACACCGTGCTCCCGGCACACCCGTAGTGCCGCGGCGACGTCATCGGCGTCCCTGGGGGCGACCACCGCCTGCGGCACCCGGCGGTAGTTGGACGCGTCCATCGTCATCAGCGCCCGGTCGGCCGCGGTGAACGACACCTCCCCCCGCACCGCCGCCCACATCTCCCGCGCCAGGTCCCGCTGCTCCCTCTGCGTGCGCTCAGCCATGTCTCCAGCCTGCCCACTGGGGCGGGGTCATGCGACGGCCGGCGGGTGCTCGTGCGTGGCGGCCGCGGCCGGGTGGAAGCGGAACAGGTCGCGCGGATCGAGGCGGGACTTGAGGGCGGCGAGCCGGCGGTGCGCGTCGGTGTCCTGGACGCTGCGGGCGACCTCCGCGGCGTCCGGACGCTCCCCGTGACGGCCGAAGAGGAAGTTCACGCTCCGGCCGAGCCGCCAGGGCTCGACGGCGGCCAGCGCCTCGGCGTGCAGGGCCCGTACGGTCCCCAGGTCGTCACCCTGGAGCGGCGAGAGGACACGCAGCGCGTAACGGGCGGCGCGGTGGCCGACGGTCGCGGCGCCGGACCGGGCGGCCAGGGCACCGCCGAGGTGGTTGAGCTGGACCACGCACATCACCGGCGCGGCCGGCCCGGTGAGCCGTGCCACCCGGCGCAGCGCGGCCGCGTCCAGGTCGCTGAGCAGCGCATTGTCGCCGTCGTAGGCGTGCGGATCGCTGGGATCACGATGGATGGTGTGCGACTTTGCGTACGGCATCTCGTGCAGGTCGTCGCTGACCCGCGGGCCCACCGCCCGCAGCGGCGCGACCAGTTGCCCGCCCCGCTCCGCGCTGCCCGTGTACGCGATGCGGACGTGCGCGAGGTGCCGGCCGCGCAGCTGCTCCGGCAGCTGCGGCAGGTCGGGGTAGGCGATCAGGGCGACGGAGGAGGTCAGTTCGTCCGGAACGGTCCCGGTCCAGCGCAGGTACGCGGCCAGGAGGTCGTCGAGGTGCTCGGCGCCGAACACCAGCTGGCCGCCGTAGAGCCGGGCCACCGGCATCAGCGCGAACTCCATCGCGGTGACCACGCCGAGCCCGTGGCCGCCGCCGAGCAGCGCCCCGAACAGCTCGGGGTCCCCCTCGGTGGTGAGATGGCGCAGCCGGCCGTCGGCGGTGACCAGGTCGACGGCGCGGACATGGTCGGCGGCGTAGCCGTAGGTGCGGGCCAGGACGCCCACCCCGCCTCCGAGGGTGTACGAGATGACGCCGACGCCCGGGGACGAGCCGTTGAGCGGCGCGAGCCCGTGCGGAGCGGCCGCCTCGACGACCTGGCCCCACACGGCGCCGGCCTCGGCCCGCGCGGTGCGGGCCACCGGATCGACCGTGACCCGGGCCATCCGCCCGGTGGTGATCAGCAGCCCGCCGTCGGTGCCGGCGGCCAGGCCGTGCCCGGTGGCCTGGACGGCGACCGGCAGGCCGTGCGCGCCGGCGAACCGCACCGCGGCGACCACGTCGTCGGCGCCCGCCGCCCCGACGACGACGGCCGGCCGGTGCGGGCCGGCCAGCTGGAAGCCGGTGCGCTCGGCGTCGTACCCGTCGTCGCCGGGGAGCAGCACGGGGCCGCGCACGGCCCGGGCGAGGGCGGCGGTGCCGAGCGCGGGGCCGGCGAGCGCGGCGGTGTCGAGCGGGGGGTCGGCGAGCGCGACGGTGCCGGCGAGCGTGGCGGTGTCGAGCGTGGTGGGCGCCGGGGCGGCGGTCTGCGGGGCGGGGTCGTTGATCTCCATGCCCCGCACTCTCGCGGCATAAGTTGACACCGGCCGTCATATATAAATCGGGGTGTGAAGTCGGACCGTCTGCTGTCGATCCTGCTGCTGCTCCAGACCCGCGGCCGGGTCCCGGCCAGGGAGCTCGCCGAGCGGCTGGAGGTCTCCCCCCGCACCGTCTACCGCGACGTCGAGGCACTGTCGGCGGCCGGCGTGCCGGTCTACGCCGAACGCGGCCGGCACGGCGGCATCGCCCTGCTGCCCGGCTTCCGCACCGACGTCACCGGAATGACCACCGACGAGGCGCGCGCCCTGTTCGTCCTGGCCGCGCAGGGCGCCCACACCGCCCTCGGACTGGACGACGCGCTCGGTTCGGCGCTGCGCAAGGTGATGGCGGCGCTGCCCGCCCCGCACCGGCCGGCCGCGGAACTGACCGGCCGCCGCATCCTCGTCGACCCGGACCGCTGGCTCGGCGGCCCCCGCCCGGCGGCCGACCTGGACGCCCTGCAGACCGCCGTCTTCACCGACCTGCGGCTGCGGATCCGGTACCGCCACAGCGGCGAGACCCGCCTGCGGACGTACACCGTCGACCCGTACGGGCTGGTCGCGAAGGCCGGCACCTGGTACCTCGTCGCCGACCGGCGCGGCCGGCCGCAGCTGTTCCGGGCCGACCGGGTGACGTCCGCGGCCGTCACCGACGCCCCGGTGCGGCGCCGGCCGGGCGTCGAGCTGGCCGAGGTCTGGCAGCAGCTGCGCCGCCAGGTGGAGGACCGGCCCGCGGACGTCCGGGTGACCGCCCGGATCCGCCGCGACCGGCTGGACCTCGCGATACGGATCCTGGGCAGCGCACTGACCGGCCCGCCCCGTACGGGTGACCCGGACGGCCCCGGGAACGGGAAGGGGAGTGGGAGTGGGAATGGGCACGGCGACGGGGACGCGCCCGGGAGCGAGGACGGCAACGGGGAGGGCAACAGGGGCGAGCCCGGGAAAGAGGACGGTAACGGGAAGGGCGATGGGGACGGGCCCGGGAAAGAAGACCGTAAGGGGGAGGGCAATGAGGACGGGCCCGGGAACGAGGACGGTAACGGGAAGGGCGATGGGGACGGGCCCGGGAAAGAAGACCGTAAGGGGGAGGGCAACGAGGACGGGCCCGGGAACGAGGACGGTAACGGGAAGGGCGATGGGGACGGGCCCGGGAAAGAAGCCCGTAACGGGGAAGGCAACGAGGACCGGAACGGGAACGAGGGCCGTAACGGGACCGACGACCGTAACGGGGACGAGGAGTGGGCCGTCATCGAGGTGGCCTTCCCCGTGCTGCGCGCCGTGCGGCAGTTGCTGCAGTTCGGCGACGCGCTGGAGGTGCTCGATCCGCCCGAGGCCCGCCGGGTGCTGGCCGAGGCCGCGGCCGGCATCGCCGCCCTGTACGCCGCCGACCCCCCGCCCCCGTAGCCCAAGCCCACCGCCGCCCAGGTAGCCCACGGCAGCCCGCATGGCACCCGGCCGCCCCACCGCCCGGCCTCCCCGCCGCGCCGTGGCCGCCGTCCACCGACGACGCGCCGCCATCTCACCGTCTGGACGTGCCGCCGGAGTGCGCACGGTGACGGATTAGGCTTCCTCCGTGGCTGATATCCAGATTCCCGCTGACATCAAGCCCGCCGACGGACGCTTCGGCGCGGGCCCCTCCAAGGTGCGGACGGAGGCGCTGGCCGCCCTGGCCGCCACCGGCAGTTCCCTCCTCGGCACGTCCCACCGCCAGGCACCGGTCAAGAACCTGGTCGGCAAGGTGCGCGACGGCGTACGCGACCTCTTCCAGCTCCCCGAGGGCTACGAGGTCGTCCTCGGCAACGGCGGCTCGACCGCGTTCTGGGACGTCGCGACGCACGGCCTGATCGAGCGCAAGTCCCAGCACCTCTCCTTCGGTGAGTTCTCCTCCAAGTTCGCCAAGGCCGCCAAGCTGGCGCCGTGGCTGGACGAGCCCACTGTCATCTCCGCCGACCCGGGCAGCCACCCGGAGCCGTCGGCCGAGCAGGGCGTGGACGTCTACGGCTTCACCCACAACGAGACCTCGACCGGTGTCGCCGCCCCCATCAAGCGGGTGGCGGGTGCCGACGAGGGCGCCCTGGTCCTGGTCGACGCCACCTCCGGCGCCGGCGGCCTCCCGGTGGACATCGCCGAGACCGACGTCTACTACTTCGCCCCGCAGAAGTCCTTCGCCTCCGACGGCGGCCTGTGGATCGGCGTGTTCTCCCCGGCCGCCATCGAGCGCGCCGAGCGGATCCACGCCTCCGGCCGCCACGTCCCGGAGTTCTTCTCGCTCCCCACGGCGATCGACAACTCCCGCAAGAACCAGACGTACAACACCCCGGCGCTGTCCACCCTCTTCCTGCTCAACGAGCAGCTGGAGTGGATCAACGGCCAGGGCGGCCTGGACTGGGCGGTGCGCCGCACCGCCACCTCCTCGCGCACCCTCTACGGCTGGGCCGAGGACGCCAAGTACGCCACCCCGTTCGTCACCGACCCGGCCAAGCGCTCGCAGGTCATCGGCACGATCGACTTCACCGACGAGGTCGACGCCGCCGCCGTCGCCAAGGTCCTGCGCGCCAACGGCATCGTCGACACCGAGCCCTACCGCAAGCTCGGCCGCAACCAGCTCCGGATCGCGATGTTCCCGGCGATCGAGCCGTCGGACGTCGAGGCCCTGACGGCCTGCATCGACTACGTCATCGGCCAGCTGTAACGGCAGGTCCAGCGGTAACGGCAGGTTCCGAGCCGCACCTCACGTCAGGCCCCGGCGGGCGACCGCCGGGGCCTGTCGCATGCCGGCGCCGGCCATGCGCCCCGAGGGCACGACCACCCGAACGGGCCGCCGAAGCACCACCCGTACGGAGGCATCGCGGAGTGACGAAACCGCCCGGATATGCCTGTATGGGGGCATGACGACTCCCCCGAGCCCCGGCCTCGCCCCCTTCGAGCGGCAAGGGGCCGTCCTGCTGACCACCTACAAGCGGGACGGCACCGGCGTCGGCACCCCCGTCAACCTCGCCGTCGACGGGGACCACGCCTACTTCCGCACGTACGGCAGCGCCGGCAAGGCCAAGCGGATGCGGAACTTCCCGGACGTGGACATCTGCGCCTGCACCTGGCGCGGCCGCCCCACCGGCCCCACCGTCAACGCCCGGGTGCGCCTGCTGGACCCGCAGACCCGCGAATACCGCCGGGCCGAGCGCTCCCTGACCCGGAAGTACCCGCTCATCCAGGGCCTGTTGGTGCCCGTGCTGCACCGGCTGAAGCGGGAGCGCACCCTGCACTACGAACTGCGCCCGGCGCCGGACGGCACCTCCTAGGACGCCCTACCTGCCTACGAGCGCCGCCGCAGCAGCCTGCGCACCACCACGACCAAAGCCGTCGCCACCACCAGGACCAGCGCCCCCTTGGCGTAGCTCGGCCCGAGACCCTTGCCCCCCGAACTCCCCTCATCCGCAGCGGAGTTGCCCGAGCTGCCCGACGTCCCACCGTCCTCCCCCTCACCCGACCGGGCCGAGTCCGGCAGCTGACTGCCGCTCAGGCCCACCGGCGTGACGTCACTGTCCCGGCCCTCCGAGCCGTACATCAGCGTCCGGCCGTCCGGGGTGAAGGTGACCGATTCGCCCTGCTGCTGGATCGGCACGCCCACACTGCCGAGGTCCTTCGGGCGGCCGTTCGCCCAGCGGAAGATCCGCGCCCCGAAGTAGCCGCGCAGCACCAGCCGGGTGCCGTCGGGGGAGAACGCGCCGTCCGTCACCCACAGCTCGGCCGGCGCGACCTTGCGGAAGGTGTTGGTGCCGGAGGAGGTGAGGTGTCGCGGGCCCTCGTAGAGCGCGCCGGTGCCGTCCTGCTTCTTGCTGGCGAGGTAGACCCGGCCGGTCCGGGGGTGCACCATCAGCGCCTCGGCGTCCCGCGGGCCGTCGGCGTACTTCACGGTGTACTGGGTCGCGGTCACCGTCGCGTCGCGCAGCCGCTTCGGCTCCGGGAAGCGGTAGATCCAGACGTGGTTCCAGCTGCCGCCGAGGTTGTCGCCGATGTCGCCGAGGTAGAGGTCGCCGTCCGGGCCGAGCGAGATCGCCTCGACGTCGCGCGGCGCCCCGATGCCGCGCAGGGTGATCCGGGCGACGGTCCGGCCGGTCCGGCCGTCCACGGCGTAGACGTAGGGGCCGTCGTCGCTGTCGTTGTGGGTCCAGTAGATGCCGGGGTGCGCGCGGCTGGCGGCCAGCCCGCTGGACTCGGTGATCCTCGGATCGCCGATCGTGAAGCCGTCCGGCTCATCGGCGGCGGCCGGCACCACCGCCACCGCCCCCACCCACAAGGCCCCCGCGGCACCGGCCGCGCACAGAAGCGAACGCATGGGCACAGACTGCCATCCGCGGGACCGGGCGCGGACCCGGGAGGCCGCGGCGGCAGCCCGGGCGCACCGGACGTGGCCAGCGTCACGTACCCCGCAGTAGGGGTTCTCGGACATCATGGCCGGATGAGGATCATGTTCGTCGGCGACTCGATGACGATCGGGAGCGCCGGCGATTTCACCTGGCGATACCGGATGTGGCAGCACCTGAACGCCTGCTTCGGCGGCCCGTACCGGATCGTCGGGCCGCGCCGGACGCTCCACGAACCGGCCGAGGACGCCGCCACCTCGCACGCCTACCGCGATCCGGACTTCCCCGAATCCGCCCGCGGGCACCTCGCCGGGTGGGGCGAGGGCTGGTTGCACATGGCGCCGGTGATCGGCGAGACGGTACGCCGGCACCGGGCCGACACCCTGCTGGTCTCGCTCGGCCTGATAGACCTCGGCTTCTACACGAACGCCGCCCAGACGGCGCAGAACGTCCGCGAGTTCGTGGCCGGCGCACGGGCCGCGGCACCGCACATACGGGCGGTACTGATGCCGGTCATCCGCAACGTACGGGCCGCGGCGGACCCGGCGTTCGGTGCGGAGTGCGCACACTTCAACGAACTCCTGGCCAAGGCCGTCGCCGACCTCTCCACCCCCACCTCCCCGCTCCTGCTGGCCTCCGAGCCGGCCGACTGGCACATCGACCTGGCCACCTACGACGGCACCCACCCCTCCGAACGGGGCGAACACCTCCTCGCCGCGTCGTTCGCCGACGCGATGCACCAGGGGTGGGGCGTGGGCCGCCCTTATGAGGCGGCCCGGGGGTGATCCCCACGTACTTGGCCGCAGCGCCTTGCTGGTAGCTGGCCGTGGCGCGCTTGGCTTTCCGCCCACGTACTTGGCTGTCCCGCCGTGGGGGTTGCTCGTCGTTGTGCGCTTTGCGGCGCCGCGTACGTAGCCATCTGCGGCGCCGCGGGGCTCGCTCGCCGTTGCGCTTTGCGGCGCGTCGCACGTACCCGTCTGCTGCGCCGTGGGGCTTGCTCACCGTTGCGCGCTTTGCGGCGCCCCGCACGTACCCGTCTCTCGCGCCGCGGGTCGTCTCGCCGTTGCGCCTGCGGCGGGCTGGGTTGTGTTGGGTGCGGTGACGGACCTCCGGGGCCTTATTCGTGGACTGCTGACGCTTTACGTCCACGAACAAGGCCCCTCCGGCCCGTCCCCTCCCGTTGGGGGAGTGTGCGGGTGGGTGGGGGCGCGCGTTGTGGAGGATGCACCTGGTGTTGCGGGTCAGTGGGAATAGCTCGCCCGGCGCGTCGAGTTGTGGCCCCGAAGGGGGCCTTCGCGACCCTTACGGGATCTGTTCGACCTCCCCCTAGGGGTTCCCAGAACCCCTTGCAGCCTCAACGTCCACCCCCACTCACCTTCTTCCCATCCCTCAACGGGAGGGGACGGGCCGGAGGGGCCGGTTGTGTGGACGTAAAGCGTCAGCAGTCCACACAACCGGCCCCGGAGGCCCGTCACCGCACCCGACACCACCCAGCCCGCCGCAGGCGCAACCGCGAGACCACC
>NZ_JBEZMM010000067.1:0-35397 GCF_040652715.1 Streptomyces sp. NPDC048196 | reverse complement strand
CGCCGGTCAGCGGGAATACCGCCCCTCGCCTGCCGAGTTGTGGCCCCGCAGGGGGCCCTCGCGACCCCTACGGGATCTGTTCGACCATCCCCTACGGGTACCCAAGGCCCCTTGCAGCCTCAACGCCCAGCCCCACTCACCTTCTTCCCCTCCCCCAACGGGAGGGGACGGGCCGGAGGGCCGGTGTTTGGGACGTAAAGCGACAGCAGTCCCAAACACCGGCCCCGCAGGCCCGTCACCGCACCCAACACAAACCCAGCCCGCCGCAGGCGCAACGGCCAGATGCCCCGCGGCGCAGCAGACAGGTACGTGCGGTGCGCCGTAAAGCGCAACGGCGAGACGACCCGCGGCGGGGAAGACAAGTACGTACGCGGCGCCGCAAAGCGCAACGGCCAGACGCCCCGCGGCGGGACGGCCAACTACGTGGGGGGAATTAGCAAAGCACCACAGCCCCCTCCGCCGCCGATCGTTTCGCGGCCTCCAGGACGCGGAGGGTGGCCGCGGCCTCCGTGGCGGTGACCGGGGGGTCGCCGCCGCCGCGCAGGGCGTGGGCGATCGCGGTGTAGTACGCGGGGTAGTCACCCGGCAGGGTCGGTACGGGGTCGCCGCCGCCCATGCGGGGGGAGGCCCCGGCGCCGAGCCGGCCCCAGCAGGCCTTCGGTTCCACGCCCCACTCGATGCCCTCGTCGCCGGGGCGGCGGCCCTCGCGGAGGGCGGCCTCCTGGGGGTCGAGGCCGTGCTTGGTGTAGCCCGCCTTGCTGCCCAGTACCCGGAAGCGGGGGCCCAGCAGGGCGGCGGTGGCGCTCACCCAGAGATGGGAGCGGACGCCGCCGGCGTGGGTGAGGGCGATGAACGTGTCGTCGTCGGCCTCGGCGCCCGGGCGGCGGACGTCGGATTCGGCGTAGACGGAGACGACCGGCCCGAAGAGGGTCAGCGCCTGGTCGACGAGGTGGCTGCCGAGGTCGTAGAGGAGTCCGCCGATCTCGGCGGGGTCACCGGATTCGCGCCAGCCGCCCTTGGGGGTCGGGCGCCAGCGCTCGAAGCGGGACTCGAAGCGCTGGACGTCGCCGAGGGCGCCCTCCTCGACGAGTTTGCGGACGGTGCGGAAGTCGTTGTCCCAGCGGCGGTTCTGGAAGACGGAGAGCAGCAGGCCGCGGTCGGCGGCGAGCGCGGCGAGCTTGTCGGCCTCGGCGGCCGTGGCGGCCAGCGGTTTGTCGACGACCACCGGCAGTCCGGCCTCCAACGCCGCGGTGGCGAGCGGCACATGGGTCTTGTTGGGCGACGCCACGACGATCAGGTCCAGCTCGGCGGCGCGGTCGAGGACCGCCTCGGCGGTGGGGACCGTCCGCACCTGCGGATGCTCGGCGCGGGCCTGCGCCTGCCGCTCCGGGCTGCTGGTGGAGACGGTGTCGAGCAGCAGTCCGTCGGTGGCCGCGATCAGCGGGGCGTGGAAGACGGAGCCGGCCAGGCCGTAGCCGAGCAGGCCGACCCGCAGGGGTGCGCCAGGGGAGTCGCCGTTCCGCTGCGGTGCGCCGATCGGGCTCTTGTCGCTCGTCTCACTCATACCCACCACTTAAGCAACGCTGTTGCTTAAGTGCAAGCGTTGTCCGACAATGGGGGCGTGACCAGCAACGATTTCCCGCCTTTCGGCGGCGTCGCCGATGCTGCGGGCGCCAACCTCCCCGCGCTGCGCGGGCACAACACCGCACTGGTGCTGGGCCTGCTGCGGGCGGCCGGGGAAGCGGGGGTCAGCCGGCTGGAGCTCGCCGCGCGGACCGGGCTGACCCCGCAGGCCGTCAGCAAGATCACCGCGCGGCTGCGCACCGAGGGCCTGGCCGCCGAGGCCGGCCGCCGCGCCTCGACGGGCGGCAAACCCGCCACCGTCCTGCGGCTGGTCCCCGGCGCCCGGCATGCCCTCGGCCTGCATCTGGACCGCGACGAGCTCACCGCCGTCCGCGTCGACCTCGCCGGCCGCGCGGTCGCTGTCCGGCACGCCCCGCTCGCCTTCGCCGCGGGTGCGGAGCAGGTGCTCGGTACGGTCGAACGGGAGGTCGCGGCGCTGCTGGCCGAGGCTGCGGGGCCGCCGGTCCTGGGCGTGGGGGTGGCCTGCCCGGGCCCGCTGGATCACACGGCGGGCGTGCTGCACCGCGTCACCGGCGCTCCCGAGTGGGACGGCTTCCCGCTGCGGGACGTCCTCGCCGCGCGGTTCGGCCTGCCCGCCGTGCTCGACAAGGACACCAACGCCGCGGCGCTCGGGCTGGCTCAGGGCATGCCCGCGGGTGCGGGCTCGTTCGGCTATCTGCACCTGGGCACCGGCCTCGGCGCCGGGCTCGTGCTGGGCGGCAGCCTCTACCGTGGCCCGCGCACCGGCGCCGGCGAATTCGGCCACCAGATCGTGCAGTTGGACGGCCCGCTCTGTAGTTGCGGGCAGCGGGGCTGTATAGAGGCGCTGTGTCTGGCGGCGGTCGCCCGCGGTGATCTCCCGGGGGCGGCGCGGGCGCTGGGCGTGGGCGCGGCCAATCTCGTCGAACTCCTCGACATCGACCGGGTCCTGCTCGGCGGGCGCACCGTGCTCGACCACCCCGAGGAGTTCCTGGGCGGGGTGTCCCGGGCGCTCGCCGCCCAGGCCCGCACCCGCGGCAGTGCCGGCCCCGGCGCCCGTACCGCGGTGTCCGTGGCGCTCGCCCCCGGCGGCGCCCGCACGGTCGCCGACGGCGCGGCGGAGTTGGTCCTCGCCCCGCTCTTCGGCGGCCACCGGCCCGTACGGCAAACCGGTCAGGCGGAATGACGGGACGGGCAGGCCGCGAGGGGAGGAGGAAGAGGCGCCGATTCTCCCCCCGAAGTCCCTACGGCGTGTGGCAGACCGCCTCGATGTTGTGGCCGTCGGGATCGCGGACGAACGCCCCGTAGTAGGCGTCGTGGTACTCCGGCCACACCCGCGGCGCGTGCAGCGACTCCGCGCCGGCCGCCACCGCCGCGGCGTGGAACGCATCGACCGCCGCCCGGTCCGGCGCGCTGAACGCCAGATGGAGTTCGCGGCCCGGGCCCTCGTCCGTGGCCGGGACGAGCCAGAGCGTGTGGCCCGTCGTGCCGAAGCAGCGGAACTCCCCGAACTCCTTCGTCCGTACGCCGCCGAGCGGGGCGAGCACCTGGTCGTAGAAGGCGGCGCTGGCCGCCACGTCCGTCACCTGGACCGCTATGTGATCGAGCATGCGTCCAGCGTGCCGGAGGCCGGGCCGGCTGTCTCCGGGATTTCCGCGGCCGCGCCGTCCTCATCAAGGCGCTGCACGACTTCGGCGGCCAGGGCCCGGCCATGAGGTTCCTCGGCAGGCTGCAGGCCAACAACGTCGGCCCGTCCTCCTCCACCGGCCGGCTCGCCCCCAAGACGGACAAGGGCGAACTCCTGGTCGCCAACGGGGACGTCCAGATGAACTACGCCAACACCAAGTCGATGCCGGACCAGGCATTCTTCTTCCCCGCCGCCGGGCCCGGCGCCCGGCCCACCACCTTCGCCCTCCCGTACGCCGCCGGCCTGGTCGAGCACGCCCCGCACACCGCCAACGCCAAGAAGTTCCTCGACCACCTGCTCTCCTCCGAGGTCCAGCAGGAGGTCTCCGCGGTCGGCGGCGGCTTCACCGCCCGCAAGGACGTCAGGCCCACCGACGCCCACGCCAAGGCCCTCGCCGCCCTCATGAAGGACGTCGAGGTCTTCCAGCCCGACTGGAAGGACGGAAGGACATCGACAAGAACCTGGACTCGTAGGTGGACGCCTGGAGGACGGCAACCGGAAGCTGACCGGGGGGCGAGGGCGGGCCGGGGCAGGCCGGGCCCGGGTGACGAGGGGCCAGCCGCCCGGGGCCGGGTGACGGGGGTGGGCCCCCGCCGCCGGTGTGACCCGCCGCCGGTGTGACCCGCCGCCGTGACGCGGAGGGCCACGCCGCCACCCCTGGTCACGGCGCGGCGGGCTCAGACCAGGTCGACGATGTCCGCGATCGAGTCCACCACATTGGTCGGGCGGTA
The DNA here is from genome assembly GCF_040652715.1 of Streptomyces sp. NPDC048196. Taxonomy (NCBI): domain Bacteria; kingdom Bacillati; phylum Actinomycetota; class Actinomycetes; order Kitasatosporales; family Streptomycetaceae; genus Streptomyces; species Streptomyces sp. NPDC048196. Next base: position 31,377 of record NZ_JBEZMM010000067.1, on the reverse strand, counting down.
CGGGTAGTGATCGATGTCGCCACGGCTCGTCAGCCCCGTCAGCACCAGGAAGGTCTCCATCCCGGCCTCCAGCCCCGCCAGCACATCGGTGTCCATACGGTCGCCGATCATGGCGGAGGACTCGGAGTGGGCACCGATGGCGTTCAACGCGCTGCGCATCATCAGGGGGTTGGGCTTCCCGACGAAGTACGGATCCTTGCCCGTCGCCTTGGTGATCAGCGCCGCCACCGATCCGGTCGCCGGCAGGGCACCCGCGGGGGAGGGGCCGGTGTTGTCGGGATTCGTGGCGATGAAACGAGCGCCGTCATTGATCAGCCGGATCGCCTTGGTCAGCGCCTCGAAGGAATACGTCCGCGTTTCGCCCAGAATCACGAAATCCGGGTTCAGGTCCGTCATGACATAACCGGCGTCGTGCAGCGCGGTGGTCAGCCCCGCCTCGCCGATGACGTACGCCGTACCGCCCGGATGCTGGTTGTCCAGGAACGTGGCGGTCGCCAGAGCGGAAGTCCAGATGTTCTCGGCCGGCACTTCCAGCCCGATCCGGTTCAGCCGGGCGTGCAGATCGCGCGCGGTGTAGATGGAATTGTTGGTGAGCACCAGGAAGGGCCGGCCGGAATCGCGCAGCTTCTTGATGAAGCGATCGGCCCCCGGCACGGGAACGCCCTCGTGCATCAGGACGCCGTCCATGTCGGTGAGCCAGGATTCGATGGGCTTACGCTCGGTCATGGTCCTACCGTACGAGCAGCTCCGGCCGGTACGCCATCACGAGGAGATGACTGATGGGCGGCCGGGAGGAGGCCTGATGGGCGCCGGGTAGAGGTCCTGTGGGCGGCCGGGGAGATGACTAGGGACGGCGGGGGCGGGGACTTCGGGGCGCCTTGGGGTGGCAGGGGACTTGGGCTCGCCCTGGAGGTGCCGGGGGACTTGAGCTCGCCCTGGAGGTCCCGGAGGGGCGGGGCCTTCGGCTCGCCCTAGGGGACGGTCGAACAGATCCCGTAAGGGTCGCGAGCGCCCCCTCGGGGGCCAGAACGGGGCGGGGGCGAGGGATATTCCCAGCCGGCGGTAGCCGGCTCGCGCCGAACGGACGGCCGACTCAGGGATAACCGGTGCACGCCCGGTCGTCGGTCTGGATGCTCACGCAGGCACGGCCGGAGGCAGAGGGGATGCCGCCGATGAGCGCATCCCGCCTCCGTGAGGCGACCCGCCACCCGAACGGCGCAGCTTCGGGCCGCACCGGATGCGGGCGGGCCCGTAGGGGCGGACCTTCAAAGGCATCGGAGGTTCACCATGGGCTCACCGCAACTCGCTCTCTGCGCCGCGGTCGCGGCCGCCGCGGTGACGATGGCGCCGGCGTACGCGGCGGACCCGTACGGCGCCCGGACCGACACGGTCTCCGTCACCCGCCCCTCGGCCGCCCACGGCGGCGCGCCACCCGCGCCCGCCACCCGACTCGCGCCCGCCCGGCTCGTGCCGGCCCGACTCGCGCCCGCCCGGCTCGCAGCCGCCGTGTCCGGGCCGGCACCGTTCCGCCCGACCCCGTACGCCGCCCCGCGCCGCGAGCTGAGCAGCACCTCGGCCGTCGGTCTGGTGCTGGCCGGCGGCGCCGTTTTGGTCATCGCGGGCCAGTTGCTGCGGCTCCGGCTGCGGCTACGCCGCGAACGTCAGGGCGAGGCGGATGAGGGCTGAGGAGAAGCGCCGGCTGCCGAGGGTCCCCGGGCTGCCGAGGCTCCCGGGGTGGACGTGGGGCCCCGGGCGGCCGAGGGTCCCCGGGCGGACAAGGACCCCCGGGCGGACAAAGACGAAGAGGCCTGCGCGGACGAGGCGCCACTGGCGGACAAAGGCGCCCGCGCGGACGAGGCATCGCGGTCGGACAAAGACGCCTGCGCGGACGAGGCGCCACGGGCCGACAAAGGTGCCCGCGTGGACGAAGGCTCCTGCGCGGAGGAGGCGTCCCGCGCGGATCAGGGATCCCGCGCGGACGAGGGATCCCCGGCGGGTAAGGAGCCGGCCGTGACCACCGGGCACGGCCGCCCCGGACAGCTGCTGGCCGGAGTGGCCTGGGCGGTCCTGCTGCTGGGACTGTGGCTGTGGGGCCGCGACCTGTCCGGCGGCACGGCCGCCCCGCTCACCACGACCGGTGATGTCGCCGCCGTCGGCCGCCCGTTGGGCCGCCAGGCACCCCTGCACACCCACGCCCACGCCCACGCCCCGGTCCCGGCCCCCGCCACCGTACGGCCGAGCCGGCTTGCCGCACTGGGGATGTCCGACGTGGCGATCCGGTGGTACGCCCGGGGGCCGCAGCCGGGGGAGCCGGGCGCCGCGCTGCTCACCCTGCGGGGCGGGAGCGGTAGCCCGGAGGCAACCAGTGGCCGGGACGGCGTGACCGGCGGTCGGGGCGGCCCGACCGGGGGCCGCCGTCCGTCGCTCGGCGGGCTCACACCGGGGGAGCGGATCGACGTCCTGCGCTCCGACGGGAGTACGGTCCGGTTCACCGTCGAGGACGTCCAGCGCTACGACCGGGCCCGCTTCGACGCCCGTACGGCCTACGCCGCCCACGACCCCGGCCGCGCCGAACTACGGCTGACCGGCGAGGCCCCCGACGGCAGGGGCGTGGCAGTGATCTCGGCCTACCTGACGGGCTATCAACCAGCCGGCGCACCCCGCCACTGACGCGCTACGCCACTGCCTACGCCGTGCCTACGCCCCGCCGCGGCAGGGCCTGTGGACAGGTTGTCCACAGGCCGACTTCGACGGGGTTGCGGTGTGCCACGATGGCTTCGGCCGGCGGACATTTGCCGGTCTTGTGTCGGTCGCACGCCGGCGTCCTCCGTCCGTTCCATCTTCTTCAGCCTGTCCGTTCCATCCGTTCCATCCGTTCCATCCGGTCCATCTATTTCATCCGTTCCATCTGTTCTGTTCGTTTCATGTGTTCCGTGCTCCGAGGGGGGAGAGGATGTACGGCAAACTGCGGCGGTCCGCCGCGAAAGGGGTGGCGCCGCTCGTGGCGGTGATGCTGCTGCTCGCGGGCTGCTCGTCGTCCGGCAGTGGCGGCGGTGACGTCTCCGTGCCCGGCCGGCCCGGCCAGCGCCCGCGGTCCGTGACGCCGTACTGGGTCAACCCGGACAGTACGGCCGCCCGTCAGGTGTCCGCCTACGGCAAGGAAGGCAAGGCCGGTGACGCCCGACTGGTCGCCCGGATCGCCAGGCAGCCGGTCGCCGAATGGATAGGCGTCGACAACCCGCAGGGCCAGGCCCGCGGCTTCACCGAGGCAGCCGACCGGGCCGGACGTGAGGCGCTGCTGGTCCTCTACAACATCCCGCACCGCGACTGCGGCCGCTACTCCCGCGGCGGCGCCGCCGACGGCAACGCGTACCGCGCCTGGCTGGACGGCGTCGTCAAGGGCATCGGCGACCGCGCCGCGACGGTCGTCCTGGAGCCGGACGCGCTGCCGCACCTCGCGGACGGATGCACTCCGGCGCAGTTCCAGGAGGAGCGGTACGCCCTGCTGACGGAGGCGGTCGGCAAGCTCAAGGCGCTGCCGCACACCACGGTCTATCTGGACGCCGGCAATCCGCACTGGATCAAGGACCCGGGCCGGATGGCCGAGCCCCTCAAGCGGGCCGGTATCGACCGCGCCGACGGCTTCGCGCTGAACATTTCCAACTACCAGACCACCAAGGAGAACAGCGCCTACGGCAAACGCCTCTCCGCCCTCGTCGGCGGCAAGCACTTCGTCATCGACACCAGCCGCAACGGCAACGGCCCGGCCCCGGGCGGCGACGACCGGGAGAGCTGGTGCAACCCACCCGGCCGCGCCCTGGGCACCCCGCCCACCACCCGGACCGGCGACCCCCTGATATCCGGCTACCTCTGGATCAAGCGCCCCGGCGAGTCCGACGGCACCTGCAAGGGCGGCCCGAAGGCGGGCGCCTGGTGGCCGTCCTACGCCCTCGAACTCGCCCGCAATGCCGGCAACGCCCACACTGCCCACACCGCCCGCAGCCCCCGCTGACACGATCGCCGCGCCGGCCCGGGGGCCGTGTGAACGGGCCCCGCGGAGCGGTACCTCAACTCACTTCTCTCCGACCCGCTCAACTCCCTCGACCCGGCCGGGACCGTTCCGACCCGGACCAGGGCCCCCTCGCCCCAGCCCGGGCCCCCTCGCCCCAGCCCGGGCCCCCTCGCCCCAGCCCGGGCCCCCCTCAACCCAGCCCGGGCCCCCTCAACCCAGCTCGGGCCCCCTCAACCCAGCTCGGGCCCCCTCCGACCCAGCTCGGGCCCCCTCGACCTGGCCCGGGATCCCTCCGACCTGGCCCAGGGTCCCTCCGACCCGGCCCAGGGTCCCGCCAACCCGGTTCAACTCCCTCCCACCGGAGGGACCTTCACCCACACCGCCTTCGACGGGGTGCCCGCCCGGTCGACCGCGTTCAGCATGTACCACCCGGGCGGCACCAGCGACGGGTCCGACGGCAGCGTCACCGTCACCCCGCCGCCCCCCTTGGTCACGCGGAAGTCCAGCGCGACCGAACGCTGTTCGACGTTGGTGACATGGGTGAACGACCCGGGACGGATCAGCCGCATCTTCCTGATCGCCGAGGCGTGCGGGGCGCGGTAGGTGGCCGTACCGCCGAGCCGGACCGTCCGGGGTGCGGGACCGGTGTCCACCAGCTGGGGGCGCGAGGACCGGAAGAGGTACGGCGGTGTGTAGAGGTCGATCTGCTGCTGGAAGACGCCCGGCCGGGTGTTGTCCTTGTCGCCGTAGAGGGAGTCGGAGCCGAAGGTCATCACCCGGCCGTCCGGCAGCAGCAGCGCACCGGAGTGGTAGTTGCGGCCCACCAGCGGGTCGGCCACCGGCCGGGCGGTGCCGGCGGCCGGGTCGTACAGCTCCGCCTTGAGGACGTTGGAGTCGCTGCGCCCTCGGTAGTCACCCGAGCCGTTGGTGGTGAGCACGGTGTCGTCGGGCAGGATCACGCTGCTCGGGTAGCGGGCCTTGGCGTACAGCCGCGGCCCGTCCCGGAAGCGCGGTGCGGTCTCGTGCAGGTCGACGATCCGGGTCCGGTCCGTGGACCGCGGGTCCTCGCCGACGCCGCCGCCGCCCAGCACCATGTACCGCTGGTCCTGGGCGGGCGGCAGCAGCACCGACATCGACGTCTCCAGCAGGTCCGGGTCGCTCATCCCGGGCACCGGCCGGAAGGAGTTCGACCGCAGGTCCCAGATCCCGGGCGTCCGGCCGACGTTGTCGGGGCCGTAACCGGCGTTGGAGCCCGTGTAGAAGATCCGGCCCCGGTCGGTGAGGAAGAGCGCCGGATAGGTGGGGAAGAAGCGCGGCTGCGGCAGGTAGTGCCACTTCTTCGTCGCCGGGTCGTAGATCTCCTGCTTGCCGGGCACGACCTGCCCGATCTCGTCCAGTCCGGAGACGGACAGCACCGTGCCGTCCTGCAGTGTGGTCAGCGTCGGGTACCAGCGGGCCTCGTTCATCGGGTCGACGCGGAGGTAGCGCTCGGCCACCGGGTCGAACTCGAAGGCGTCCTTGATGCCCTGGAAGTCCTTCTTGTCGAAGGAGAGTTTCTGCGCGATGCCGTAGAAGTTGCGGGCATCGGGGCCGGTCAGGCCGTGGATGCGGTAGTTGTCCTGGGCGCCGGTGGCGTACTTCCGGCCGTTCTTGAGGGCCTCGACGTAGATCCGCGCCTCGCTGTGGGTCACGGTCACCCGGCCGGTCGCCGGGTCCTTGGTCTTCTTCGCCCGCGGCACGACCACCGGGTCCTTGGACGCGAAGGTCTTGCCGTTCTCCCGGCCGGTGAAGAGCGTGCCGGCCGGGAACGTCCGGGGCCCGTCCGGGTCCTCGTTGTAGACGATCATGAGCCCGCCGGCCTTCTTCACGTCGCCCTTCAGCTTCTCGTAGCGCTGGGTGCCGCCCGCCACCAGCAGTTTGCCGTCCGGCAGCTGGGTGTGCCCGGAGCAGAAGAGGTCCTTGGGCGTGGGAATGTTGGTGAAGGTGTTCTTCACGGGGTCCCACAGGACAGTGCGGAACGACTTGGCGCGGAAGTTCGCGGCGTTGTTGCCGGAGCCGGCGACCAGCAGCACCTTGCCGGTGTGCAGCAGGGCCGCATGGATGGTGTTGATGCGGTACGCGGCGGGGACGTCGACGACGTCCCAGTGGCCGTTCACCGCCTTGTACCCGGGCTGATTGATCTTGTACTGGTGGTACTCCTCCGAGGCGAAGCCGTAGAGAACCGGCCCGTTCACCCCGGCCAGCGCGAGCACCACCGCCGTCGCGATCGTCAGTCGACGCAGGCGACGGCTCGGACGGTACTTCATGACTGACGTCCCCCAAGAGCGGTCTGCAGGGTCTCACCGGAGTGAGCGGTGGGCTGGATCTGTGCGGTGCCGTCGGAGCCGTCGGTGCCGTCGGTGTGGTGGGCGCGGTCGGTGGGGTCGACGGTGTCGGCGTGGTCGGTGTGGTCGATATGGCCGGCGCGTTCGCTGTATTCGCTCTGTCCGCTGTGTCCGCCGTGTCCGCCGTGTCCGCCGTGTCCGTCGTACGGGGCGGTCTGCCGGGGGTCGGCGGGCGAGCTGGCGGTGTAGCGGGGAAGGGCGTAGGACGCGCGCCCGCCGGCTGCCTCGGCCTGCAGCCGCTTCCGCTGCCGTTGTCGTTGCCGCTTCTCCCTGCGTACGGACAGCCGCCAGGCGACGATCGGCGCGATCGCGATCAGCATCGCCAGCACGGCCCAGACGATCATCGCCGGATGGCTGTGCCCCAGGACGAACGAGGCCACCAGCGAACCCCCGAAGACGACCAGGAAGAACAGATGCACCCGGAACGTCCCCAGCAGCGTGTCCGGGCTCGACGCATCGCCCTTCGGCGTCACCACGAACCGGCTGCTGCGGCGCAGCACCGCATCGCACAGCGCCCGCGCGTAGATCGGCGCCGACAGGGCCGACATCACCATCCCGGCCACCCCGCCCGACCCCTCCGGCTCGTGCGGCGAGACGTTGTGCCGCCGGTTCCACACGTACAGCCCGATCTGCAGCGCCGACGCGTTGCCGTACAACATCAGCCAGACGGTCGGATCGATGTTGACGCCCGAGGCGCCCAACCCCAGGAACAACGAACAACTCAGCGCCGCCAGCAGCCAGTTCAGTGCCGACATCGGATAGAAGATGACCATCAGGGTGTAGTTGAAGAGCCGTCCCGGGGACAGCGTGAGCGGTGCCTTCCAGAACTGCTTGAGGAGCGTCTCGTACGTCCCGCGTGACCAGCGCAGCTGCTGGGTGAAGAAGTCCGTCCAGGCGGTGGGCCCCTCACCGACGGCGAGCACGTCCGGGGTGTAGACGGACTTCCACTTCCGCCCCGTCGCCGGGTTCTTGGCGCGGTGCATCTCGAAGCCGGTGGCCATGTCCTCGGTGATCGAGTCGTACAGCCCGCCGATCTGCCGCAACGCACTGATGCGTACGGCGTTGGAGGTGCCGACGAACATCGGCGCGCCGTAACGGTTCCCGGCCCGCTGGATCAGCGCGTGGAAGAGGAACTGCTGCGATTCGGCGGCCTTGGTGACGAAGCCGTCGTAGTTCCCGTACACCTGCGGGCCGATGACGAACCCGACGTCCGGGTCGCGGAAGAAGCCCAGCATCCGCTCCAGGTAGTTGGGCAGCGGCACATGGTCGGTGTCGACGGACGCGAAGAAGTCGTAGTCGTCGCCGTGCGCCTGCAGCCAGGCGTTGTAGTTGCCGTGCTTGGTTCTGGCGCGATGTGGTCCCTTGGCCTGATTCCACTCCGGGATGCCCTTACGGGTGAAGTGGCGCACCCCCAGCCGCCGGCAGACCTCCTTGACCTCGGGGTCGTCCCCCTCGTCCAGCAGCCAGACGTGCACCGGCCCGCGGTGCCGCACCCGGACCGCCGCCTCCAGCGTCCTCGTCACCATGGCCAGCGGTTCCTTGCCGGGCACGAAGGAGGTGAGGAAGGCGACCCGGGTGCCGCTCTCGGGCACGACCGGCACGGGGTCGCGGGCGACGAGCGTGGCGTGCGCGTTGGAGAGCACGTTCATGCAGCGGAAGAACTCGATCAGCCCGATCGAAACCAGCATCACGGAGTCCAGCGCCGGCAGGAAGGCGTGCGCCGGATAGTCGCGATGCGTCCAGTGCCCGGGCTGCAGCAGCCACGTCAGCAACCCCAGCGAGAGCAACGGCGCGGCCCCCAGCAACAACGCCGCACGCACCCGGTGCGGTTCCCCGGCGAGCAGCGACCGATAACGCACCCGGTACGGGCGCCCCGGCTCGGGCTGCGTCAACGGCCCGGCCAGCCGGCTGTGGTGCTCGTAGTCATAACGCGGCAGCGCCTCCTGCGAACTGCGCCGTTGCTGCCGCTGGCGCTGTTGTTGCTGCTGTCGTTGCTGGCGCTGTTTTTTCTGCCGCTCCTTTTGCCGACCGTGCTGCCGGTCCTGTTGCGGCTCGTGCTGCCGCTGCTGCACCTGCTGCGGGTGGTGCCTCTGCGGTGGTTGCTGCCGCCGCAGGCGCGGCCGGGCGGTGATGGGCGGCGGTGGGGGGATGGGGGGTGAGTGGTGCGGGTGAGTGTCTGTGCGCGCGTGGTGCGGAGGTGTGGGGTGGGAAGGGGTGGGGTGAGGAGGCGGATGGTGTGGGGGCGCGCCTCGTGGAGGTGAGTGGTGTGGAGGTGTGGGGTGGGGAGGCGCGCCTTGTGGAGGTGCATGGTGCAGAGGTGTGTCCGGCGGAGGTGTGGGGTGCGGAAGCGTGGTGTGTGGAGGCGCCTGGTGCGTAGGCGCGCCCTGTGGAGGCGCGTCGCGCGAAAGTGCGGCGCGTGAAGGGGTGTTGTGTGGAGGCGCACCGTGTGCAGGCGCACGGTCTGGAGGCGCACCGTCTGGAGGCGCACTGTGTGGAGGCGAGTCGTACGGCGGCGGATCGTACGGCGGCGGATCGTGGGCCGGCGGCCCGTCATCGTGTGGAAGCGGATTGTCCGGGTCCGGACCGCGCGAATGCTGCGGCCGGACGTCGTCAGGCGGCGACGTCATGAGTCCATCCCCCCGCACGCAGCGCATGCTGCGTGCCGTATCTCCTGATGGCCCGATTCCCCGGTCCCCCTCGACCGACTCGGGCTCGTTGATGTCGGGCCGCCGCGCCGGCGGGCAGCGGCGGCCGTTTCCGGCGGTGTGACGGGCGCCCCCGGCCGCTCTTCCGAGCCACGGGTTCCCCGGCGTCCACATCACGCCAGCCGACGTATCCCTTAGTCCCCAACTCCCTTGAACCCAGCCACTTTTCGGCCGAGTTCCCAGGTCAGGTTCCCGAACCGGATCCCTTGATCGCAAGACGGTCCAAGGGGGATACGGGCAAGGCTGTGCCATGCGGGACGGTGTATGGCGGAGCGCACATCGCCCGAGCCCGTAACCGCCCGAAAATGCCCACATGGCGCCCTCTTTTGACGGGGTGGCCGATACTCCGCTGCTGGCGAGTGGCGAACGTACGCGGCCGACCCACCATGCCCGGCCCGTCCGGATCACCGCACGGCGTGCGTATGAGCTGGCACTCGACGGGGCGCGCACACCACATGCGGAGGCACCGGCCCGAGCCGGCGCATGAACGAACACCGGCGGCGCACGACCGGGCGGCGGTGGCGTACGGCCGGGCGGCGGTGGCGTACGGCCGGGCGGCGGTGGCGTACGGCCGGAGGGTGGTGGCGTACGGCCGGAGGGGGTGGCGTACGGCCGGAGGGTGGTCGCCTACGACCGGAGGGGGTGACGCGCGAAGGGGCGAGTGCGGTGCGCAAAGGGACGACCGCGGCACGCCGGACGCAACGGTTACACCAGCCCGAGCCGCGCCTCCCGTCGCCGTACCCAAGATGCTTCACGGCTCGCATCCCACCGCCGGCCGGATCGCCCGCACCGGCCTTGTCAGCAAGGAGCGGCCCGTCGTCGCCGCACACCACGTCGAACGCGCAGGCAGCGTCAGCCGCTCCGCGCCCAAAGCCGACTACACCGTCAGACGACTACGCCATCCGCCTCCCCGCACCCGAGGGCGGCCGAGGTGTCCCCCGCCACCTTCCGTGCGGGGCCCGGGCATCCCGTCTCCTGGGATGCCCGGGAGGCCTTGCTCGTCGCCTACGCGCCAGCGCGACCCGAGTGGGGCGCGGTCGGCGCCGTACGCCGCTCCGACATCGAGGCCCAGCTCGCCGGCCGCGCCCTGCCCGCCAGCAGTACCTGACCCGCGGCGACCTGCGGAAGATCACCACCCCATCTGCGATCGCCACCGCGGCCATGGTCGGGGGAACCGGCACGGCGATCACCGGGCCGCCGCGCCGGGCCCACCGGGTGGACGAGAGTCGGGTCACCCTCCCGGCCGACTTCCAGAGCAGCCAGCCCTCGGTGCCCATGCAGCCAGCCCTCGGTGCCCATGACCGGCGGCACGGCGCGGCGGGGTGAGGCTTAGGGGTGGAGAGCTACGGGGTCGGCCGCGGTGTGCAGGTCGGGGCGGGCGGCCATGGGAAGGGGGAAAGGGGAAAGTGCCCGGCGACCGGAGCCAGGGCGAAGCTGAGGACTTCGTGGCCGATGAGGACCGGCAGCTTCCCGGACGCATTCCCGGAGCCGAGGCCCACCGGATCGCCTTGGCCGGCCCGCTCGCAGCAGCCACTGGCCGGGCACGGCGCCGGTCGGCGTGCTGCTCTGCGTGATCCTTTCGGTGGTCGCCGTCGGAGCGCTGCTCCTCCCGGTGGACGACGGCGGCGGGTCTGGCGCGCCCCGGCGGGCGCCCTCGCCCCGCTCGTCCTCTGGATGTTGTCGGGAGTGAAGATCACCCCGACCGCGCGCCTGATAGCCCGACCCACAGCCCACAGTCCAGTCCCGGCCGATAGCTCACAGCCCAGTCCGGTCCACCGCCCACAGCGCATGACCCACGGCCCCCACCCCACAGCCCACAGCGCATGATCTACGGCCCACACCCGCGTACCGCGGAGGGCATGACTGAGGACATGACTGAGGCCCCCCGCCATTGGCGAGGGGCCTCAGTCTTACAGTGCGCCGCCAGGGACTCGAACCCCGGACCCGCTGATTAAGAGTCAGCTGCTCTAACCAACTGAGCTAGCGGCGCCTGCTGACGTGAAGAACTCTACACGACCTCGGGCGGTGCTCCGTACCCCGGACAGCCCAGCTCACGCACCCCACGCATGTGATCCCGGCCACTCCAGCCTGTGCTCGCCGCACCGCAGCCCCTCCCCCCGGCCGGCACTCCCCGCCACCAACCCACCCGAAGCGTCCGACGCCCACCCCCCGGTCGCCCTCCGCCGCCCCCAGCCGCTCTCACCGCTCCGACCGCGCACATCCCGCCACCCCACGGGCCGAAAGTCCCCGCATCTTGGGACCTTCGACTCCCGAGCCACCCGATTTGCTCGGTGAAGATCGAGTTCACCGATCCCATGGCCGTAGCGCAGCAGTTGCCCCGTCAACATGCGATATGTCCTGGCGATTGAGAGGCTGCAGCCGAGAGCCAAGGCGAACGGATCGAGCACAAGAAGAGGGAGGCGGCCATGGCGTCCGTCACTCCTCCTTCGCATCCCGCAACCCCACCCTCCACAGCAACGTCTGCCAGGACGCGCGCCCCGGACCGGGCACCCGGGACTCGCCCCTCTGTCGGAAAGGTTGATCGTCGTGGTGTCGACAGCCAAACGCACCCTCGAGATGCGGCTCCTCCTCGGACCGGACGAAGCAGTTCCGGTGGCCGGCCGGTTCAGCTACCGCAGCGACCGCCCGTACGAGGTCGAGGTGGCCTTCATCAGCCGCGGCCGCACGGTCGCCACCTGGGTCTTCGCCCGCGACCTGCTGCTGGTCGGGCTGTACGACGAGGCCGGTGAGGGCGACGTAAGGGTGTGGCCGTTCCGCCGGCCGGGCGAGCAGCGTCGGGTGCACATCGAGCTGACCACCGACGACAGCGTCTGCGAGCTGACGGTGCGCGCCGCGGAGCTCACCGCCTGGCTGGAGCAGACCGCGGCGATCGTCCCACCCGGCGACGAGAGCCGCTATCTCGACATGGACATGCACCTGGCCCGGCTGCTCACGGGGAAAAGCTAGGGAGGGCTGAAAGGCTGATGGGGGAGACGACGATCAGGACCACGGCGGCGGTAACGGGAGCGGGAGCGGCAACGGCGCGGGGGAGCGATGACCCGGGGACGCCGGCAGCGGCCCGGACAGATGCAGTTGCGCGGACGAGGGCAGCGGTGCGGACGGATGCAGCTGCTGTTGTCGGTGTGGGGGCAGCGGCTGAGGCTGCGACGGTGACGGCGGCGATCCCGGGGGCGCAAGTGACACCTGAGACGGCCGTGACGGCAGCTTCCGGTGCGGACGGGACGGCGGCTGCTCGGCCGGTGGCGACTCCGGGTACGGCCGAGACGGGAGTGGCCCCGAAGGCAGCGGAGACGGGAGCGGCCCTGAGGACAGCGGAGACGGTAGCGGCCCTGAGGGCTGCGGAGACGGGGGCGATGTCGGTTCCCGCCAAGACAGGATCGGGTCCCGCCGAGGCAGGATCGGGTGCCGCCAAGACGGGACCGGGTGCCGCCAAGAAGGGACCGGGTCCCGCCAGGGCAGGATCGGGTGCCGCCAGGGCAGGAACGGCTGGGAGTGCGGCTGCCGGGACGGGGGTGACGCCCGGGCAGGCCGAGGCGCCAGCCACCCACGTGCCAACAGCACCCCCCAACCCACCCGGATGCAGCGGCGCGGGCATCTCCGCCACCGCCACCGCCACCGCCGTCGCCGTCGCCGACGATGCCGCCCCGGCTACCCCTGCCGACGCCACCACCGCAGCCGACCATGCGGCCCCCGCTACCCCCGCCGACGCCACCGGCACTGACCCCCGGCCCTCCCCCCGCTCCGTACCGGCGGCACGGCGCGGTACGGAAGCGGACCCGTCGACCGGCGGCGCTGGTGGCACGGGAAGCACCGGCGGCCAGGCCCAGCAGAGCGCGGGCCACGACCCCCGCGTACACGGATTCCTGCCCGAGCGGCCACCGGTCCGTTCCATGATCGGAACGTGGAGCCGACTGGACGCCATGGCACGTTCCGCCGCGACCGCACCCGACCGCGAGACCGCCGTCGCACTCGTCAAACGCGCCCATCGAGACGACGTGTTGTCCGCCCTGCGGCAGCGGGTCTCCCGACTCTCGCCGCGCAATGCGGAAGCCGCGGCCATGCGCATCGCCGTGATCGCGGTGGCGTGCGGCTGGTGCGGACTGGACCCGCAGGCGCCGGCCGCACGCGAGGTCGCCGACGAGGCGTTCCTCGAACTGTGGGCGGCCATCGCACACCGCATCGACCACGACCAGTTCGTCGCCCTGCCCACCCTCGCCCTCCACAACTGGGCCCCCGAACGCAAGCCCCGCCGCCACATCCCCATCGACCAACTGGCCCGCACCGAACAGCTCGTGCCCATCGTGCGCTGGGCCCCCGAAGGGCAACCGCTCAGCCGCCTGGACCGGCTGATGCTCGCCGCCACCCGCCTGGAGGCACACGGGATCTGGCTGCTGCGGCTCGCCGAGACCCTCGCGGGCCGTTCGCCCGACGACTCCTCCACGCCGACCGCCCTCCGTCGCCTGGTCCGGGTCCAGCACGCACTGCGCGCCCAACTCCACGCGGAGGCCGCCAACCTGGCGGCCGCGCCGGCCACTCCGCAGCAACGCGCGGTGCTCGGTGCGCTCGTCGAACAGGGTGCCCTGGAGCCGCCCGTACTCCAGGCCGCCGACGCGGTACTCGGCATCGGCGGCCGCCGCATGGGGGAGGGCCGCCGCCAACTCCTGCGCCGCCACCTCCCGGCCCAACACCGCGCCTGGCTCAGTGCGATGGACCGCCACTGCGCGCCCGTACGCACCCTCGCCCACCGCGGCGGCCCCGACGCCGCCGTCTACCGCGAGGCCCAGGAATCCCTCATCGCCCTACGCCGCACCTACACCGCCCTGGTCCACACCGCCGCCCGCCCCACCACCCCCCTCCCCACAGCCGCCTAACCCGCCCCTCCCTCAACCCGCCCGCCCCCGTCCCCCAACCTCCCCCTCGGCTGGTGCCGGCCCGTTTCCCCGTACCTCCCCTCCGGCTCGTCATGCCCCCCTGTCCCCGAACCTCTCCCTGGGCTCGTCCTGGTCTCTGCCCCCGAGCCTCCTCCTGGGCTCTTCCCGACCCTCGGTCCCCGCATCTCCCTCTCGGCGCGTCCTGGCTCCTGTGCCCGGCCCTCCCCCTGGGCTCGCCCCGGCCCCTCGGTCCCAGTACCTCCTTTTCGGCTCGTTCTGCCCCCGGTCCCCGACTTTCCCCTCGGCGCGTCCCGGCGCATCCCCGAGCCTCCCCCTCGGCTTGTCCCCGCCCCGCCCCCCGCCCCCGCCTTCCGTCCCCCGGCCCTCCGCCACCCGCCCTCCGCCCCCCGCCCTCCCCCCCCGCCCCTCCCCATCCCACGACCTGCACATCGCTCTGGATATTCATCTGGACATTGGTCTGGTAGCGCCGTCGCTCTGGTGACCGCGTCGAGCCAGACACCACGCCGATTGACAGCCGCGTCGATCGGACAGCCGCGTCGCCGGCACCGCGCCGGTTCGCTACTTGAGCCGATCCGCCGCCTGCGCTGTCTCCGAGCCCCTGCATCGACCCGGCACCCGCGGACGGTCCGCTGCCCGAGCCGATCCGCCGCCTGCGCCGTCTCCGAAGCCCATAGAGACCCGCTGCCCACATCGATCCGGTTACCGCCCACCCCCGTCACCCGCCCCGATCCGGTCATCCGCCCCCGACCCGGTTACCCATACCGCCCCAGTGAGAGGTCTCCATCCGACGGCGACCCGCGCCCCAATGACCGTTGACCGTCGCCATCCGATCAGCGCTCCGATCCGATGACCGCCCGGATTCAGTCATGGCATTGGTCTGGACATGCCTAACCCCCTTAATTAGTCTGCGACTTGGTCTAGACCGCACGGCACTTCACTCAGCTCATGGAACTCCCCCCACGTTCTTCAGGAGCGAAGCATGCGTAAAAAGATCAGTGCTGCCGTCATCGGGCTCGGGGTCGTCGGTGTCTCGTTGTTCTCGACGGGCAGCGCGTCCAGCCACGGCTACAGCGATGCACCCCCGAGTCGGCAGGCGCTCTGTGCCAACGGCACCGTCAAGGACTGCGGCGCGATTCAGTACGAGCCGCAGAGTGTCGAGGGGCCCAAGGGCTTCCCCGCCGCAGGTCCTGCGGACGGCAAGATCTGCTCAGCGGGTCACGACAACTTCGCGCAGCTCGACGATCCTCGTGGTGGCAAGTGGCCCGGCACCAAGCTCACTCCGGGGCAGGGTTACACCTTCACCTGGCGGCTCACCGCGCGGCACGCCACCACGGACTTCGAGTACTTCATCACCAAGGACAGCTACGACCCCACCAAGCCCCTCACCCGCGCGGACCTCGAACCCGAGCCGTTCATGACGGTCCCCATGGGCGGCACACGGCCCGGGGAGACCGTCCAGCATCAGGGCACGATCCCCACGCAGAAGTCGGGCCGCCATATCATCCTGGGGGTCTGGAACATCGCCGACACCGGCAATGCCTTCTACGCCTGCTCGGACGTCGACCTGTCCTGAGCTGCCTCTCCTCCTGACCGGCTGGCATTTCTGACCTCCTCCTCTGTCCCCTCTCATCTCTCCCCTTTGCTTTGGGCGTTCCTGCCCTTGACG
Source organism: Streptomyces sp. NPDC048196 (assembly GCF_040652715.1). Classification (NCBI taxonomy): domain Bacteria; kingdom Bacillati; phylum Actinomycetota; class Actinomycetes; order Kitasatosporales; family Streptomycetaceae; genus Streptomyces; species Streptomyces sp. NPDC048196. The sequence continues at coordinate 15,697 of NZ_JBEZMM010000067.1, read as the reverse complement.
CCTCCCCGACTTCCCCCGGGGAGGCGTTAATTACGTTACGGAGGCGAGGGGTTGGTGGCGTCACACCACGGGTTGGTTGTGAGGGGTGTGTGGGTTGGTACCACGGGTTGAGTCCGGTCGAGGGGAGGGAGGGGCGTAGGCCGTCTGTATGGGTCGCGCCGGCCGGTAGAGGGGGTGGGAAGCTGACGGTACGTCAGTTACAGTCCGGCGGCATGACGGCGGCCAAAGGCAAGGCAAAAGACAAGGCCAAGGACGAGAGCAAGAGCAAGAGCAAGAGCAAGAGTGCGGTCAAGGGTACGAGCGCGGCCAACAGCAAGAGCAACGGCAAAAGCAACAGCAAGAGCAACGGCACGGTCAAAGGCATGATCGTGGGCGAGGACAAGGACAAGGGCAAGGGCGAGGACGCGAGCGGCAGGAAGGGGCGCGCGGAGGGCGGTTGCGGCGGTCGCGGCGGTCGCGGTGCGGGGACCGTTGCCGAGTTGGTGCAGGGGCAGTGGGGGGATCAGCGGGTCGGGGTGCGGTGCGGGGGGCGGAGGCTGACGCACCACGAGTTGGCGGGGGGTGCCGCGGCGCGGGCCGCGTTGCTGGGGGAGCTGTTGCCGCGCGGGGCGGAACCGCATATCGGTGTGCTGCTCGACAACGTCCTCGAGTATCCGCTGTGGCTGAGCGCGGCGGCCCTCGCCGGAGCCGCCGTGGCCGGGATCAACCCCACGCGACGCGGCCCGGAGCTCATGCGCGACATCCGGCACACCGACTGCGCGTTGCTGATCACCGAACGTGCCTACATGCCGTTGCTCGCCGGACTGGATCTCGGCATTCCGTTCTCCGAGCGGGTTCTGATCGTCGACGACCCCGCCTATGAGGAGCTGCTGCGCCCGTATGAAGGAGCCTCGCCCATGGAGACCCTCGCGGTGGCGGGGCGGAGGGGCGTGGAGCCGGGGACGCGGATGCTGCTCTACTTCACGTCCGGTTCCACCGGCGCGCCCAAGGCCGCCCTCTGCACCCAGGGACGGCTGGCCGCCGCCGGCCGTTCGCTCGTCGGTTTCCTCGGAGTGCGGCCGGACGACGTGCACTACCTCTGCATGCCGATGTTCCACGGCAACGCCGTGATCGCCGGCTGGGCCCCCGCGCTGTCCGGCGGCGCGGGCGTCGCGCTGCGCCGCCGCTTCTCGGCCTCCGCGTTCCTCCCCGACGTACGCCGCTACCGCGCCACGTACTTCACCTACGTGGGGCGCGCCGTGCAGTATCTGCTCGCCACCCCGCCCGCCCCCGACGACCGTGATCACCCGCTGCGTACCGGGTTCGGCACCGAGGCGGGTGCGGTCGACGTCGCCCGGTTCGCGGAGCGGTTCGGCGTGCGCCTGATAGAGGGGTACGGCTCCTCCGAGGGCGGCGCGGCGATCCAGCGCACCCCGGACACTCCGCCCGGCGCCATCGGCCGGCCCGCCCCCGGCGACGACCTCGCAGTCGTCGACCCGGAGACCGGCGCGGAACTCCCACGCGCCCGGCTCGACGCGGCCGGCCGGCTGCTCAACGGGGAGGAGGCGATCGGCGAGCTGGTCAACCGGGGCCGCAGCTCCTTCGAGGGGTACTGGCGCAATCCCGAGGCGACCGCGGACCGCATACGCGGCCGGTCGACGGGTGGGCGGGTCGGGGCGGGCTGGTACTGGACCGGTGACCTCTTCTTCCGGGACACCGAGGGGTTCTTCCACTTCGCCGGGCGGACCGACGACCGGTTGCGGGTCGACAGCGAGAACCTGGCCGCCGCGATGATCGAGAACATCCTCGCCCGCTACGCGCCGGCCACCGGGGTCGCGGTGTACGCCGTGCCCGACCCGGTGGCCGGCGACCAGGTGATGGCGGCCCTCTCGCTGCGCGAAGGGACCGGATTCGACCGTGAGGACTTCGCGGCCTTCCTCGCCGCGCAACCCGACCTCGGGACGAAGATGGCGCCCCGGTTCCTACGGACGGTGGCAGCGCTCCCGGTCACCGCCACGAACAAGGTCCACCGGGTCGCGCTGCGCCGCGCCGGCTTCCGCTGCCCGGACCCGGTGTGGTGGAGGCCGATGGGGCGGAGCGCAAGAAGGGAGGGCGCGGCCGGGCGGGGAGACCTGGGCCACCTGGGATACCGGAGGTTTACGGCGGAGGACCGGGACGCGCTGCTGGACGTCTACCGCGAGCACGACCGGCTGGCATTGCTGGAACGGTGACCGGACGGGATGCCCCTCGGGCCGCAGGGCGCGGTGAGCGGACGGGATGGAACGGTGGCCGGGCGGACCGGATGGCGGGCGGGCCGGGCAGTGGCGGACGCGGCGAGCGGCAGGTGCCGGGGGCTCCCTGCGCGCCGGGCTCCGTCGGCCACCACCCGTACGCGTCCCGTACGCGTCCCGTACGCGTGACTCGGCTCACCTCGCCATCGGTTGCCATCGGCCGCCCTCGGGTGCGCGCCTGCCGTCGTGCTGCCCGCCCCCGCGGGACGCGCCGTCCGTAGCCCGCCACCCGCCCCCCCGCAGGCATAACGAAGTGGGCGCCCTCGGAAACCGAGGGCGCCCACTTCCTACGTGCGCCGCCAGGGACTCGAACCCCGGACCCGCTGATTAAGAGTCAGCTGCTCTAACCAACTGAGCTAGCGGCGCGCGCTGACGAAAGAAATACTACCTGGTCGAACGGGGTGCTCATGACCACCTGCCGAGAGCACCGGCCCGCCGGGAGCCCCCCAGGGGCCCCGCCGCCCCTCCGGCGGCAAGCCACCCCACCCGGATCAGATCGCCAACGACAGCAGGACCGGCGCGGCCTTGCGGTTGAGGGTGTCGGCGGCCTGGCGGAGGCGGTGGGCGTGTTCCAGCGGCATCGACAGGGCGAGGCAGCCCACCGTCGAACCGGCCGTGATCGGTACGGCGGCGCAGACCGTGCCGACGGCGTACTCCTGGAGGTCCAGGACGGGGACCGTGGGCGGCTGGCTGTCGAGCTTGTGGAAGAGCACCTTCTCGTTGGTGATCGTCCGGGAGGTGAGCCGGGCGGTCTTGTGGCGTGAGAGGTGGTCCTTGCGGCCGTCGTGGTCGAGCTGCGCGAGCAGGCATTTGCCGACCGCGCTGGCGTGTGCCGTACGGCGGAACTCGGCCCACTCGTTGACCTTCGGTGCCAGCGGCCCGTCGGCGTAGTGCAGGATCTTGACCTCGCCGTCGATGTACCGGCTGATGTAGACCGCCGCGCCGACCGAGTCCCGCAGCTGGTCGAGGGTGAGCTGCAGCTTGTCGCGCAGCGCCTGCTCGCGGTTGCCGCCGGAGCCCAGCAGCAGGAGCGATTCGCCGACGACGTACGCGCCGTCGGCGACCTGCTCGACGTAGCCCTCGCGCCGCAGCATCGACAGGAGGTGGGCCAGCTGGCCCGGGGACAGGCCGGTTTCCCGGGCGATCTGCACATCGGTCACGCCGTCGGCGTGCCTGGAGATCGTTTCGAGCACGCGAAGGGCGTACTGCACCGAATGGAACGGCGCGGTCGGCTCGGGCTTCAGCGCCACGGTGTCCCCCTAGCAGGTTGGTACCGCTTGCGTCGTCACCGCCGTCGGCAGGCCGGACGACGTCGTGGACGACCGATCCCGGACAACGGGGCTGCTATCACGATAGCGGCCAACGGCCCTCGATGGAGGGGGTCTTGACCGAAAAGAGCCGGGCTTCGGTTTTCTGTACTGCGGCTTGAGACTCTGGCATATGCCAAGGTCACGAAGCTGAGGCCCTGGGGCGGGAGTGTCACGGTGTCGCTCGGCCGCCTCCGGGATCGGCAGGGGAGGGCCGGGGAGCGCGGGAAGAGCGATGGGATTCGGCCAACTCGTGGCCGGTAGAAGGCTCGTTGCAGGCCAAAGGCGGGGCGGAGCGGGCCGGCGGGGCCGTCAGCGGTGCGGCGGGGGTGTGCCCGCCGCGGCGTCAGGTGGCCCCGCCGGCCCGTCGGACCGGCGGGGCCGGCGAGGTGCTCAGGAGGTCCTGAGCATCTTCTCGTCGCTGGTCCACTTGATCTTGTTGCCCTTCCAGGTGCTGACGTACCACAGGAAGACGTGCTTCTCGGCCATCTGGCGGTCGAAGTTGCAGACCTGCCAGCCGCCCTTGTAGTTGCCGTAACACCGGTAGCCGGGCTGGCCACCGGAGTTGACCGTTCCGCGGACCTCGACCCGCAGGCCGTCCTTGAGGGTGTCCTTGATCCAGACCCGGTCGCCCTTGGCCCGGAAGCACGCCATGCCGGCCATCTTGCGGCCGTTGGAGACGGTGTTGCAGTAGGGGTCGAACTTGGTCGACTTCCTCGTCGGCTTGGCCTTCTGGCTGTAGACCTTCTTCTGGGCGTGGACGTCGCTGCCGGTGGCCGAGGCGGCGCCCGGAAGGGCGCCCACCAGGGCGGTGGCGGCGAGCGCGGCCCCCGCGGCGCCCGCAATGATCCTGCGCATACGTATCTGCCTTTGCTGGTCGTGAGGTGGTGGTCGGCAGTCGGTGGTCAGCGGCCGGTGGTCGGCGGCCGGGTCGTGTGCCGGGGCGGGCTCAGCCGTAGAGCGGCTTGCTCCACACGGTCTTGTGCAGGCCCTTTCCCCACGAGGCGGTGACCTTGGTGCGCCACTTCTGCACGGGCATGTCGTCCTTGACCTCGCGGGTCGACTTGAAACAGGACCTGCCGTGGCTCTCGCAATGCGCCGTCGCCATTTTCTTCTTGCCCTTGTACAGGGTGACGGTGAACTTGGTGTAGGCGGGCTTGTAGTTGCACTTGATGGCGCCGCTGCCGAACTTGTCGGTCTTCCGGTCGACCCGGTCGGTGTAGGCGGAGACCTTGCAGCTCTTCTTCTGCACCGCGGCCCCGTGGTCCGCGGCAAGGGCGGTGCCCGACGCCATTCCCGTCGTACCGAGAATGCTCACGGCGGCGGCACTCACGAGGAGTGCGCGGGCTGCCTGGTGAACACGCATCTGTATCCCCCTTCGGTGGTTTGTCGGCCGGGACGGGGAGGGCCGCACGAGGGAATTCCGGTAGGGGCCCGGAATTCCCTCGGCGGCGTCCCCGCCGGTGAATCGCCTTCAGTCTTGAACAGACCGGCGAGGCGGCCAATGTCGGGTCGATGTCAGTTCGCTGACGGCTTTCGGGCCGGGGGTGCGAGCCGCAGGCCGTAGCCGCGGACCGAGGCGATGCAGACGTCGACGCCGGCCTGTTCCAGCTTCCGGCGCAGACGCCGTACCGCGCTGTGGATCACCGTGGTGTCCACCCCGCAGGACGCTCCCCAGACGTCCCTGACGAGTTGCGGGAACGACACCACGCCGGTGCCCTCGCGGGCGAGGCGGGCCAGCAGCCCGGTCTCCTGGGCGGTCAGTTCCAGCGGAACGCCGTGCCACAGCGCCCGTTGTTCGTCCGGCCGGATCTCCAGGTGGCCGGCCCGGAGCGGGTCCGGCCGCCGGGGCCCGCCCGCCTGCGGTTCGCCGTCCATCAGGCGTCTGGCCTGGTCCAGGTCCCGGACGAGGAGGACCGGCAGATTGCTGTGCAGCAGTTCGTTGAGGTGCTCGACGTCGTCGACGGTGTCGGCGACGACCACCGCGTAGGCGTCCGGGTGGCGGACCGGCGGCTCCTGGGTGTGCGTGCTCACATCAGCTCCTCGGGAATGCACCAGGAGGGAAATCGGGCCGGGCGGGGCGGGTGGTGCCGGATGTTCTTCGCCGGCCGCCGACTGATGTGGCGAGAAATGAGACGTCCACGTCTCCACTGTCCTTCCCATGCAAAAGGGACCCCGTCGCAATTCCTGCGGACAGACACCTGGGACGGACCGACTCCGTTCGTCCACCCTGGTCATGAGGTGGCGTCAGGTGCGTCCGCAGGCAGTGCTGGAACGGTAGACGTTAGACGTGTTTTCGGCCATAGGCCGGGGACTTGAGGAACTGTTGGGCCGAGCCCGCCGGGCCGGCCCGGGTGATATTGCGGGATTCGGCGGGCAAGGGTGTCGGTGGGCGGAAATGGGAAAGGTGGTGCGCCCCGGAGAAGCGGGGCACACCACCTGAACGCGGCGCCGGTCACCGGGTTTTCACACCACCGCCCGGTGCGGTGCGCGGCGCGGTCACAGCACGGCGCTGAGGAATTCCCGGGTGCGTTCGTGTTCCGGCTCGCTGAAGATCTGCTCCGGCGGGCCGAATTCGATGACCCGGCCGGAGTCGAACATCATCACGCAGTCGGAGATGTCCCGGGCGAAGTTCATCTCGTGGGTGACGCACAGCATGGTGATGTCGGTGGTGTGCGCGATGTCGCGCAGCACGTCCAGGACGCCGGCCACCAGTTCCGGGTCGAGGGCCGAGGTGACCTCGTCCAGCAGCAGCACCTGGGGGCGCATCGCCAGGGCGCGGGCGATCGCGACCCGCTGCTGCTGGCCGCCGGAGAGCTGGGTGGGGTACTTGTCGAGGTGCTCGGTCAGGCCGACGAGGTCGAGCAGTTCGCGGGCGCGCTCCTCGGCGGCGTCCTTGTCGAGGCCGAGGACGTGCACCGGTGCCTCGGTGATGTTCCGCAGCACCTTCATGTTGGGGAAGAGGTTGAACTGCTGGAAGACCATCCCGATGTTCTTGCGGACCTCGCGGATGTGCTTCTCGCCGGCCGGGACGAGCTTGCCGGCCTTCTCCTCGTGGCTCAGGAAGTGCGGGCCGACCTTGATGGTGCCCTCGTCCGGCTTCAGCAGCGTCATCAGCAGCCGCAGGATCGTGGTCTTGCCGGATCCGGAGGGGCCGATGAGGGTGACGTGCTTGCCGGAGTAGACGGTCATGTCCAGCGAGTCGAGCACGGTGTGGGTGCCGAACCGCTTGGTGACGCTGTCGAAGCGGATCAGTTCGGTCTCCGTCCCGGTCTCCGTGCGGGAAGGGCTCCCGTCCGCGGGGCCGGCCTGGTCGTTCGTCGGTGTGTGGTCAGCGGACAAGACGACGCTCCAGGGCTCGCAGGAGGAGGGAGGTGGGGTAGGAGATGACCACGAAGAGGATGCCGACGACGGTGATCGGCTCCAGGTAGTCGAAGGTGGTGGCACTGATGCTGTTCGCCTGGAAGAGCATGTCGGCGACGGTGATGCCGGCCAGCATCGGCGTGTCCTTGAACATCGCGATGACGTAGTTGCCGAGTGCGGGGACGACCCGGCGGAACGCCTGCGGCAGGATCACCGCGATCCAGGTGCGCCGGCGCGGCAGGTTCAGGGCCGTGGCCGCCTCCCACTGGCCGGGCGGGACGCCGTCGATGCCGGCGCGGTAGACCTCGGAGGTGTACGTCGAGTAGTGCAGGCCCAGGCCGATCACGCCGGTGGTGAGCGGCGCGAAGGTCAGGCCCCAGCTCGGCAGCACGAAGAACAGGAAGAACAGCTGCACCAGCAGCGGGGTGTTGCGGATGAACTCCACGACGATGCTGACCGGCCAGGTCACCCAGCGGCTCGGGGAGCGCAGCAGCAGCGCCCACACCAGCCCGAGGACGAACGAGACGAGCGAGCCGTAGATCGTTGCCTGGACGGTGATCCACAGGCCTTTGAGGAGGTCGGGCATGATCTCGCCGACGTAGCTCCATGACCAGTTGTTCACGGCTTCCCTCCGGTGGCCAGCGCCTCGGGGCCCTGCGCTTCGACGGGCAGTTTGCGGGAGAACCAACCCTCGCCGCGGGGCACCGCCCGGCCGACCGAGGCCTTGGCGCGGCGTTCCAGCAGCCGCATGATCCGGGTCACCACGAACGCGACCACGAAGTACAGGACGAGGATGATGCCGTAGACCTGGGCGCTCTGGCCGGTCGACAGCCGGGCCAGCTTGGCCTGGAACGTCAGCTCACCGATGGACAGCAGCGAGGCCAGCGCGGTGCCCTTGAGCAGCTCGATCAGCAGGTTGTTGAACGGCGGCATCATCTCGGGCACGGCCTGCGGCAATATCACCTTCCGCAGCCGCTGCCAGGGCGAGAAGCTCAGCGCGATGGCCGCCTCCCGCTGGGCGGGCGCCACCGCCTGGACGGCGCCGCGGACGATCTCGGAGCCGTACGCGCCGTACGACAGGCCGAGCGCCAGGGTGCCGGCCCAGATGCCGACGAGCTGCCAGCCGAGCAGGGGCAGCGCGAAGAACAGCCAGAACATCAGCACCAGTGCCGAGGTGCCGCGGAAGAATTCGACGTAGACGCCGGACAGGAAGCGCACGGTCCGGAAGCGGGAGGTGCGGGCGAGGCCGATGCCGAAGGCGACGGCGGCGGCGAGGGCGGCGCTGTAGACCATCAGCTGGATGGTGATCCACAGCCCTTTCAGGAAGAGTTCCCACAGCGCAGAGGTCACTTTTTGCAGAGCTCCTTCGCCGTGAGGTCGGTCATGAACTCCTCGGTGAATCCGTAGGGTTTGGCGATGCGCAGGAGTTCGCCGCTCTTCTTCATCTTGTGCAGTTCGCGGTTGAAGGCGTCGCGGAGTTTCGTCTCGCCGATGCGGAAGCCGTAGCCGCCGCCGTCGCGCTGGAGTTTGCCGTCGACCTTCGGGGTGAAGGGCGGGGTCATCTCGACCTTGGGGTGCTGGCCGGTCTTGAGCGCCTCGATCATGGTCAGGGCGGTGCCGGCGAAGCAGTCGATGCGGCCGGCCTCCAGCGCTTCCATGCCGGCGATCTGGTCGCCGTAGGTCTGGATGTCGTCTTTCCGTACGCCGTTGCCGACCGCGTAGTCGATTTCCGCGTAGCCGATTCCGGTGCCCATGCGCAGGCCGCGCTTGGCGACGTCCGGATAGTCCTTGATCTTGTGTGGATTGCCCTTGGCGACGAGGAAGGCGTCCTTCGACTCGTAATCCGGGTCGGAGAACAGCACGGCCGCGCAGCGGGCCTTGTTGATGAACATGCCCGCGACGATCACGTCGTACTGGAAGGAGTGCAGTCCGGGCACCAGGGCGCCGAATTCGACGGGCACCGGCTCGAAATGCCGGACGCCGAGGCGCTGGAAGATGGTCTTGGCGACGGCGGGGGCCTCGCCGGTCAGCTGGCCCTTGCTGTTGATGGAGGCGTAGGGCGGCTCACTGGCGATACCCATCCGGACGGTGCCCTTGCTGCGCAGGTCGTCGAGGAGGTGTCCGCCGTCGGTGGCGCCGCTGATGTCGACCCGGGAGCAGCCCGCGGTCGCTCCGAGGGCACCCGCGCCGAGCGCCGCCACCCCCGCGAGCAGCGTTCGGCGGCCGATGCCGGGTGGCAATGTGCCGGTCATTTTTGAGGTGTTCCATGGTGGTGGAGCCATGGGCGCGCGGCTACCCGAACACCGGGCAGATATGCCGATCGTTTCCGGCCCTTGATGCAAGCCCGTCCGGGGCGTGTTCCGTTCATGTTCACTGCTGGTCCCAAGTGTTCCGTACGCCGGTATTGCCCCCCTACGATCTGAGCATGACCGATCGCTTCATCGAAGTCTCGTTGGACAAGCGCGGCGTCAGCTGCACGGCCAAGATGCTCGACGACCGCGCTCCGATCACCTGCGACGCCGTGTGGGACGCCCTCCCGCTCGGCGGCGACGTCTACCACGCCAAGTACGCCCGCAACGAGATCTACGCCCTCGTCGAGCCGTTCGCGCCGGAGGAGCCGCCGCTGGAGAACCCGACGATCACCCCGATCCCCGGCGACCTGTGCTACTTCACCTTCAGCGACACCCAGTTGGCCACCGCCTCCTACGGGTACGAGCGCGGGGCCAAGCACCGCGGCCGCGCCACCGTCGTCGACCTGGCGCTGTTCTACGAGCGCAACAACCTGCTGATCAACGGTGATGCGGGCTGGGTGCCGGGCATCGTGTGGGGCAGCGTCGTCGACGGCCTGGACCGGATGGCGGACGCCTGCCAGGACCTGTGGCGGGCCGGCGCCCTGGGGGAGACCCTCTCCTTCCGGCGCGCCTGAGGGCCCGTCTCCGGCCGGCGCTCCTACGGGGCCGGGGGTGCGGGGATCTCCGCGGCCCCCGCCTCGTACAGGGCGTGCGCGGCGCGCAGCACGAGCGCGTCCGCATGCCGTGCGCCGACCAGCTGCACGCCGATCGGCAGCCCGTCCCCGTCCACCCCGCACGGCACGGTCGCCGCGGGCTGCTGCGTCATGTTGAACGGGTAGGTGAACGGCGTCCAGCCGGTCCAGCGGGTGTGGCCGGACCCGGCGGGCACCTCGACGCCCGCCTCGAAGGCGGTGATCGGCTCGGTCGGGGTCACCAGCAGGTCGTAGGTGTCGTGGAAGCGGCCCATCGCCTGCCCCAGCGCCATCCGGGTGTCGACCGCCGCCAGATAGTCCAGCGCGTGGTAGTCGGCGCCCTGCGCGACGATCTCTCGGAGCCCCGGGTCGAGCAGCGCCCGGTCCGCCTCGTCGAGGTGCTCGACGACCCGGGCGGCCCCGCTGAACCACAGGACGTGGAAGGCCGCCACCGGGTCCGCGATGCCCGGGTCGGCCTCCTCGACGTGCGCGCCGAGCCCGGCGAGCACCTCGACGGCCGACCGGACCGCGGCCGCCACCTCGGCGGCCACCGGCACGTCCCAGCCCAGTGACGGGCTGTAGGCCACCCGCAGTCCGGCGACCGGGCCGTGAAGCGCCGCCCGGAACGAGCCCGTGGCGGGCCCGAGCTGGGACCAGTCCCGCCAGTCGGCGCCGCTGATCACGTCCAGCATCAGCGCCGCGTCGGCCGCGTCGCGGGTCATCGGCCCGACGTGCGCCAGCGTCCCGAACGGGCTCGCCGGATACAGCGGCACCCGCCCGTAGGTCGCCTTCAGCGCGAAGATCCCGCAGAACGACGCGGGGATGCGTACCGATCCGCCGCCGTCGGTGCCCAGGCTCAGCGGCCCGGCGCCCAGCGCCACCGCCGCCGCGCTGCCGCCGCTGGACCCGCCCGAGGTGCGCCGCGGATCGTACGGATTGCCGGTCACCCCGTGCCGCGGCGAGTCGGTGACGCCCTTCCAGCCGAACTCCGGGGTGGTGGTCTTGCCGAGGAACACCGCACCGGACTCCCGCAGCCGGGCCACCGACGGCGCGTCCTCCGGCCAAGGCCCGTCGGCCCGCACCGTCCGCGAACCGCGCAGCGTCGGCGTGCCCCGGGTCAGGATCAGGTCCTTGACGGTGACCGGCACTCCGTCCAGCGGTCCGGCCGGCGTCCCGCGGCGCCAGCGTTCCGCCGACTCCGCGGCCGCCGCCAGCGCCGGTTCCGCGTCGATGCGGGTGAAGCAGTTGGTGGCGGCCTGGGCGGCCTCGGCGCGTTCCAGGGTGGCCCGGGCGGCCTCGACGGGGGTGAAGTCGCCGGCGGCGTAGCCGGCCGTCAGACGGGTGGCGGTGAGGTCGGCGAGGTGGGTCGGTTCGGTGGTCATCCGTCCTCCGAGCGTCGGCCGCCCCGGGCGGGACGGCGGGCGGGGGCGGGGCCGTCGCGGCGGGCGGCCCGCGCCGTCACTGCACCGGCACGTACCCGAGCCGTTTGTCGACCACGTTGGCGAGCGGCTCGCCGGCCGCCCAGCGGTCGAAGTTGTCCTGGAACTGCTCGGCCAGCGCGTCCCGCCAGCCCAGCGTGTCGCCGCTCATGTGGGGCGAGACGATCAGGTGCGGCACGTCCCACAGCGGGCTGTCCGCGGGCAGCGGCTCGTTCTCGAAGACGTCCAGCGCGGCCGCCGCGATCCGCCACTCGCGCAGCGCCGTGATCAGGTCCGGCTCGACGACCAGGGGCCCGCGCCCGACGTTGACGAACCGGGCCCGCGGCGGCATCAGGCCGAACGCCTCCTTGCCGAACAGGCCCCGGGTGGCGTCGGTCAGCGGCGCCGCGCAGATCACCCAATCCGCGTGCGGCAGCAGCCCGTTGAGCGCGTCGGCGGCGTGCACCAGCCCGAAGTGCGGATCGTCCGGACGCTCCCGGCGGCCGACCAGATCGACCTTGACACCCAGTGCCAGCAGGGTGCTGCCGATGGCCCGGCCGATCGGCCCGGAGCCGACCACCACGGCCCGGGTGCCGGCCAGCCGCAGCGTCTCGCGGTGCTGCCAGCGCCGCTGCCGCTGGAGCTCCCAACTTCCGTAGAAGTCCTTGGCCATGGCGATCACCAGGCCGGCGACGTACTCGGCGATCGGCTGCTCGAAGACACCCCGGGCGTTGGTCACCACCGTGTCGTCGGCGACCAGCGCCGGGCACAGCAGCTGGTCCACGCCGGCGCTCGCGGTGTGCACCCAGCGGGGTTTCGGGCCCCGCTCCGGCCATGCCTCGCGGATCGCCTCGGAGGTGAAGTCCCAGGCCAACAGCACGTCGGCGGTGGGGAGTCGGCCGGCGAGCCCGGCCTCGTCGGTGAAGATCACCCGTGCTCGGCCGGTCAGCCGGCCGAGGGCGGGCGGCGGGTCGGATCCGAGGACGAGGACGGTGCTTTCGGACATAGCCAGAAACCGTTTCGAAAGGTGTGCCCACTTCACTGGAACAGGGCGCCGACAGATGCCTGAGATGCGAGGATTGACCACGCTAAGAAGTCGTATCTACCGTGTCAACAACGGCTCTGTCCCGACGTCCCGGCTTGCTCCGGCTGCACTTCCACCACGGCCACCGGCCTGGTCATTCCAGCCCTTCGTTGCTTCTAGGGGCCTTCAATGGACGTCTCTTTTCTGGGTGGCCCCCAGCCTCAGCTCGGTGTGGGCGTTGTCGCCCCTTTTGACTTCGCGCTCGACCGCGAGCTGTGGCGCTGGGTGCCCGACGACGTGTCCCTCCACCTCACCCGAACCCCCTTCGTGCCCGTCGAGGTGAGCCTCGACCTGGCCCGCCTGGTCAGCGAGCACGAAACGCTGGACGCTGCCGTCCAGGCGCTGTGCGCGGTCTCCCCGCAGGTCATCTGCTACGCCTGCACCTCCGGCAGCTTCGTCGGCGGACTGGCGGGCGAGCGGGCGATGTGCGCCGCCATGGCACAGGCGGGGGACGTGCCCTCGCTCACCACCTCCGGCGCACTGCTGGAGGCGCTGCGGGAGATCGGCGCACGGCGGATCGCCGTGGTCACCCCGTACACGAAATCGGTCACCGACTCCCTGGAGGACTACCTCGGCGAGGGCGGCATCACGGTCACCGGCCGCGCCTACCTCGGCCTGACCCGGCACATCTGGAAGGTGCCCTACCGCGACGTCGTCGACATGGCCCGGGCGGCCGTCGTCGGTTCCGCCGACGCCCTCTTCATCAGCTGCACGAACCTGCCGACGTACGACGTCATCCCGCAGCTGGAGGCGGAGTTGCGGATGCCGGTGCTGTCCGCCAACCAGGTGACGATGTGGGCGGCGCTGCGCGCCATCGGGGTGCGGGCGGTGGGCCCGTACCAGGCGCTGCTCGATCCGGTGGCGCGGCGCGGACCGGCCGCGATGACCGGCTGGGAGCCGCCACGGGACGGCGGGCCGCTGTCGGCGGACGGCGGGCCGCGGGTGACCCCGGAGGCCGCGTTCGCCGGGCCGCCCGCACCTCCGGACGGCGAAGGGGACGGCGTCGAGCCACCCCATCTGCCACCCGACGATCCGGGCCTGCTGCCCCCGGTTTGAGGTCGGTCCGAACCCGGCCCGGAACCGTACCGTGGATGCCGCCGGCGACCCCCGTGGCGCCGGCCGCGCTCCTTCCCCGGCGCACCACCCGCCCCGACCCCGCGCACCACCCGGCACCCGCCGCCGCACACCCAAGGGAGACCCGCATGGCATCGGTCGGCTTCCTCTACCCCGGCCACTCCGCGGAGGACGACTACCCACGGCTCGAAGCGCTCCTGGGCGGCGGGATCCGCCTGCCGCTCGTGCACACCGACATAGGCGAGGACGCCCACCGGGCCGACGCGCTGCTGGAGATGGGCACCGCGACCCGGCTGGCGGCCGGCGTCGACGACCTGAAGGAACGCGGCGCCCAGGCCGTCGTCTGGGCCTGCACCAGCGCCAGCTTCATCTACGGCTGGGAGGGTGCCCACGACCAGGTCCGCGAACTGTCCGCCACCGCCGGCCTGCCCGCCTCCAGTACGTCCTTCGCCTTCGCGCACGCCGTCCAGGCGCTCGGCGCCCGCCGGGTGGCGATCGCCGCGACATACCCGGACGACGTCGCCGAGTACTTCCGGGCGTTCTTGAAGTCCGCCGGTGCGGAGGTGGTCTCGACCCGCGGCAGCGGCATCATCACCGCCGCCGAGGTCGGCACCTGGGGCCGCGAGGAGGTCCTCGCGCTCGCCCGCGCCGGCGACCACCCCGACGCCGAGGCCGTACTGCTCCCCGACACCGCCCTGCACACCGCCGCCCATCTGCCCGCCCTCGAAGCGGAGCTGCGCAAACCGGTGCTCACCGCCAATCAGGTGACGGCCTGGGAGGGCCTGCGCCTGCTGGACCGGCCGCGGTACTGCCCGGCCCTGGGGACACTCTTCGCCCGACCGACGGAATAACTGGAGTTGCTCTCCGGTTGTCGCTGCGGCAGACCCGGCGACACGAGGAGAGGACCCGCACCGTGAGCGGCGAAGACGACAACCGGACCGGCGGCCCGACGCAGCACGACGACGGCGACGGAATACGCGGCACGGCCCGCGGCAGTGCCCCCGTGCCGCTGTCCGTGCTCGACCTGGTGACGGTCGGCGCCGGGCACACCGCCGCCGGCGCCGTCCGCACCGCCGTCGACCTCGCCCGTACGGCCGAACGCCGCGGCTTCCACCGCTACTGGGTCGCCGAGCACCACTCCATGCCCGGTGTGGCCTCCTCCTCACCCGCGGTGCTGCTCGCCCACGTCGCCGCCCACACCCAACGCATCCGGCTCGGCTCCGGCGGCGTCATGCTGCCCAACCACGCCCCGCTGGTCATCGCCGAGCAGTTCGGCACCCTGGAGGCGATGGCCCCCGGCCGGATCGACCTGGGCCTGGGCCGCGCACCGGGCACGGACGGCGCCACCGCCGCGGCCCTGCGGCGCACCGAGCGGCTGAACGAGGGGGCCGATGATTTCCCGCAGCAGCTGGCCGAGTTGACCCGCTTCCTGGACGACACCTTCCCCGACGGCCACCCGTACGCGAGGATCCACGCGGTGCCCGGGCCGGTGCAGGCCACCTCGCCCGGCGGCGTCCAGTCCCCGCACCGCCCGCCGCTCTGGCTGCTGGGCTCGTCCGGCTTCAGCGCCCGGCTCGCCGGCTCGCTCGGCCTGCCGTTCGCCTTCGCGCACCACTTCTCCGCGGCCAACACCCTTCCCGCGCTCGACCTCTACCGCGCCTCGTTCCGGCCCTCCGAGGTCCTCGCCGAGCCGTACGCGCTGATCGGCGTCTCCGCGCTGGCCGCCGAGGACGAGCGGGAGGCCCGCCGCCAGGTCATGACCGGCGCGCTGGCGATGGTCCGGCTGCGCACCGGCCGCGCCGGCCTCGTCCCCAGCCCCGAGGAGGCCGAGGCGTACCCCTTCAACGAGCTGGAGCGCGGCTTCGTCGACAGCTGGCTGTCCAACGTCGTCCACGGCACCCCCGACGCGGTCCGCCAGGGCCTGGACGACCTCGCCAAGCGCACCGGCGCGGACGAGTTGATGATCACGTCCAACGCGCACGGCCCCGCGGCGCGGGTCCGCTCGTACGAGCTGATCGCCGACGTCTACGGCTTTGCCGGGTAGCCCACGCTGTCGGGTGGCCCCGCCGTACCTCTTCTGTTTTTCGCCTTCGGCGGGGTGGGGTTCAGGGCCGGGGGGCGCTCGGTTTCGTTGTGGTTCCGGGTGCGGTCCTCCGGGGGCGGGTTTTCGGACGTAAAGCGAAGCAGTCCGAAAACCC